>NZ_CP126161.1:2400000-2700000 GCF_030127105.1 Haloarcula pelagica | reverse complement strand
GGCGGCCGCCGAACGGTCCCGGGACGCGCTGGCCGACCGGACCGGCAAGTCCGTCCAGACACCCATCGAAACACTCGGCGAGTTCACACTGGCCGAGGACTCCCACCAGAAGTACGAGCTCCGGTCGACGCCGGTCCTGGGCGACGAACTCCTCGACCACTACGGCGAGGCGCTGGTCGACTCGACAGTCGCCGCCCGCCTCAACGGGTTCGTCGCGGGCCACGGCGATCCGGACCAGCGCGAGGCGTTCCTCGCGGGACTCGACCTCCCGCCGTCTGTCCTCGCGGAGGTCGAGCGGCGGCTGTGAAGCGACCGCGCCTATAAGACCGTGGCCTCCTCAGTCCCGACTATGACGATCTACACCGGGCGCGGCGACCAGGGCCAGACCGACCTCCGGAACATGGAGCGTGTCTCGAAGGACAGCCGCCGCATCGAGGCCTACGGCACCGTCGACGAGGTGAACGCGCTGGTCGGCGTCGTCCGACCGACCGGCTACGACGACATCGACGCGAAGCTCCGAGCGGTCCAGAACCACCTCCACATCGTCCAGGCCGACTTCGCGAACCCCAAACCGGAGGAGGGCGACCCGCGACTCGTCCAGAGCCACGTCGACGAGATCGAGGCGATCATCGACGAGGCCAACGACGAACTGGATCCCCTGGAGTCGTTCATCCTCCCGTCGGGATCGGAACCGGGGGCGAAACTCCACCACGCGCGGGCGGTCTGTCGTCGTGCCGAGCGCCGGTCCGTCTCGCTGGCCGCGGAGGAGGCCGGCGTCAACGAGACGGCCATCGTCTACCTCAACCGGCTCTCTGACGCGCTGTTTACCCTCGCGCGCCTGGTCAACAAGCGCGAGGGTGTCCGGGAGGAGAACCCCGAGTACTGAACTCAGTCGACGAGCCGTTCCCAGGCGATCAGACACTCCGGACAGAGATACCCTTCGAACCCGTCGACCGTGTGTTTCTCGACGGTGGTATCGACGCCACACCGGTGACAACGCATACTGCCCGTACCGATAGTGAGGTAATCGTTATCGCCCGTCTAACGGTCACGTTAGCTCGTGGCTTCGGCTCCGAGCGGGGCGCCGTGGCCCACAGTTTCACGTGCCCACGGAGTGTGTCACTCGGTATCGATGGGAGCGACCTTCGAACTCTACGTCGACTCGGCCGACGACTGGCGGTGGCGGCTCCGACACGACAACGGAAACATCATCGCCGACAGCGGCGAGGGCTACGCCAGCAAGGACAAGGCCAAACAGGGGATTCGGAGCGTGAAGACGAACGCGCCCGACGCGGAGATCGAGGAACTGGACTGACCGGAAACGGTTCGCAATAGCAAAGTGACCGGCCCGGAAGGGTGAGGTATGAAAGCGACCGCGAAGGCCCATCCGATCCAGGGGCTGGTCAAGTACCACGGGATGCGCGACGAGGAGCTTCGGCTCCCCTATCACGACAGCATCTCCGTCTGTACGGCGCCCAGTCACTCGAAGACGACCGCCGAGTTCGACCCCGACCGGAGCGAGGACAGCTACGTCATCGACGGCGAACCGGTCGAGGGCCGGGGCGCCGAGCGGATCGACGCCGTCGTCGACCACGTCCGCGAGCTCGCGGGCATCGACCACGGCGTCCGCTTCGAGTCGGCGAACAACTTCCCGACGAACATCGGCTTTGGCTCCTCGTCGTCGGGGTTCGCCGCGGCGGCGACGGCACTGGTCGAGGCCGCCGGCCTCGACATGACTCGCCCCGAGATCTCGACGGTCGCCCGGCGGGGCTCCTCTTCGGCCGCCCGGGCGGTCACGGGCGCGTTCTCGCACCTGCGGACGGGGATGAACGACCAGGACTGCCGGAGCGAACGCATCGATACCGATCTGGCGGACGACCTCCGGATCGTCGCCGGGATGGTCCCCTCCTACAAGGAGACCGAGGCCGCCCACCGGGAGGCCGCCGAGAGCCACATGTTCGAGGGGCGGATGGCCCACATCCACAGCCAGATCTCGGACATGCGTGACGCGCTCTACGACGCCGACTTCGGCCGGGCGTTCGAACTGGCCGAACACGACTCGCTGTCGCTGGCGGCGACGACGATGACCGGGCCGGCGGGCTGGGTGTACTGGCAGCCCCGGACCATCGAGATCTTCAACACCGTCCGGGAACTGCGCGCCGAACGGGACCTTCCCGTCTACTTCTCGGTCGACACCGGCGCGAGCGTCTACGTCAACACCACCGCCGAGTACGTCGACGAGGTCGAGGCCGCCGTCGCGGACTGTGGCGTCGACACGCGCGTCTGGGACGTGGGCGGCCCTGCCCGAGTGCTGGATTCCGACGCCGCGCTGTTCTGAGCGAGGGGTTATGGGCGTCGGGCCCCAACCGCCGCCCATGCGCGTCGCCGTACTCGGCGCTGGTTACGCCGGCCTGACACTCGCCCGGAAACTCGAACGGACCCTCCCAGACGACGCCGAGTTGGTGGTCGTCGACGAGAGCGACAGTCACGTCGTCCAGCACGAACTCCACCGGGTCGTTCGGCGACCGTCGCTGGCCGACGAGATCTCGGTCGACCTCGACGCGGTGCTGGACTGTGCGGTCCGTCAGGCGTCGGTCACCGCGGTCGATCCCGACGCCGGGACGGCGACGCTGGACGGCGAGGAGACGCTGTCCTACGACGTGGGCGCGGTGTGTCTGGGCGCCCGCACGGCCTTCTACGACCTCCCGGGGGTCCGTGCCCACGCGACGCCGCTGAAGCGACTCGACCACGCCCGCGAGGTCCGCGAGGCGTTCCTGGCGCTGTCTGGGGGCCGGGTCGTCGTCGGCGGCGCTGGCCTCTCGGGGATCCAGGTGGCCGGCGAACTGGCCGCGCTCCGCGACGAGGAGGACGCGGACACCGAGGTACTCCTGCTGGAACAGGAGTCCGAGGTCGCGCCGACGTTCCCCGAGTCGTTCCAGAGCGCCGTCCACGAGGCGCTCCTCGACGCCGGCGTGACCGTCCGGACGGGCGACTCGGTGAGACAGGCCGACGAGGACACACTGACGCTCGCGAGCGGCGAGACGATCGCCTACGACCAGCTCGTCTGGACCGGCGGGATCACCGGGACCGAGGCGATGCGCGACGAGCGCCCGGTCGTCAGGGCGGACCTCCGACTGGGGGAGCGGACCTTCGCCGTCGGCGACGCCGCCCGCGTCGTCGACAGCGACGGCGAGGCAGTGCCGGCCAGTGCGAGCGCCGCGATCCGTGAAGCCCGCGTCGCCGGGAGCAACATCGCGGCGCTGGTCGATCACCTGCGTGACGGCCGCGGCGGGTTCGAACCGCGACTCACCCGTTACTCGTTCGACGTACCCGGATGGCTCGTGTCGGTCGGCGACGACGCTGTCGCGAAGGTCGGTCCGACGGTGCTGACCGGCCGCCCGGCGCTGGCGCTGAAGACGACCGTCGGCGCCGGCTACCTGGGGAGTGTCGGGGCCGTCGAGAACGCCGTCGACCTCGTTCGAGAAGAACTCGACGTGGCGGTCGCGGAGAGCGAACTGGACGACGCGGTGCTCGACGAGGAGTGAGGCGGCTCAGTCCCCGTCGTCGAGGGTGGCCTGTTCGAGCGCGTCGTCGGGTTCGATCCAGATGACGAACTGGTCCTGATCCTCACGGTCGACGACGCCGTTGATGTACTCGGCGTCGACCGGTGGGTCGTTGATCTGGTCCTCGGTGATCGGCGCGACCTGGCGGACCTCGTCGACGACCCAGCCGATCGCGCCCTGATCCTCGGACATGTCGGGGTCGAAGACGACGATGAGGTCCTGTGACCCCGCGTCGTCGACATCCATCATCGCCGTCGGGTCGAGGATCGTCGTGATCTGCCCGCGGAGGTCGACCACGCCCTCGACGTAGTCGGGCGTGTTCGGGACCCGGGTGATCGTGTCCCGCTTGACGATCTCCTCGACGTACTCGATGTCCAGGCAGTAGTGTTCCCCCGAGAGGGCGAACTCCAGCACCCGGACCAGTTCTTCGCTCTGGCTCGTCTCCTCACCGACGGCGGCGGCCCGCGCGCCGCCCTCGGCCCTGGACGTGCCGGTGCCGGTCATGGCCTCCTCCAGCAGTTGCTGGTCGGGCAGTTCGACGCCGGTCGGCCCCTGCATCGCCGTCGCCGTCGCGGAGATATCGCCGGGCTGGTCGCCCCCAGGCGTGGCCGCGTCCCCGCCCGAGAGCTGTGCCGCCGACTGTGCGGCCCGTTCGGCGGCCGAGAGCGCGTCCTCGGCGGACTGAGAGCCGTCGGTATCAGTGTCCGCTGTCTCCCCGTCGTCGCCGGTCCCCGACTCCTCGTCGAACCACGCCTCGGAGTCGGTCGTCGGCTCGGCACCCGTCGACGCCGGTTCGTCCGGCATTGTCACGTCGGCTTCGTCTGTCGGCTCCGCCGTGTCGCCCTCCGACGAGGTGTCCGTCGTCGACTCGGTGGTCGTCTTCGACTCGGTCCCGTCGTCGGTGTCTGTCTCCCGGTCCCCTTCGCGCATCTTCCGGATGCGTTCGGCGCGGTCCATGCGGTCGTCGTCACTCATGCTGTCACCTCTGTGTATCCGAACGTCCTGTCGAGTTCGGCGGCGACCTCCTCGAACACCGCCGCCATGTCACAGCTCTCCTCGGCCGTGAACACCGATCGGCCGGCGCTGAACGCCCGCTGGAGCGCCACCCGTTTCCGGACCTCCCAGACGGGGCTGTCCGGGAAGGCCATGTTGAACCACTCCAGCATCGTCTCGTCCTCGGCGGTCGTCTCGACCCGGTTGGCGACGACGCCGAGCATCTCGACGGCGATGCCGGTCTGGCGTTCCATCGCCGCCATCTGGTCCATCAGCAGTTCGATGGCGCGCTCGGAAGTGGCCTCGGTCAGCGCCGGAACGAGGATGTGCTGTGCGGCGAAGACCCCGGTGTCTGTCAGTTTCCCGTAGAAGGGCGGGGAGTCGATGACGACGTAGTCGTAGTCGGAGACCGTCGCCAGCGCACGATCGAGCGTGTCCAGGGCGTGACTCCCCGTGACCATCGACGGCGAGACGTTGATCGCGAAGGAGGCCAGCGTCTCCGGGTCGACGCTCCGGCCCTGCGTCCGGACCCGCGCGATCAGGTCGGCGATGGTGAGTTCGTGCTCGGCCTGGAGCATGTCGATACTCGACGGCACCACGTCCATCTCCTCGTGTTCGACGATCAGGTCCGACAGCAGCGACGGGTCGTCGGTGAGCGCGTCGAACAGTGTGGGCGGCTCGGCGTCGTACTCGTCGACCAGGCCGAGCCCCTCCGTGGCGTTGCCCTGTGGATCGAGGTCCACGAACAGGACATCCCGACCCCTGTCGTTCAGGGCTCCGGCGACGTTGATCGCGATGGTCGTCTTGCCGGTCCCGCCTTTGGCGTTGGTCACGCAGACACGCGCCGGGCCGTCCGCTGCTGCTCTCGTCATCTCGAAGTGGCGGGAACTCGTCGCCGGGCCACTATAAAAATACGCCCCCGATTATCAACGGCGGAACTCGGGGACGACGGCGTATTTCCGGCGTAGCAGGTCCGAAACGGCGTCTGACGGCAGTCAGACAGGGTGGAACTTTTATGTCTCAGTAGCTGAAACGTGTGTCCAATGACCATCAATCCGCGCGACTACGATCTGGACGAACTGCGGGAGTTGGCCCGCAAGCGCGGCGATCAGGACGGCGGGATCGGTGACGAGGAGGTTCCGGACCCGTCGACGCTGGCCGACATCGGCCTCGACGAGGGCGACGGCGAGAGTGTCACCGGCGACTCGTTCCGGTCGGGCCTCTACCGGGAGCTACTCCCGTTTCTCGGTGGCGACGAGCTGGAGAAGCCGTATCTCGAATCGCTCCCGGAGACGTACGCGGCGGAGTTCGTCGTGTTCGAGTGGCTGGAGTTCCTGTTGCTGCACGCCGGCTATCAGGGCACGGACAGCGCGCTGTCGTACTACGAGTCGGTCGACTGGATCACCGACGACGTGGCGAGTGACCTCTCGGATTACCTGCTGGGGATCGAGGAGTCGGCGGCCACCGAGGACGGCGACCTGGATGTCGACGACCACATGCTGAGTCTGGTGTACATCGCGAAGCTGACCGCGATGACCTGAGCCGATATCAGGTCTGATTCTTGAGGTGAGGTTATATACCGGACGGGAGAGAACTGCCTATCGACCATGAGTGAGGACGACGCAGAAGCGGGGGACGACGCGGAGTTCGAGAGCCTGGCGGACGGCGGAACGGTGCCAGTCGGGGTCAAACTCGGCAGTACGCGGACGGTCATCGCGCTCCCCGACGGGGACGGCGGGAACCGGATCGTCAAGACGCTGACCTGCATGGCGACCTACGAGGACGCGCTCACCGGCGAGGAGAAGATCCTCTACGGCGAGGAGGCCGCCCGCGAGTACCCCGATCGCGTCCAGTACATGCTCCGGTCGGGGCTCCCGGAAGACGCCGACCGTGCCGAGATGACCAAGACGTTCTTCGAGGCAGTCATCGAGGAGAACGACATCCCCGAGGACAGCGGCGTCGTCTACGCGATCCCGACGATCGACAACCCGGCGGGGCTGGACAACCTCCGATCGGTCATCGAGGACTCCTCGATCGGGACGGAACTGGTCGAGAGCTATCCCGAGTCGCTGTGTGGGTCGATCCCCGCGTTCGGCGAGGCGCTGGAAGCGATCGACGAGATCTTCGTCGCGGTCAACATGGGGTCGACGAACCTCGAAGCCTCCGCCTACCGGCGGGGCGAACAGCTCGCCCCCTTCACGACCGGCGCGGTCACCGGCAACGAGGTCGACCGGATGATCGCCAACTACGTCGAGGAGGAGACTCAGGGCCGGGTCAACATCGACACACAGACCGCCCGTGAGTACAAGGAAGAGCACGCCGACTTCGTCGACTTCGAGCCCTTTACCGACATCATCCAACAGCCCGGCGGCGGCTCACACGAGTTCACGATCGAGCGGTCGGTGATGGACGCCGTCAACGAGTACTTAGACGAGGCCGTCGACGAACTCGCGAACACCTTCCTCCCCGAACTGGCGAACGACTACATGAAGGTGTACAAGCTCGCCCTCGACCAGCCCGTCGTCCTCACCGGCGGGATGGCCTGCATCCCCGGGATCGTCGACGAGTTCGAGGCGCGGCTCAGCGAGGAACTCGACCGCGAGATCGAGGCGACGGCGGCCGAGCAGCCGGCAGACGCGGCGACGGTCGGCGCCCAGCGGATCGCGGAGCGGTTAGTCGAGAACAGCTGAAGTCACGGGCCGCTCCAGCAGTCGAGCCAGCGCTCGATACGCGGTCGTTGTCCACACTGTGCGAGTCCGCTCGTGTCGGTGATCGACTCGAACACGGCTACGTCGAGACGGACGAACGGCTCGTCGCGCGCCGGCGCAGTTCGGTCTCCGGACCGGTCGTCGGCCCGCTCCACTCGCCGAGACATACCCCGTAGTACGCCAACGTGGCACCTAAATGGCAGTCAGACAGGTGTCAGCCGAAGAGCCGACGACGCCGTCCGCGGAAATATTCCACGACCCCCAGCGTAGTATTTTTGCTGTTGACCGAAAAACACCACCATCGAGTATCAGGATAGATAAGAGAAGATCATATACACAGAGCCAGTAGAGACGTTCGATGGGTCAGATTATCATTTTAGATAATTCTGAGGACGAGCTTCCGGCAGTCCTCACCAGCACGGGACAGGGTGGGTTCCTGTCACCGGGCACGCTTCAGGACGCGCCGGCGGTCGCGGCGCTGGACGACGGTGAGAACCCGCAGTTCGTCCTCACGAACGGGAAGTACGGGGTCAGTTTCGAATCGGGGACCCAACTCGACGAGATACGTCCGGGGACGGGGTACCGGACGATCGGTATCGTCACCGACCGCCGACTGCTGGTCCTCGTCGGCGGCGTCGACGGGACGGGCGACCACGAGTTCGCCGTCCCACACGCAGAGATCGAGCAGGTCGACGCCACGACGCGGTTCCGACACGGACAGTTGACGATCACGCGGACCGGCGGTGCGACGCTGACGCTGCACTGCGGGACAGACGGACTCGAAGCCGTCACGACGTTTCTGGAGGCTGTCTCGCAGGCCTGGGTCCACGCCGAGACGGTTCTGGAGGCCGTCCGAGAGGCGCTCGTGGAAGCCAGTTCTCACAGGGAAGACGGCGACCTCGACGCTGCACGGGCCGCGTCACAGACCGCGCTCGACCGCCTCGACGACGCGGCGGCGACGGTTTCGGGCGTCCCGTCGGCGCGGGCCGCCGAGGCGATGAGCCAGCGCGTCGAGACGGTGTCCGAGCGGGCGGTCGCGGTCGATTCACGAGTCCGCCGCAGCCACGCGCATCGACTCCTCGACCGGGGGGAACACCAGTGGCGCACTCAGGAGTACGAGGCCGCCTACGATACGTTCGAGAAGGCTCGCGACGAGTACGAGACGATCCTCTCCCGGCGACACGAACGCGTCCCGGACGTATCGGCCGTCCAGTCCGAGCGTGAGCGACTGCGGACGGTCATCGAAGGGCTCTCGGCCGCACCGATCGAGAGCGCGGACCGGGCCGCCGAAGACGCGGCGGCAGCGGACGACCCGACTCGGGCGGCGACCCACTGGGAGGCCGCCCTCGAACGGTACCGGACCGCCATGCGACTCGACTGGGGAGCCGACGAGCGACGGTTCGCCGGCGATCACGAGGCCATCCGCGAGCGACTCGGAGAGGTCGCCCGGAACCTCACTGCGACCCGACGGACCATCGCCAGCGACGCGACCGAAGCCGGGGACTGGTACGCCGCCGCCGGCCAGTACGACGCGGCCCTCGACGAGTTCGACGAGGCCCGCGAGGCGTTCGAGGCCGCGCTGGCGACCGCTCGCGACTGTTACCCCGACGCTGTCGAGCACCTCCAGACGGAACTGGACGCCGTCGAGGACCGGATCAAGCGGGCACGCACGGAACTGACTGCGGACGACCGCGAGGAGCGGCGTCCGTCCGACGAGCCCCGTCCCGACCAGGGCACCACCGACGGGACGACGGCCCACACGGCCGGCGAGAGTTCCCAGTCCGCCGTCGAGAAGTAGTGCGAGTGACGAATCGTGCAGAAGTGAGCACGAACGATTACCGAATGTTTTTATATTTGAGAGAGTGACTCTCCCTCAATGGTCGAATCGCTGCGGATCGGCTGTCTCTACGCCGGTTCCTGTTCCAGCGAGCAGGACGCCGCCTACGACTGGTGTGCGGAGGCAGCCGGGACGGCCAAGCGATGTTCGCTCACGACTGTCGAACCCGACGCGTTCGATGTCCTCTGGTGGCACCGCGACGACGAGTTCGATCCCGACGAGCTTCCGGCCGACGCGGTCGAGACACTGCGGTCGTTCGTCAGATCGGGCGGCGGTCTGTTGCTCACGCTGGGCGCGATGGGCGCGGTCGTCCCGCTCGGCTTCGAAGACGTGCGACCGGACGAGAGCGGCTGGGAGGAGATCTCAGAGCCGACCGGCCCGCTGTGGAAGGCCCTCTACGAGGACCACCCGGTCCACGACGAGTTCGACACGCTGACCGTTCACACCCGCGGCCCGGGCGTGACGGTTCCGTACACCCGATACGAGGGGATGGTTCCGGCCCAGGGCGACGTGCTCGCGAGCACCGCGCGGGCCGAGACGAACGCCGTCTCGGAACTGTCGACGATCGCCTGGCACCCGGGCGACGGACAGGTCATCGGCATCGGCTCGGCCGTCTCCTTCCTGCATCCGACCCACGACATCTGCCGGCGGAACAGACAGACGCTGGTCGGCAACGCCCTCCGGCATCTGGCAGAGGGTGAGCGGTCGCCGCTGCTGGGCCGGCCGAAAGACGCCGAGACGTTGACCCTGGCCAGAGAGCGGCTCGCGGACGACCGACACCGCCCGAGCTACCACCTCACGCCGCCGGCCAACTGGCTGAACGATCCCAACGGCCTCATCCACTGGAACGGCCGGTATCACGTCTTCTATCAGTACAACCCCGCCGGTCCCTTCCACAACACGATCCACTGGGGCCACGCGGTCAGCGACGACCTGGTCCACTGGGAGGACGAACCGGTCGCGCTCACGCCCTCTCCGGACGGCCCGGACCGGGACGGCTGCTGGTCGGGCTGTGCGGTCGACGACGACGGCACGCCGACGATCCTCTACACGGGCGGCCGGGAGACGCTCCAGTTACCCTGCATGGCGACCGCTACCGACGACAGCCTCCGGGCGTGGGACAAAGACCCCGAGAACCCGATCATCCAGGAGGTGCCCCGTGAGCCACAGGTCCTCTCGACGGAGGACTGGGACGGGGAGTTCCGGGACCACTGTGTCTGGCGCGAGGACGGGACCTGGTACCAGCTCATCGGCGCCGGAATCGAGGACGGGGGCGGCGCGGCGCTGCTGTACGAGTCCGACGACCTGCGTGACTGGGAGTACCGCGGGCCGATCCTGACCGGTGACCGGGACACGGCCGGCACGGTCTGGGAGTGTCCGGAACTGCTGGACTTCGGCGAGAAGCAGCTGTTGCACATCTCGAACTACGAGGATGTCGTCTACTTCGTCGGCACCTACGAGGACGGTCAGTTCGACCCCCACCGCCGGGACAAACTCGACCACGGCGACTTCTACGCCCCGCAGTCGATGTGGCTCGACGACGGGCGCATCCTCACCTGGGGGTGGCTCCCGGAGGCCAGAGACGTGAGCGCGCAGTGGGACGCCGGCTGGTCCGGGACGATGTCGCTGCCTCGGGAACTGACCCTGGCCGACGACGGCGGGCTCTGCCAGCGGCCGGCCCCGGAACTCCGGGCGTTACGCGGCGAGAACCTCGGCCACGATGTGCTCCGCCTGGACGGCGAACGCCGGCCGCTCGACATCGACAGCCAGCAGTTCGAACTGCGTGCGACGGTCCGGCTCGACGACGCCGACGCGCTGGCGCTGTCGGTCCTCGAGACGCCAGACCGCGAGGAGTACACGCCGATCCGCTACGCCCGGAACTCCGAGATCACCGTCGACCGCTCGACGGCCAGCCTCGACGAGCGAGCGACCAGCGCCACCCAGCGGATGCGGGTTACCCCCTACGACTCGCCGCTGTCGCTGCGCGTGTTCGTCGACGGCTCCGTCGTCGAGGTGTTCGCCAACGAACGACACTGCCTGACGAGCCGGGTCTATCCGACCCGCGAGGACGCGACGGGCATCTCGCTACGGGCCGAGGGAGGCCGGGCGACGGTCGCCTCGCTCGACGTGTGGGAACTGGACGGCGCCTGGCCCCGCGCCGACGCCGACCGCGTACCGCCACAGTAGTCGGCTCACCCCCAGTTCTGAAGCGCTGTCACGAACCCTTCTCAGAGCCGCCTGGCCGTCCCGGAGTAGCCACAGCCCTCGCAGGCGGCCGTCCGGCTGTCCCCCAGCGTGTAGGCGGCGACGTGGCCGCCACACCGCGGACAGGCCTCACCCGGTGTCGGCTCGCGCGCGTCGGACAGCACCACCTCGAAGAGCGGGGCGCTGGCGCTGCTGGCGACGACCTGAGCGTGGACGGTCGACAGCGAGGGCTCGACGGCGACCCCCCAGATCAACACGGCGTCGTCGGGCACCGCCTGCTGGATGCCGTCGACGGCGTCGACCGCCGCGGCGAGCGACAGTCCGGGTCCGCCGACGAGGTTGACGAGGACGGCTTCGGGCGGCCCCACGTCGGCGTGTGGCGCGTCCAGCGCCGTCTGGACGGCCGTCACCGCGTCGCTCGCAGCGTCCCCGTTCTCGGTCCCGGTACCCGTCGCGACGGCCGCCGTGGGACCGGCCCGGAGCACCGTCCGAACGTCGGCCGGGTCGAGGTTGACGACGCCCGGACGTGCGAGCAGGTCCGCGAGAGTCGTCACAGTCGCACGGACGCCGCGGCGATGGTGCCCGGGTCGGAGGACGACCGTCGCGTCGACCGCCCCACGCAGCCGTCTCACCGCCCGGGCGACGGTCGGGTCCAGCGCGTCCGCCGACGCGGGAGCGGCGACGACAGCCAGGTAGAGCCCCGCGCCGACGGTCACCCGGTCGAACCACTCGACGGGTGGCACGGCTCCGTCGGCGAAATCCGTCAGCAAAACCGTGACGGCCGCTCGCTCCCCGTCTGCGGTCGGTGGCTCGGACAGCGATGCGACACCTGGGGCCCGTCCCAGCCCGCGACCCAACCGCGCCAGTCCGCCGTGTCCGACGACGGCGAGCGCGTGCTCGGGGTCCGGAACGGTGGTGTCGTCTCCGCGCATAGCGGTGTCTGCTCGGGAGAGGCGCCGGACCGACAAAACGTTGCGGCCGCTGTTACTGTCCGTAGCCGCCGCCCTCGCCGGCCCGCCCGCGCCGGATCAGTTCCCGGTCGGTCGGCGGCAGTTCGTCGCCGGCCATCGGGACGTGCCAGTGCCCCAGCGCCCCGAGAATCCGGGTCCTGGTGCCCTCGACATCCAGGCGGACGGTCGGGCCGAGCGTCCCCCCGAAGCGGCGCATCTGTTCGGATTCGGGGAGGTGGGCGATCTCGTCCAGGGTCTCGCCGGCGAACTCGTAGTAGTTGAAGAAGCTCTGGACGAGCACCTCGTCGCCGTGAGGGAAAGCCATCCAGGAGTACGACTGGAAGGGGGCGTTCGCGGGGTTGGTCACGACCAGCCCCGACTCGTTCAGCGGGACGTAGTCGCCGCGCAGTTCCTCGGCGACGAAGCCATACAGCGCGTCGAAGCCGTCGAGTCCGGGCGCGAACGTGTGGAGGTGGCTGGAGAGAAACAGGTAGTACAGGCCGTCACGGTAGACGATGTGTGGCCGTTCGAGTTCCTGGTTGACCCCGACGGCGTCGAGCAGCGGGTCTTCGAGTTCCCACTCCAGGGGGTCGCCGGTGGGCGAGCGGGCGATGCCGACGCTGCCGTTGAACCCCTGGAGTTCGGCGTCGCCGCCGCAGGCGTCGCTGCCCTCCGGGACCGGCGTGTTGGCCTCGAAGAGGAGCCACGTCTCGCCCGTCTCGGGGTCCTCGAAGAACCACGGGTCGCGGAACGTGTAGATCATCGCGCGGGACTGATCCTCGCGCTCGTAGCGCTCGCCGTCGGGCCGGAGCAGTTCGTGATGGGTCCAGGGGCCACGGAGTTCGAACCCGTCGTCGGTGTGGATGCTGCCGCCGCCGGCGCCGACGATGCGCTGGCCGTACGTGAGATCCTCGGCGCCCTCCTCGCCGGCCGCGGTGTAGAACAGATAGACGGAGCCGTCGTCGTCGTACAGCGCCGAACCGGCCCACTGTCGCTGGCCCAGCGCGTCCTCGAAGACGGGGCCGGCGTTGTGCCAGTGCTTCCCGTCCGCGGAGTAGAAACACCGGATCGTCGCAACGTCGTGGCGCTTGCCCGGCAGCAGCTCCGAGGGCGCGGTCAGCGAGAAACAGACGCGGTAGCCCTCGACCTCGGCCAGGGTGCCGTCCCGGTTGCGCAGGAACCACGTGTCCCAGATGTGGACCTCCGGGATCTGGTCGTCCTCGGGGGGGTAGACGATGGGTGCGACGGTGTCGTGGGTTCGTTCGATCCCTGCCGCCTGCTCACGGCTCCAGCCGGCGCGGGCCCCGTATCCGGGTGCGCCCTCGCCGAGCGACTGATCTGTCATACACGTGTGTGTCTCGACAAGCGGGTTAACAGTTCTGGATGACTACTACTGCTGTAGTATGTTTGTTTCTGTTCGCTCAGGACCGATCGCGTGACGATTCCTCTTCGGAGAGGCCGACGCCCTCGGGGCCGGTGATATCCAGCGGACGGATCCACTCGTACCAGATGAGGACGACGCCGAGGCCGTAGCCGAGCGCCCAGACGAGGCTCCCGACAGCCGGATACCCGAGTGTGCTGAGAAAGCCGTTCGCCAGTCCGGGGACGATGATGACGGCGGCGATGGTCGCGCCGAGCGCGATGCTTTCGTTCATCGGTCGGTCACCGGCCGGTGGGCCGTGTGCATACCCTCGCTAGGGAGTACCACTGCTTATGCGTGGCGCTCCGCCCCGAGCGGAATCGATAGCCGCCCCATTTTTATCACAGTATGCCCTACCGCGGATGTCGGGAATGTCTCAGAACCACACTGACCGGTCGTCACAGGAAGACATCGAGTGGTGTTACGACGCCGTCCATCGGGTATCGCGAACGTTCAGTCTCACGATCGCCGAACTCGAAGAGCCGATGGCACGCGATATCTGTGTCGGATACCTCCTCTGCCGCGTCGCGGACACGATCGAGGACGCCGGTCACGTCCCCCCAGCCGTGCAGGCCGAGCTCCTCCGGACGTACAGTCGCGTCCTTGATCCCGAGACCGACACGACCATTCGGACCTTTCGGGAGGCCGTCGACGAGTGGATCCCGGAGTCGAAAAACGACGACTGGCGGGTCGTCGACAACGCCGGCCGGGTGGTCGACGTGTTCAGAGGCCTCGACGGTCGCTCGCCGGAGACGATCCGCGGGCCGGTCCGGGAACTCGTCGACGGGATGGCGATGTTCGTCGACCGCTACGCCGAGGAAGGCGGGCTCCGTATCCAGACCCTCGAAGAACTCGAAGAGTACTGCTGGTACGCCGCCGGTACCGTCGGGACGCTCGTGACGGGCCTGGTCTCACACGAAGCCAGCGACGAACAGGTCGAACAGATGGAGGCCAACGCGCGCTCTTTCGCGCTGTTGCTCCAGTTGGTCAACGTCGCCAAGGACGCCGCGACGGACATGGAGGAAGAGAACAACGTCTACCTCCCGCTGGAACTGCTGAACGAACAGGGCCTCGACCACGGTGATGTCGGCGACACGGGTCACACCGCCGCGCTGGTCCCGGTCATCGAAGCCGTCACCGAACGCGCCGAGGGATACCTCGACGGCGCCCAGAACTGGCTCGACGCCATGCCCGAGACGCGGGGGAACCGCCTCTCCGCGTGGGCGATCCCGTTCTTGCTGGCCGTCGGGACGATCCGTGAACTCCGTGACCGACCGGCGGACGTGATCGAGGAGGGCAACGTCAAGATCACCCGCCAGGAAGTCCACGCTGTCTGTCAGCAGTTCGTCGGCGACGACGACCCCTCGCTGGCCGAGTTGCGGTCCAAGATCCGCAAGCGACCACTCCACGAATACTGACGCCGGCGTCCCAGTGTGGACCCGTCCCGCATCCCGTTTTCGACTGGACACAACCCTGAACTGTCTCGCCCGCCTACCCGTCGGTATGTCCAAGTGGCTCGAACTCCCGACCGGCGACCGCGTCGGACCCGACGATGTCTTCCTCTACAACGGCTATCCGTACCGGCTCGTCTGGCTCGACCACGAGAAGTACGACTTCGAGCTCTCCCCTCTCTACTGGGGCGACAGCGGGATGGACATCCCCTTCCAGGACCGCGAAGCGCTGGTCGACCAGTGGGGAACCGACTCTCGGGGCCTGTTGACCGACGAGGAGTGGGCCGGCTGGATCGAGGACGCACGCGAGGACGACCGGTTCGGCGAGCAGGAGGTCGCCGAACTCGCCCGGGAACTACCGGGTGACCGCGCGGCCGGAGCCGACACGTCCGACGGCGGCGGTGGCGGCCTCCGTGACATCCTGGGGCTGTAGCCGACCGCAACGCGCTTACACGCCCGCCACCAACCCATGCCCATGCAGCCGCTGGACGACGGGCTCTCGCGCCGTCAGTTCTGCAAAGCCGCGGTCGCCGTCGGTGGGGCGAGCGCGCTCTCGGCGTGTCTCGGCCGGTTTCGGGACGAGCCGGTGCCGACCGGCGATCCCGACACGAAACCCGCCCGCCAACACGCCTGGCGCGAGCACATCCGTCACGACGAGCACGGGAACTCGCTGCTGCCGGAACACCAGCTCCTCCTCTACGTCGACCTCGACGCCGACGGGCCGCCCGGCGAGGACGCGCGGGCGACCGTCGCGGACGCGCTGACGACGCTGGACCGGGCCTACGAGTGGAGCAACGATGGGCTGGTGTTCAGCGTCGCGTACTCCCGGTCGTACTTCGACCGGTTCGACGAGTCGCTCCCCGCGGATCTGGACCTCCCCGAACCGCGCGCGCTCTCGGGGTTCGAGACGCCAACCTTCGACACCCAGGACGCCGTGGTCCACCTCGCCAGCGACAACCCCGACGTAGTGCTCGAAGCCGAGGAAGGGCTGACCGGCGACCGCGCGACCGTCAACGGCGAGGATGTCACCGCCCGGCTCACCGACGTAGTGACCGTCGACTCCCGCCGGACCGGGTTCGTCGGGGCCGGCCTCCCGGCACAGCACCAGGACGCCGCGGGGATCCCCGACGGGAACCCCGTTCCCGAGGAATCGCCGCTGTTCATGGGGTTCAAGGCCGGCTTCGTCGGGAACCAGGCGACCGAGGACTACGTCACGCTGGACTCGGGGCCGTTCGCCGGCGGGACGACCAAGGCCGTCGCGAACCTCCGTCAGCGCCTGGGCGACTGGTACGGCGAACAGGACCGCCGCGAGCAGGTCATGGAGATGTTCTCGCCGGCCCACGCGGAGAACGACCTCGTCGAGGGGATCGGCGACAATCTCGGGGCCAACAGCGAGATCGACCAGTACGTCGACGACATCGTCGACCAGGCCCGGGAGTACGGCCGCGTCGGCCACGCACAGAAGGCCGCCCGCGGCAACCGCGACGAGGACGGCAACGTCAAACTCCTCCGCCGGCACTTCGAGTCGACCGACGACATCGGCTCCGACCAGAAGGTGGCGAGCCTCCACTTCCCGACCCTCCAGCAACGTATCTCCGACTTCGAGGCCGTCCGGGAGGCGATGAACGGCAGCGACATCCCGGCGGAGACTCCGGCGGTCCGCCAGCGAGTCAACAACGGCATCCTGGAGTACATCTTCGTCCGCCGGCGGGGGTACTTCCTCGTCCCGCCGCGGCGCCACCGCTCGCTCCCGACGCCGCGGCCCGAGTGAGCGTGACCGCCGGGTTTTCGAGCGTCCGGTCCCTCTCGCCGGTGTGACCTTCAGCATCTGTGTCCGCGAACACTACGCGGACGAGGACGGCGTCGACCAGACCCGCTACGGCGTCGCCGTCACCACGCGCCTGGCCGCTGTCGGGACGCTGTGTCCGTTCGCCACCGACCACGGCGCGGTCGCCACACAGGCCCGCGTCAACGTCGACCTCGGGCGAAAGGGCGTCGCCTACCTCGCCGACGGCCTCGCCGTCGAGGACGCCCTAGAAGCGTTGCTCGCCGCCGACGAGGACAGCGCCGTCAGACAGCTCCACGGCGTCGACAGCGACGGGGAGTTCACGTTCTCCGGTGCGGACTGTGGCGAGTGGTTCGGCCACCGCGAGCGGGAGGGGGTGACCGTCGCCGGGAACCTGCTGACCGGGCCGGCCGTCCTCGATGCGACCATCGAGGCGTACGCCGAGAGCGACCGTTCGGAGCCGCTGTCGAAGCGACTCGTCGACGCGCTCGCGGCCGGCCACGCCGAGGGCGGGGACAAGCGCACCGACCTCGAAGTCCAGTCGGCGGCGCTCCAGGTCGCCACGACCGAGGACCGCGACCACGAGCCCTACGACGAGGACCTGCGCGTCGACGCGACGCCGACCCCCATCGAGGACCTGCGGGAAACCCGCGAGTTAGCCGTCGAGAGCTTCGCCGCCGCCATGGAGAAGTACGAGGAGGACGACGGAAGCGAGACGCAGGAGGAAGACGGCGAAGCCGACGACACCTGACCGGGCGTCGAGTGCCCGGACCTAAGGGGCTCGGCGCCGAGACACCGCTATGGAACTGCTCGTCCTCGCCGCCGTGGCTGGCGGTGCCGCCGGCCTCGGCGGGACGTATGCGATCTTGCGCTATCGGTCGTCCGACAGGCGGTCGTCGAAGCGAGCCCACGAGGCCGCACAGGAGCGCGAACCGCCGGTCGAGGTCGGCTCGACCTACGAGTTCGGCGTGACCGAGTTCTCGACACACCACTCCGGCGAGCAGGTCGCCGTCGGGAAGGTCGAGGGGTTCGTGCTCTTCGTCGAAGACGTTCCCTCGGGTCTCTCGACCGGCGACGTGATCCGCGCGAAGGTGCTGTCGTTCAACGAGGGCGGGACCTCCGCTGACGCGATGTTCGTCGAGTCGGTGTGACTCTCGGACCGAACGACTGGGGGGCTGAAGGCGACAGCAGCGACACCCCCCTCAGTACCGCGAGAAGTTCTCGTCGGGGTAGACGCTGCCGTCTGCCAGATCGACGACATCCAGCGTCGCCAGTCGCGCGAGGCGGTCGTCGGCGTCGCTCCGGTCGAGTCCCAACTCCACGGCCCGGTCGGTCACCCGCGCGCGTGTCGGGACACTCTCGACGAAGCCGTCCTCGTCGAGGACCGTCTCCTCGGCCACGATCGCTTTCAGGATCGCGCCGTGTTCCCGTTTGGACGGCGTCTCGCGCGTGCCCGTCCACTCCACGTCGAGTGAGCCGTCGTCGTTGACGTGTGAGACGACGAACCCGTCGGGCAGCGTTCGTGTCGCAGCCGCCACGAGTGCCGCACTGTCGAGTCTGGCCGTGACGTTGAATCGGTGCCCGTCCCCGGAACGCGTGCCCGGTTCGATAGTCACGCCAGTCTCCTCGGCGGCCGTGGAGATGGCCGCCGCGAGCCGGTCGCTCACGTCGGTGGCGACCCGATCGCGCTCGCGGGCCCGCTCGTTCGCCTCCGTCGCCAGCCGCTCGTACTGTTCCATCCGCTCGTGAAGTGGCTCGTCGGCCATGCTACACTCGGTGTTCGCCAGTCGATTACACGTTGTGCCCGTCGCCTACGAGCGGTGGCTCTGTCGGGCGAAAACGAGTTCGGGTGGATTCTCACCGAGGAAAGACTCCCTGTCGTCCACACAGGAGAGTCAACCGGACCATTCTGCTCCTCACATTCGTTCGTCGCAAGAATGGGTTGGGGCGGATTCGAACCGAAGGAAGACGTGCTCGCTCCACTGTGCGCGCCTTCCATGGTTCGAATCCTGGTGAACCATCCGCTCCTCACGTCCGTTCGTCGCAGGATGGGTTGGGGCGGATTCGAACCGCCGACATCCTCCGTGTGAAGGAGGTATCATAACCGGACTAGATCACCAACCCGGTAGCTTCTGCTACCTGACGACCGGACTTAAGCGTTATCTCTCCGGGTCGGCTCAGGCTTCGGACTGCTCGCTCTGGCGGTAGTCGCCGATCTTCTCGCGGGCGTCCTTGATCGCCTGCTCGGCGTCGCCCTCTGCTCGCTGCTGGAGGTCTTTCAGGTCGGTTTTGACCTTGTCGAGCCGACCGGGCTCGGGCTCTTTCTCGTTGCCGGTGAGCTCGCGGAACCGTTCTTCGACCGGTTCAAGCTCCTCCTTGACGCCCCTGGTCGCGGTTTCGCCGGCGCGCTTGAGGTAGTACCGTGCGTCTTCGAAGTGCTTGTTCATATCTGTCCCTACGGAGACAACGAATAAATCCTTTGTGCCCACGCGCTTGCGGTTCCGGGGGACGAACCGTTATCCACCCGCGTACACAACGGGCGGAGTATGTTCACGCGTATCTCGATCCCGACGCCGTTCCAGATCGGCGCGGTCAACGCCTACATCGCCGGGCGAACCGTCGTCGATCCGGGGCCGGACAGCGAAGAGGCCTGGTCGCGGCTCCTCGAAGCGCTGGAGGCCCGCGGGCTCGCGCCGGGCGACATCGAACAGGTCCTCGTGACACACCCACACCCGGATCACTTCGGCCTCGCAAAGCGGTTCCGGACGGCGGGGGCGAACGTCCTCGCGAGCGTCGACGCGGAACCGATCATGGCCGAGTTCGCGGCTCGGCTAGAGTACGAGCAGTCATACTTCGTCGACTTCTTCGAGCGGTGTGGCACCTCACGGGAGACCGCGGAGACGGTGACACAACTCCCGGAGGCGTTTCTGGCCTACGCACAGAGCGTCGAGGCCGATCGGACGCTGGCCGCGGGCGATACCGTCACGGTCGACGACGAACCGCTGACGGTCGATACCGTCGCCGGCCACTCGGTCGGCGAGATACTCTTCTCGTACGACACCGACGGCCGGCGCGAGGCGCTGGTCGGCGACAACGTGCTCGCGGACATCACGCCCAACCCGTTCCTGCAGCCCCCCACGGAGCCAGGGGAGTCACGGCCGCGTGTGCTGCCGGCGTTCAACGACTCGCTGCACTGGCTCCGCGAGCAGGGCCACGACCGGTTTCTCACCGGCCACCGGGAACCGGTCGACGCTCCCAGAGAACGGATCGACGAGATTCTCGACGCCCACGAACAGCGGACCGACGAAGTCGCGGCGATCGTCGACGAAGGCGTGACGACGCCCGTCGAGGTGATGACGGCGCTGTTCGGCGACCTGCCGGCCACGGAGTACTTCTCGGGGATGAGCGAGGCTGTCGGCCATCTGGACGTACTGGAAGCGCGTGATCGCGTCGAGAAACGGGAGAACGGCGGCGTGTTCGTCTACGAGCGCCGCGATTAGAGGAACGCGACGGCCTGCGAGGCCAGGTCCGAGACGGCCGTGAAGCCGGGCACGAGCAACACCGTCACGACGGCCGCGGCGATGATCGCGGTGTACAGCCCCATCGGGTACGACTCGATGGTGCGCTCGCCGGTCGGTTCCTCGATCCACATGGCCTTGACCACCCGCGAGTAGTAGAACAGCGACAGCGCGCTGTTGATGATGAGCGCGGCCGCGAGCGAGTAGGCACCGACGTTGACGGTCGCTTCGAGCAGGTAGAACTTCGAGAAGAACCCGCCGCCGATCGGCAGGCCGGCCAGGCTGAACAGGAACACCGTCATCGCCGCACAGGCAAGCGGTGCCTGCTGACCGAGACCGTTGTAGTCCTCGAAGCGCCGGCCGACGCCCCAGTACTCGGCCAGCGCGATGAACAGGAACGCGCCGGTGTTCATGAAGCCGTAGACGAGCAGGTGGGCCATCCCCGCGCTCATACTGAACGAGAGCCCTTCACCCGTGGAAGACAGCGCGGCCAGCCCGATCAGCACGTAGCCGGCGTGGCCGACACTGGAGTAGGCCATCATCCGCTTGACCGTCTCCTGGGTTGCCGCGGCGAAGTTCCCGACGAACATCGTCGCGATCGCCAGGATCTGGAAGGCGACGACCCAGTTGAGCGCCTGGACCGACCCCCCGATCAGCGACTCGATCGGGAAGGCGACGGCGAAGGCACGGAACGCCAGGACGAAGCCGGCCGCCTTCGATGCCGACGAGAGGAACGCCGAGACCGGGGCGGGTGCGCCCTCGTATGCCTCGGGTGCCCAGAAGTGGAACGGCACCGCGGCAGTCTTGAACGCGATCCCACCGATGATCAGGAGGATGCCCACGCCCAGGATCGACATCGGGACTTCGGGACTCCCGCTCTGTGCCTGGACGCTCCCTTCGACGACGGTCTGGACGACGCCGCTTTCGATCGCGGCCGCGACGCCGTCGAAGCGGAACACGCCCGTCGCCGCGTAGACCAGGGAGATGCCGTACGCCAGCACCGCCGAGGAGACCGCGCCGATGAGGAAGTACTTCAGACTCGCTTCGACGCTGCCCTTGTTCTTCTTGAGGAACGCGACGAGCGCGTACGAGGGCAGCGAGATGAGTTCCAGCGCGACGAACGCCGTCGCCAGACTGTTGGCCGCGCTCAGCACCGACATACCGGTCGCGGCAAGCAGGACGAGCCCGTAGAACTCGGCCTGGTAGCTGTGCTCGGCGACGTAGTCGTAACTCGCGAGCGCCACGAGTGCCGTGACGCTTGCGACGATGACCATGAAGAACAGGGCCATCTGGTCGACGACCAACTGACCGTTGAACAGGACCGGCGTCCCCTGACCACCCTGACTCTCGGGGATGCCGGTCCCGCCGACGATGAACCAGACTGCCAGTGCCAGCGACGACAGCCCGCCGAGGACGGAGATCCCGCCGAGGACCTCGGTGTTTGTCGTGTCCGGGTCGACGCTGTCGACCAGGAAGAGCAGTAGTGCCGCAACACCGAGTGCGAACGCTGGCGCGAGGCCTGCCCACGGGGGTAGCTGGTGGACCATCTATGCACCACCTCCGACGAGGGAGACAAGGGAGTTTTGGATCATCTGGTACGAGAGGTCGGGGGCGACACCCAGCACGATGACCAACAGGAGCAACACCACGAGCGGCGCAACGTCGTGGAACGCCGCCGGCGTCACCTCGTAGTCGGTGCCGAGTTCGAACTCACCGAACAGGGTGCGTTGCATCGCCCACAGCAGGTAGCCGGCGACGACGACGATGCCGAACATCGCCGCGCTGGTCAGGATCGGTGCCGCGCCGCCCAGGGTCGGCGCGTCGAACGCGCCCTGGAAGATGAGGAACTCGGCGGCGAACCCGGCCATCAGCGGCAGCCCCATGTAGCCGAAGGCGGCCGCCACGAAGACGGCGATCGTCCGGGGCATCCGATCGGCCAGCCCGGACATGTCGCCGACCATGCGCGTGTGGGTCGTGTTGTAGATGACGCCGACACACATGAACATCAGCCCGGAGATGAGCCCGTGGGCGACCATCTGGAAGGTCGCCCCGCCCATCCCGTGGGGGGTGAAGGCCACGAGTCCCAGGATGACGTACCCCATCGACGAGATCGAGGAGTACGCGACGATCCGCTTGAGGTCACGCTGTGCCAGCGCGAGCATCGCACCGTAGATGACGCTGACGACGCCGACGATCGCGAGCGGGATCGCGAGCGCGCGTGCGGTCTCGGCGAGCATCGTGAAGTTGAACCGCAGCAGTGCGTAGGTCCCCATCTTCAGGAGGACGCCGGCAAGCATCACCGACACCGGCGTCGGTGCCTCGACGTGGGCGTCGGGCAGCCACGTGTGCAGCGGGAAGACGGGTACCTTCACCGCGAAGCCGAAGAACATCAGGACGAAAGAGACCGTCGCCAGTCCGACGCCGGCGATCTCGGGCAGTCCCGTCGCCGACCGGAAGGCCTCGGCCATCGCCGGCAGGGCCAGCGAGGTCAGATCAGTGCTGAAGATCAGGGCGAACAGCCCGGTGAACATGATCAGCGAGGCCACGTTCGTGTAGACGAAGAACTTGATCGCGGCGTACTTGCGCCGGGGGCCGCCCCAGATGCCGATCAGCAGGTACATCGGGATGAGCACGCCCTCCCAGAAGACGAACCAGAGGAAGAAGTCGAGCGCCGTGAACACGCCGATGAGGCTCGCCTCCATCAGGAGCATCAGTCCGTAGAACTGCGACTGGCGCTCGTCGATGGGCGTCCACGCGGAGACGATCGCGAGCGTGGTCAGGATGGTCGTCAGCGTGAGCAACGGCATACTGACGCCGTCCAGCCCGACGTAGTACGCGATCTGGAACCCGCCCAGCTCCATCCACGGGAGCTGCTGGCTGAAGGCCACGTCACCGGGCGAGAGCAAGGCGTTGCCCGCGCCCTGGTGTTGGGTCAGGTACACCCAGTACATGTACACCGTCGCGGCGGCCGGGACGACACTGATACCGGCCGCGAGCTTGCCGGCGTACCGGTCCGGCGACAGGAGCACCAGACCGGTTCCCAGCAGCGTCACCGCGAGCAGGGCAGCGACCCACATTCAGAACCACCCTCCCACGACGCCGAAGAAGCCAAGCAAGAGGACGAGCCCCAGCGTCAGGAGCGCGGCGTAGTTGCTGACCACGCCGGACTGGATCCGACGGATGCGGCTGCCAGAGAAGAGACTGACACTGGAGATGCCGTTGACGACGCCGTCGACGACACCCTGGTCGAACTTGTCCATCGCGCGAGCCAGCGGGTAGGTGAACCCGGTCGCGAGCCACACCTGATACTCGTCCTGATAGTAGTTGTGCATGAGTAGCGTCTTCAGACCGCCCAGTTTGTCCGTGTGCTCGACCGGGTCCGGGCCGCGATACAGCGCGGTCGCGACGCCGACACCGGCGAGCGCGAGGCCGAGCGAGACGCCCGCCGACGCGAGCAGCGTCGGCGTCTCGCCCAGCGGGTAGCCGGCGGCGACGCCGCCGATGTCGTGGAGCAGTTCCTCGTAGCGGACCAGTCCGGTCCCGAGTTGGGCCGGCCAGCCGCCCTCGTCGGGGCCGTGGAGCCACGCGTGCAGGAAGTCGATGTGTGCGCCGGTCAGCTCCGCGACGGGCTTCATGTTGATGAACCCGACCGTCGCGGCCAGCACGCCAAGCACCGCCAGCGGTCCTTTGACGTTCCAGTGAACCGGTTCGGGGTCACGCGCGGTGTCGCTGCGTGCGTTCCCGTGGAAGGTCAGGTAGACCATCCGGAAGGTGTAGAAGCCGGTGAAGAAGACGGCCAGGAGTCCCATCGCGTACGCGAGGAGGTAGGCCGTCCCGAGACCGCCTTCACTACCGAAGCCGTGGATGAGCGCCTCGTACAGCACTTCGTCTTTCGACCAGAAGCCGGCGAAGGGGACGATACCGGCAAGCGCCAGCGACCCCGAGAGGAACGTCCAGTAGGTCACGGGCATCCGGTCTTTCAGGCCGCCCATGTCCCACATGTTCTCGTTGTGGTGCATGGCGATGATGACCGACCCGGCACCCAGGAACAGCAGGGCCTTGAAGACGGCGTGGGTCGTGAGGTGGAAGACGGCGGCGATGTACCCACCGGAGCCCAGCGCGAGCATCATGTAGCCGTACTGTGAGATCGTCGAGTACGCGAGGACCTGCTTGATCTCCTGTTTCACGAGGCCCATCGTCGCCGCGAACAGCGCGGTGAAGCCACCGATCAGCGCGATGACTGCGAGCGCCGTCGGCGAGATAGCGTAGAAGCCGTACATCCGTGCGACCAGGTAGACACCGGCCGCGACCATCGTCGCCGCGTGGATGAGCGCCGAAACCGGGGTCGGGCCTTCCATCGCGTCGGGCAGCCACGTGTGCAGCGGGAACTGCGCGGACTTCCCGATGACACCGCCCAGCACGAGCAGGCCAAGCACCGTGAACCAGGCCTGCGGGCCGAGTCCGACGGTGTCGAGCATCGAGATGGGGCCGGTCTCGCCGTCGACGATGGCGTGTTCGGCCAGCGCCGGGAAGCTCTGTGCCACGATCTCGCCGTTCTGGGTAATCGGGGCGAAGAGGCCGGTCCCGAACGTCGCGAAGATCCCGACGACACCGATGAGGAAGAAGTAGTCACCGAAGCGGGTGACCAGGAACGCCTTCTTCGCGGCCGACGGCGGGCCGTCCTCGCGGAACCAGAAGCCGATGAGCAGGTACGAACACAGGCCCACCAGTTCGAAGAACATGAACGCCATCAGCAGGTTGTTGGCGACGACGAACCCGAGCATGCTCGCCGTGAACAGTCCGAGGCCAGCGTAGTAGCGGGGCAGGCCCGTCTCGCCCTCGTCGTTCATGTACCCGAGCGAGAAGATGTGGACGAGGAACGCGATCAGACAGACGATCAACAGCATGAGTGCGGACAGCGGGTCGATCAACAGTCCGAAGCGAAGCTGGATCGACTCGACGCCCGCGACCCACGTGTAGATGAACTCGTTGTAGGACGTACTACTCCCGGTGAAGCCCCCAACGGTCAGGGCCACCCAGATCGAGAGCAGCAGCGATCCGCCCGTCGCGGTGATGCCAGCCAGTGCGCCGCCCTTTGGCATCCGGTCGCCGGCAAACAGCGCGACGAGGAACGATACGAACGGCAGGAGGACGATCGCCGGAGCGTATGTGAATGCAGCCATTGTTACCACCTCATCGTCGTCGCCTTCGTCACGTCGATATCACTGAAGTTCCGGTACAGGACGAGGATGATGCCGATTCCGACAGCCACCTCTGCCGCGGCGATCGCCATCGTGAACAGCGAGAACACCTGGCCCGAGATGTTGCCGTGCTGGAGCGAGAACGCGACGAAGTTGATGTTCGCCGCGTTCAGCATCAGTTCCACGGACATCAGGAAGACGAGCGCGTTCCGCCGAGTCAGGATACCGAACAGGCCGATACAGAACACGGCCGCCGACAGCAGGAGGTACGCCTGGACCGGGATCATTCGGCGTCACCTCCCGACGGGGACCGTTCCCCACCGTCAGCGGCGACGGCGTTTGGTTCGTCCGTTCCGGCACCGACGCCGACGTTCTCGCCCTCGTCCTCGCGTTTTGCGAGCATCACGGCACCGTCCAGCGCGGCGTCGAGGAGGACACCGATCACGAGGAATGCGACGATGAACCCCTCACCGTCGACGGCGGCCTGGTTCTCGCCCATGATCGCACTCGGTGCGATGTCGAACATCGCCGCCCCCAAACTCTTCGTGACGGCCGCGCTCTCGGGGAATCCGACCGGCGTCGGGAACGACGCCGTGAGGAACACGCCGCCGAGCACCAGAAACAGTGCGACGGCAGCCAGTCCGGCCGTGAAGTTCCCCTCGGTCGTGAGTTCCGGTTTCGTCGTCATGGTGACACCTCGATGACTGATTCGTCCTCCCGTGTCAACATCACTGCGAAGGTGATGAGGATGAGGACGCCACCGACGTACACCAGAATCTGCATCGTTGCGACGAATGCGGCCTGGTTCATGACGTAGAACACGGCGACGCTGAGCAGTGACACACCCAGTAACAACGCCGAGTGCCAGACATCGCGCACTAACACGACGCCCGACGCGCTGCCCACCGTTATGATGGCGAACAGCGCGAACGCGATTGACTCGTACAGTCCCATCTTATCTTGAACCTCTTGCCGGCGCCCCTTTGAAGATTCCTCTTTCGCCTCGCCACTGTTTTGCCGCTCGGGTGGCCTGCAGCCACCACTCGCGGCAAAAAACGCGGGCGAGAAAGACAGAATGCTCGCGGTGCTCACATCCGGGAAAATCGCGCCTCCGGCTCGGTGTGCTTTGCGACTGATACGTTGGTTCCTCTGTTTCTGCGTCGCCCTTCGTCGCTGGTGTGGACAGAACCGGGCAGCTACACCACAGGCTATTGTTGAAGTGATATGAACGTCAAAAGGACGCCAGTTCGAGTCCCGCCGAACTACTGGTAGTCGACTTCGCCTTCGCCTTCCCCGATCCAGGCGCCCCGGTCGGGTTCGCGCGACTCCAGCGGGTCGATGTCCTTGTACCACGGGACGTTCTTCAGCTGCTCTTTGTCGTAGGCGAACTCGTCTTTCGTGTCCGCCGTGAACTCGAAGTTCTGGGTGAGCAGGATGGCGTCGGTCGGGCAGACCTCCTCACACAGCCGGCAGTAGATACACTGGCCGATGTGGAGGTTGTACTGCTCGCCGTTTCGCTGGTCGTCCATCACGATCTGGATGGTGTTGTTCGGACAGACGTTCTCACACTGCCGACACCAGATACACCGCTCCTGGCTCCACTTGTGGACGCCGCGGAAGCGGGGGCTCACCTCGGGGGCAACGTCAGGGTACTCGACCGTGAACGTCTGCCCGTCGAGGGCGTGTTTCATCGTCGTCGCCATGGATTTCAGCACTCCGATCATTGTGAATCACCGCCGTTGTCGAACGCTGTGGTGCTCATACGTTGACCACCCCGACGATCGCGGCCGTCAGCATGAGGTTTGCCAGCGAGAGCACGAGCATGCCCTTCCAGCCGATCTGGATGAGCTGGTCGATCCGGACACGAGGAACCGCCGACCGTGCCCACTGGGTGAACAGGAACACGGCCCACATCTTGATGACGAACCAGACGATGCCGGGAAGCACCGGCCCCGCCGGCCCGCCGAGGAAGATGGTCGCGACGATCGCGCCACCGAGGAAGATGTGGATAAACTCGCCCAGATACATCAACACGAAGTACACCGACGAGTACTCGGTCTGGTACCCGGCGACGATTTCGGTCGGCGCCTCGGGGATGTCGAACGGGTTCCGACCGACCTCCGCGAGGTTCGCGATCATGAACAGGACGAACGCGAAGGGGTTGACGAACGCGTACCAGGCCGGCAGCGGGCCGATCAGGGACTGCTGCTGGGCCATGACGATCTCGCTCATCTGGAGCGAGCCGGCGAAGATGACCACCGACGCGCCCGTCAGGATGAGCGGGATCTCGTAGGCGATGTTCTGTGCCACCGCACGCAGCCCGCCGAGGAACGAGTACTTGTTGTTCGAGGCGTAGCCCGCCATCACCAGCCCGACCGATGCGATCGAGGCCGTCGCGAACACGTACGCCAGTCCGACCTCGGGGTCGGCGATCTGGATGTTGTACTGCATATCCATCGGGATGACCGCGAATCCGAGGAGCGCCGAGCCGGACAACACAAGCGGCGCGAGGTCCCAGGCCGGTCGGTCGACCTCTTCGGGGACGATCAGTTCCTTCGAGAGGAGCCGGACCGCGTCGGCCACGATGATAAAGAGGCCAAGCGGGCCGACCCGGTTGATCGCGATCCGGTCGGTAAACGCCGCCGTGATCTTCCGTTTCGCCCAGATGACGACTGCCGTGTTCGTCAGGACGAACGACCCGACCGCCGCGGAGGCGATCAGCGCCATCACCAGGATGACGCCGGGGTTCGTGGGATCGAGTCCGAGCATGCGCGCGAGCATCTCGGGGAGCGGTGCACCGCCGCTCTGCATCAGCGATCGACCTCCCCGAGGACGATGTCGAGGCTGCCCAGCGAGGCGATCATGTCCGGGATGTACTCACCCTGGGACATCTCCGGCAGCGTCTGGAGGTTCGAGAAGCACGGGCTCCGGATCTTGAACCGTGCCGGCTTGTCCGTGCCGTCCGAGCGGATGTAGATACCGAGTTCGCCCTTGGCGCCCTCGACCGCGCGGTAGATCTCCTTGTCGGGGTCCGGGCGGAGTGTCCGCGGAACGTTGGCCTGGATCTCACGGTCCTCCTCGGGCCACTGTTCGAGCAGGTCGACACACTGCTCGATGATCTTCGCGGACTCCTCGACCTCGCGCATCCGGACGAGGACGCGGCTGAAGTTGTCCCCGCCCTGTTCGGTGACGACGTTCCAGTCCAGTTCGTCGTAGTAGCCGTAGGGGTCGTCCCGGCGGAGGTCGTAGTCGACGCCGGACCCACGCGCGACCGGCCCGGTGGCGCCGTACTGCTTGACCTGATCCGGGGAGAGCACACCGGTGTCGACACACCGCATCTGGAAGATCTCGTTGCCGGTGACCAGGTCGTGGTACTCCTCGAGTTTCTCCGGGAGGCCGTCGAGGAACGCCCGGACCTTCTCGAAGTACTCCTCGCGGGGCTCGGGCAGGTCCCAGGCGACCCCGCCGAGTCGGAGGTAGTTGAACATCAGCCGCTGGCCCGTGAGGTCCTCGAGCAGGTTCTGGACGATCTCGCGGTCGCGGATGCCGTACTGGAAGACGGCGGTGAAGTCGCCGAACACGTCCAGTGCGAACGTCGCCAGCGCGAGCATGTGCGAGGCGATCCGGCACATCTCCGCGGACATGGTGCGGATGACCTGTGCGTACTCGGGGACCTCGATGTCCGCGAGGTCCTCGGCCGCGCGGGCGTAGGCCCACTCGTTGAGGATGCCCGCCGAGATGTAGTCCCACCGGTCGGGGTAGGGCATGATCTGGTGGCGGTAAGTGCCGTTCTGGCACATCTGCTCCTCACAGCGGTGGAGGTAGCCGATGTCGGATTCGAGGTCGGCGATCTGTTCGCCGTCGAGCACCGTCTTGACGTGGAGCACGCCGTGGGTCGCCGGGTGGTGTGGACCGATGTTGACGAACATCGTGTCCGAGTCGTCCTCGCTGCGGTGGTCCTCCTGGAGCGGGTTGGCGTTCTCACGCAGCGTGACGATCTGGGGCTGGTCCTGGTTGTAGTCCTGGCTGAGCGGGTGCCCCTGCCAGGTGTCGGGCAGCAGGATCCGTTTCAGATCGGGGTGGTCGTCGTACTCCAGTCCGACCAGGTCGTAGGCCTCGCGCTCGTGCCAGTCGGCCGTCGAGTACACCCGCGCCGCGGACTCGTTTCCGGGGTCGTCCTTGGGCGAGGGAACGATGACCGACAGCTCCTGTGTCGGGTCGTCGTACTTCTTGAGGTGGTAGATCGACTCGTAGCGGTCGTCGTACTCCTGGCCGGTGACACAGGAGAGGTGGTCGAAGCCGGCCTCGGTCCGCAGTGTCGAGAGGACCTCCTGTACCTCGTCGGGGCGGATGACGAAGCCCTCGGCGTTGACGTGCTGTTCGCGCTCCAAGACGTGCCCGTCGAGCAGGGCGGCCAGCGCGTCGTAGTCGAGGCCGTCGTCGGTCACCCCGACATCGACCGTCGTGTCCGGTGTTGGTTCTTCGAGACTCATTGGTGGTCAGGGGGAGTCGTCCCAGTTGTACCGCATCACGAGGTCGTCCTCGTCGATCTCGTCGGCGAGTTTCTGGACGAGTTCGTCCTGTTCGAGGTCGCCGAACTGTTCGAGCTCGTAGGGCTTGACCGTCACCGGCGAGGACTCGCCGTTGGCGATGCGTTCCTGGAGCTTCGCGACGCCGTAGATCAGCGCCTCCGGGCGGGGCGGACAGCCGGGGACGTGGATGTCGACCGGGATGACCTCCTCGGCGCCCTTGACGACGTTGTACCCCTCCTGGAACGGGCCGCCCGAGACCGTACACGAGCCCATCGAGACGACGAACTTGGGTTCGGGCATCTGGTCGTACACGCGCTTCATCCGCGGGGCGAACTTCGAGACGATGGTCCCCGGGACGATGATCACGTCGGCCTGGCGGGGCGACGCACGTGGGACCCCGGCGCCGAAGCGGTCGAGGTCGTGTTTGATCGCGTACGTGTGGATCATCTCGATGCTACAGCAGGCGATCCCGAACTGTAGCATGAACATCGAGGAGCCACGCACCCAGTTCATGAACTGGTCGAACTTGGTGAGGATGAACGGCGTCGAGCCGAACGCTTCGCGCAGCTTGGAGTTGAAGCGGTCGTCGGCGCCGTCGCCCATTCGGGCCTCTCGTGTCGATACCTCGGTCGGCGGTGTCTGGTCACTACTCATATGTATCTGCCCCCTTCGTTACCTCTGGGTTGCGCACCCACTGGACTGCGCCGTTGCGCCACGCCCAGGCGAGCCCAACCACGAGGATGGTTATAAACGCCACCATCGGCAGGAGGACCCTGCTGAGGCCGACGGCCGACACCGCATCGCCGTAGATGAGGGTCCACGGGAAGATGAGGACCGTCTCGATGTCGAAGATGACGAACAGCAGCGCGACCATGTAGTATTGGATGTTGAAGCGGATATGCCGGCTACTCCCCGTCGGCACCTCACCGGACTCGTAGGTGGTACTCTTGCCTTGTTCGGGAACGCTCGGCCGCAGGAGGCTCGACGCTGCCATCATCCCGAGCGGGATGGCGAGCCCCACCAGCGCGAGCGCACCGATGGCGATCCATGCATTACTCATTCCGGAATCTCCTATCGTTCGCCGGTTAGAAGTACTCGCATATAAGGGTTCATTGTTCGGGTTTCTGGTGGGTCACGGTCCGTGGCTGGGCGTCGGCTAACCGGCTGATCCGGCGGTGTAGTGTTCGGAATACGTCACGTTTTCCCGGTGCGCGCCGGCTCAGTCGTCCCAGTACGCGTCCTTGAACCCGGGCGTCCCCAGTTCGTGGAGGTCGCGCGAGACCTCCCCGACCTCCTCCTGGAGGCCCTGGTGGTACTCGACGAGTCGCTCACGGAGGTCGTCGTGCTCGCGCGCGAGGATCTGCGTCGCGGTCAGTGCGGCGTTGAACGACTTGCCGGCGTCGACCGCCGTGATCGGCGCCCCCTGTGGCATCCCGATGACCGAGTCGACGGACTTCTCCTGGACCGGGACGCCGATGACCGGCAGCGGGTACGCGATCGAAGCGGTCATGTTGGGTAGGTCGGCGGACTTGCCACCCGCGCCGGCGATGATCACGTCGACCCCGCGGTCGGCGGCGGTCTCCGCGTACGCGTACATCAGGTCCGGCGTCCGGTGGGCGGAGACGACGAACGTCTCGAACGTGAACCGGGCGTCGGGTGCGTCGGCGTAGTCGGTCTGTTCTGCGAACCCGAGTTCGTCCGCGAGCGCGGCGTACGCCCCGGGTCGTTTGCCTTTCCCGCCGGCCATCGTCGCCAGGTCCGAGTCCGACCCCATGACGATACCCACGTCGGGAGTGAGTTCGTCCGGGCGATCCATCGACGCCTCTTCGTGGAGTTGGTCGATCAGCGACTGCACGCTGTCGGCTGTCATAGCCAAGGCTGCACAGTGGGAGACCTAAGCGTATGTGGTTTCTCCCCCGGGCGGTCCGGCTCCGAGCGCGGCGTGACTCGGAAAGGAAACGCCTTTGGCCCGTACCGACACACCGTCGTACATGAGCAACGGGGACGACGAGACCGAGGCACCCGACGACGGGGCCGACGCCGCCGACGAGGAGGCCGAGGCAGCCGAGGACGCCGCCGGGACGGAGCTGAGCGCCGACACGCTCGATTCGCGGCTCGACGAGGCCGAGAGCGCCCTCGACGCCGCCGAGACAGAGGCCGACTTAGACGAGGTCGAGGCGGCACTCGACGACATCGAGAGCGACATCGAGTCGGCCGACCTCCCGGAACCGGACGAGGACGACGAGGACGCGGCGGACCCGCGCGAGGAACTGGAGTCCCGGCTATCGGACCTCCGGGACGGCCTCGAAGAACAGCGCGGCCCGTACGCCGAGGACGTGGTCGGGATCGTCGAGGACGCACAGGCGACGATCGAGGACAGCGAGTGGACCGAAGACGGCGAGGAGGAGGCCCTCGACGCGGTCCGGTCGTTCCTCGACGCGGCGAGCGAACACGTCAGCCACGACGCGGAGACCGACGCCGACCTCGGAAGCGCCGCCTCGGCACTGGGGATGGTCGCCGACGCGGTCGGTGACGCCGGCCTGGACGCCGACGAGGACGACGAGACCATCGCCGGCCTGCTGGAGGCCGCCGAGACGCTCGAAGACGACCTGGAGGCAGCCGAGGTCTGGAGCGACCTCACCGTCCAGGAACAGCTCGACGCCCGCGGGTTCTACGACATCCTCACGAACGAGAACCGCAAGGACTTCCCGCCCGAGTGGAACGCTGCGAAGCTCCACGCGAAGGAGGGCAACATCGAGGATGTCCTGTTCGCGTTCGACACCCTGGGCTCGGAGTTCATGGAGGAGTACATCGTCGACATCTTCTACCATCTCGGCAGCGACGCCCAGGAGGCCTTCGACGCGATGCACCAGAAGGCCCAGCGCCGGGACAAGGGGCCGATCAAGGTGCTCGGGAAGATCGGCGACGACCGCGCCTGCGAGACGCTCCACGACTTCATCGACGGGGACGGCGACCCCGCGCTCCAGAAAGTGACTCTGCGGGCGCTCGGTTCGATCGGCAGCCCCGAGTCGGTCCAGCCGGTCGCGAACCGCCTCGACGCGGAGAACGAGGACATCCGCTCGGTGGCCGCCCGCACGCTGGGACTGCTGGGCGACACCCGCGCGGTCGAACCGCTCGCCGACGTACTCGAAAGCGACGACAGCGACCAGGCCCGCGCGTCGGCCGCGTGGGCGCTGCGCCAGATCGGGACCGAACGCGCCCTGGAGGAGGCCGCCCAGTACGTCGACGACCGGGCGTACCTCGTCCAGGCCGAGGCCGAGAAGGCCGCGAGCGCCTGAGCCGGTCACCCGTCCCCGAGCGCCGAACCCTTTTGTACCGAGGGGCGACCAGACCCCCCGATGCGGTCGCTCGTCACCCTCGCGTTGATCTGCCTGCTCGTCACGCCGGCCGTCTGTGGACCGGGCGTCGCCGGAGCGCGTACGGCGCCGGCGACCACGGACGCGACCGCCCCCGGTACGTCGATCCACGCGGTCTACCCCAATCCCGTCGCCAGTGGCGACACCGGCGAGTTCGTCGTCCTCGACGTGTCCGACGGGACCGCTCTCGGTCGGTATACGCTCTCTGACGGCCAGTCGAGGGCCACGCTCCCGAACGAAACCGTCACCGGAACGGTCGTGGTGACCGCCGCGCCCGAGGCCGTCCGGCCGCTGGTCGACCACCCCGTCGTCGGGCTCGCGGGCCACCCGGAACTGGCAAACAGCGGCGAGCAACTCCGCCTCACGAGAGACGGACGGACTGTCGACAGCGTCCGGTACACCGACGCCAGCGAGGGCGAGATCGGCGTCGTCTCCGGGTCGGCGATCCGCTGGCGACCGCTCGGGCGGACGGACAGGCCGGTCGTCACCGCACGCGGCGGGACGGTCCGGGCGTTCACCCTCCCTGATGCGCCCGGCACCCCACTCGGACCGCTTCGAGCGGCCGACGATCGGCTCCTGCTGGCCGGTTACACGCTCAGTTCCGAGCGAGTCGCGGACGCGCTCGTCCGGGCGAAAGACCGTGGCGCGCGGGTCCGAGTCCTGCTAGAGGGAGAGCCGGTCGGCGAGCGGACCCGCGCGGAGGCCCGGACCCTCGACCGGCTCGTCGAGGCCGGCGTCGAAGTCAGACTGCTCTCGGGACCGCGGGCCCGCTATCGCTACCACCACGCGAAGTACGCCGTCGCCGACGACCGGGCAGTCGTCCTGACCGAGAACTGGAAGCCGGCCGGGACGGGGGGCAACAGTAGCCGCGGGTGGGGTGTCGTGACCGGCCAGTCGAGCGTCGTCGACGGCCTGGCGACGACGTTCCGGGACGACACGGGCTGGCAGGACGCGACGGCCTGGGACTCGTACCGACGCGGCCGGCAGTTCGAACGCGGCGAGCGAGCGGTTGGGAGCTATCCACAGCAGTTCGAGCCGACGGCCGTCACCGTCGAGCGAACCGAGCTCCTGGTCACACCGGACAACGCACAGCGACGCCTGGTCGAGACACTCGACGACGCCGACCGGCGAATCGCCGTCGTCCAGCCGACAGTCGGCGGCTGGGACGAACCGCTCTTGCGGGCGCTGCGCCGAGCGGCCAAGCGAGGCGTCGAAGTTCGGCTCCTCTTGAGCGACGCGTGGTACGTCCGCGAGGAGAACACACGGACGGTCGAGCGGTTCCGGGAGTGGGCCGAGCGGACCGACACGCCGCTATCGGCTCGCGTCGCCGAGCCGGCGGGTCGGTACGAGAAAATCCACGCGAAGGGCGCGGTCGTCGACGACCGCGTCGTCGTCGGCAGCCTCAACTGGAACGAACAGGCCGCGACCGAGAACCGAGAGGTCGTCTTGCTCCTCCACGGGACGGAGGTGGCGTCGTACTACGGGCGCGTGTTCGACGCCGACTGGCAGGGCGGAACCGGCGACCTCCCCTTGGAGTTGCTCGGGATCGGGCTCGGCGTGGGAATCCTGGCCGTGTTGGCCGTTCGACGGGTCGATTTCGGCGAGAAGTGATGGCGTCGCTGCTCAGGCGTCGATGTCTTCGGGCAGCGCCGTCGAGCTTCCGAGGTCTTCGTCGATCTCCGCCTCGGCCATCTTCTCGACGAGGGCGTCGAGCACCTCGTCGCGCATCCCGGAGACGAACTTGATCGAGCCGACGACGAGGTGGCCCCCGCCGGAGACGCCGCCACCGTCGACCTCGGCGGTGAGTTCGCTGACCATCCGCGGGATGTCGAGCCGGACGCCGTCGCTTCGCAGGACGGCAAAGTCCGGCCCGTAGCCGATAGTGATGACGGGGTCGCCCGTCTCGGCGACCTTCCGGTCGTGGATCTCGCCGGTCGTCTTCCCCGGCGCTGGGTAGGTAAAGCGGTGGGCGTGGTTCTCCACGTCGATCCGGTAGAGGTGAGCGCCGTTGTCCAGCCGCTCGTGGGCGACGTGGTGCATCGCGGCGTCGAGTTGCTCGTCGACATCGCGCTGGGCCCGATCGGCGAGGAAGTCGACGATCTCCTCGTGGCGCCCGCGGTCGTCACAATCGACGTTGAGCACGTCGCTCACGAGCTGTTCGCCTGAGCTGTAGCGCAGCCAGTGGGTCGCGTAGTCAAGCGCTTCGCCGATGTCCCGCAGGTCGCTCTCGTCGTAGCCCGTCTCGGCGGCGAGGTCGAGGTAGTCGGGCATCGCCTCGCCCTCCGAGCGATCCGAAAGCCCCGCGACCGCGGGGACGTGCTGGAGCTCCTCGCTCAGCGTCGGGTCGATCATCCGGGCCAGTTCGACACAGAGCATCCCGGTCGTGATCCGGTAGTCCTCGTCGTGGAGGTAGGGGTTGACGTGGTGCTCGATGAGCGGCTCGACGGCTTCGGGGTCGGGGTGGTGGTGGTCGACGACGACCACGGGGATGTCGTAGTGCCGGAGGTTCCGGTAGGCCGGCGTGTCCTCCTCGGTCGAGCCGTTGTCGAGCATCAGCAGCATCGGGAGCTTCTGGCCGTGGCGGGTCCGGTCCTCCAGCGCGAAGTTCAGATCCCGGGTGACATCCTCCATCTCGTAGTAGGGGGCCTTGCTCGGCAGCCGCTTGAGGAGGTGCTGGGGCGCGTCGCTGTCCTCGTACTGCTGGGCGATGAACCGCTGGAGGGCGACCTGCAGCGGGACGCTGGCACAGAGGCCGTCCCCGTCGGCGTGGTGGCGCATCCGGATCGGCCGGCCGGCGAGCACCGTCCGGCGGAGTTCGGTCGCGACCTCCCGGAGGTCGTCCCAGAGCTTCTCGAAGGCCGGCCACTCGACCAGCGGGTCGATGTCGGCCGGTTCGGCCAGTTCGGCGAGAGCGGCGTCGAGGTCGTCCCGGACGGCAGTCCCGGCCTTCTCGTCGAGGACGGTCAGCGAGTCCACTTCGATCTGGACGCCGCCGTCCCGTTCCTCGGCACGGCCGGCGATCCGGACGACATCGTCCATCTCGACATCGGGGTAGGCACGGACGCCCGCCTCGTCGAAGGCCGCACACGGGACCACACCGGTCGTGTCCCGGAGCTGGAACACCGTGGGGCCGCCGGTCTGTTTGATCTGGACGACCGTGCCCTCGACGACGACGGCCTCGCCGGTGGCGTCGTTGAGATCGGCGACCGTCGTCAGATCGCCGTGTGCGACCGGTTCGACCCGGTACTCGTCGAGTCGGACCTCGTCGAAACTGAGGTCGCCGTCGGGACGGACCTCGGCGAGTTCGACGACGAACTCGTCGCCGACCTCGTAGTCGCCCAGCAGGTTCGAGTCGTGGACGAGCCCGGAGACGGCATCGGAGAGATCGACGAAGACACCGTACTCGACGACACCGTTGACGGTGGCGAGATAGCGGCCATCCTCCTCCAGATCGTCGGCGGTACACTCTGCAGCGAGATCGTAGACGACGGCTCCCCCATCGGGAGCCGCGGCACCGTCGTCGGTGCCTGTTGGCGAAGACATTTGCCGATTGTTCGGTGTTGTGCCGTTTGTACTCTTCGGAATCGCTGGGTAGCGCTCGTCGGTCCGACCGACCGTCGCGTCCGGGAGCCGGCACGCGGTTCTGCCTGGGTCGACCGGAGACACAACCCTTAGAAGCCAGCCCCACCGAGTGTTTGTATGGCGTTGTTCCGCTCGGGTGGCATCCTCGGTATCGCCGACTCCGCACTGGAGTTCGCGCGGGCCGCGTCGGAGGAGTCCCATCCCAACGAGTATATGGGGCTGCTCCGTGGCGACGACGCACGGAAGGTCGGACTCGACGAGGACGGAACGGTCCTGACCGACGTGCTCGTCATCCCGGGGACCGAGTCGAACCCGGTCAGTGCGACCGTCAAGACGAGCATGGTTCCCAACGACATGCGCGCCGCGGGATCGATCCACTCACACCCAAACGGCGTCCTCAAGCCCAGCGACGCCGACCTGGCGACGTTCGGCCGTGGCGATGTCCACATCATCCTGGGGTACCCGTACGGGCCGGACGACTGGCAGGCCTTCGACAACGAGGGTCAGCCGATCGATCTGCCGGTGCTGGATGTCGAGCCGCCCGAAGAGGCGTTCTTCGACTTCGACCAGTCGGACATCGACCGCGAGCTACGCGACGAGGAGTTCGACACGTGACGCGGGTCGTCGCACAGGGGACTTTCGACATCCTCCACCCCGGCCACGTCCACTACCTCCGGGACGCCGCGGGGATGGGCGACGACCTCCACGTGATCATCGCCCGCTCGGTCAACGTCACCCACAAGGAGCCGCCAGTCGTCCCCGACGAGCAACGCCGTGAGATGGTCGGCGCGCTCAAGCCGGTCGACGAGGCGCATCTGGGGCACCCTGAAGACATCTTCGTCCCCATCGAGCGCCTCGAACCGGACGTGATCGCGCTGGGCTACGACCAGCACCACGACGCCGACAGTCTGCGGGCGGCGCTGTCCGAGCGCGGCATCGACTGTGACGTGCGGCGGGCGAGTCCGCTACAACGGGACGACGACGACCGACTCCTCTCGACGGGCCAGATCATCGAGAAGGTCCTCGCCGAGCGGGACTGAGACGGGGCAGGCGGCGGTCGACGATCCTACAGCAGGTCGTGTTCTGCCAGCCGATCGACCGCTTCCTGCAGGCGATCCTTGCTGTTGGCGTAGGAGATCCGGGCGTAGCCGGGCGTTCCGAACGCGCTACCGGGGACGGTCGCAACCTGGGCCTCGGAGATCGCCTTGTCACACCACTCGGTGTCGTCTCCCGGTGCCACCGGTCGACTGTCCGAGTCGCTCCGCGACTCGCTGTCCCCCTCCGGCGCGATCTCGGGCATCATGTAGAACGCGCCCTGCGGTTCAGGAACGTGGACGCCGTGGTCCTCGAACAGCCCCATCAGGAACTCGCGCCGTTCGGCGAATGCCTGGCGCATCTCCTCGACGGCCTCGTCGGTGTTGGTGATCGCCTCGACACCGGCGTGCTGGACGAAGTTCACGGCACAGGAGACCGAGTGCGAGTGGACCTTCCCGGCCTGGGAGACGATGTCTTCCGGCGCGGCGAAGTAGCCGAGCCGCCAGCCGGTCATCGAGTAGGCCTTCGAGAAGCCGTTGAGGGTGACGGTGCGGTCCTCCATGCCGTCAAGCGTTCCCAGCGAGACGGCCTCGACGCCGTCGTAGGTGATCTCCTTGTAGATCTCGTCGGAGATGACCGTGATATCGTGTTCGACGGCCAGGTCGCGCACGCCCTCTAAGGCCTCGCGGGAGTAGACGGCGCCGTGGGGGTTGCCCGGCGAGTTGACGACGAGCAGTTCGGTGTCGTCCGAGACCGCTTCGGCGAGGTCGTCGAGCGCGCCTTCGAGCTGGAAGTCGTGGGCGGCGGTGTCGACGCGGGTGAGCGAGCCGTCGGCGAGTTTCACCATCGCCTCGTAGGAGACCCACGCCGGGTCCAGCAGAGCGACCTCGTCGCCGTCGTCGATGACCGTCTGGAAGATCTCGTACAGCGCCTGCTTGCCCCCGGGCGTGACGATGAGGTTCTCCGGGCCGTACTGGGTCAGCCCGTCGTCGTGGAGCTTCCCGGCGATGGCGTCCTTGAGTTCCGGAATCCCGTTCGAGGGGGTGTAGCCGGTGTGGCCGGCGTCGAGCGCCGCCTTTGCGGCGTCTTTGACGTTTTCGGGGGTGTCGAAGTCCGGTTCGCCCACCGAGAGGTCGACGACATCTTTCCCCTCCGCTTCGAGTTCGGCGGCCTTGTTGCTGATCGCGAGCGTCGCGCTCGGCTCTACACGTTCGACACGGGATGCGAAGTCCATAGTCATGGTAGTTGGGTAGCGAGTTCGATGGCGCTCGTGACTGCCGTACCGCCCTTGTGGGTCCGTGCGTCGGCCTCGGCCGTGCTCATGCCGGGGCCGATGATCCCCAGCGTCACGGGCGTATCGCGGTCGAGAGACACGTCGGTCAGCCCCTGTGCCGCCGCGTCGGCGATGACCGCGTCGTGGTCGGTATCCCCCTCGACGATGACGCCGAGGACGGCGACGGCGTCGACATCGTCCCGGCGTGCCAGCCGGTCTGCGGCCAGCGGCGTGTCGTAGGAGCCGGGGACAGCCACCGTCTCGACGATAGCGGCGTCGTGGTCGGCGGCGGCCTGTCGGGCCGACTGCTCCATCTCCTCGATGACCTGCCCGTGTTTGTCGTACTGGGCGACGACCAGCCCGAGCTGCACCATACTCGTGTGGGTGGCTGTCGTCCCTAAAGAACTACCGTTCCGGCTTCGAGAAACCAGAAGTGTTCTAACCACCGCTGTGCACACACCGGATATGGCTGCGCCGCCCCGCGAGCTCTCGCGGCTGAAACGCCTGCGGGAACGTGTCGCCACCTGGGCCGACGGCGACGAGTACGCCGTCGCCAAGGTGGTCCTCGGTATCACCCTCCTGTCCGTCGCCCTCCGCCTTGTCGACCTGGGCTCCCGGGTCGCCCACTACGACGAGGGACGAGTCGCCTACTGGGCGTTGAACCTCGCAGAGACGGGATCGTTCACGTATCGGTACATCATCCACGGCCCGTTCATCCAGCACGTCGACGCCTGGCTGTTCTCGCTGTTGGGAACCAGCGACGTGCTCATGCGGCTCCCGATCGCGATCATCGGCGGGCTGTTGCCGTTGACGGCACTACTCTTCCGGGAGCACCTCCGGCGCGAGGAGGTCGTCGGCGTCGCCGCCTTCCTCGCGTTGAACCCGCTCTTGCTGTACTACTCGCGGTTCATGCGCAGCGACGTGCTCGTCGCCGCGTTCATGTTCACCGCCTTCGGACTGTTGGTCCGGTTCTACGACACCCGGAAGGCCCGCTACCTCTACGGTGTCGGCGCCTTCGCCGCGCTCGGGTTCGCCTCGAAGGAGAACGCGATCGTCTACGTCGTGACCTGGCTCGGTGCGACCGGGCTCTTGCTCGCGAAGGTCCTCGTCCTCCCGAACGGCTACCGCGACGCGGCGTCCTTTCTCGCCGACGTTCCGTCGCCGTCGGCGGTCTGGAGCCGGATCACCGGTCGCGCCCGCGCGGACGTGAACCTCGTCGTCGGGACCGTCCGGTCGTTCCGGGATCGCCACGGGAGTCCGTGGCAGGTCGCGGTGGCTTACATCGGGCATATCTGGATCGCACTCGTCCTCTTTTTCGCGGTGTCGCTGTTCTTCTACGCGCCACGTGGGGCGGGGCTGGCCGGTATCCAGCACCCCCCGGCGACGCCGACCGCGGAGACGGTCAACTTCTGGAACGGCGTGACCACCCCCGGGATGTTCCCGGAACTGGTCCAGGTGACCTACGACCGGGTGATCGAACAGTACAGCAACTGGTTCGATCCGGCCTCCGAGCGGGCGACGACCACCGGTGAGAGCACGCTCCAAGAACGGTTCGACCGGTTCTTCGAGGAGGTCGACGGCCACTACGCGATCCTCCTGGAAGCGCTGGCGTACACCTGCGGTCCGCTGATCGCCTTCTCGGCGTTCGGCTACGCGCTCGACCGACTGGGTTCGATCCGCCCCCGTCACCTCGTCCCGTTCGCGGCCTACTGTGGCTACGTCTCGATCGTCGGCTACCCGATCGGGACCGACATCGGCAACCCCTGGATCGGTGCCCACGTCGTGGTCCCGCTGGCGATTCCCGCCGGCGTCGGTGTCGCCGCGGTGTTTCGCTGGGGGGTGGAGGCGCTCTCGGCCGACGACGTGACCGGCGTCGCGGTCTCCGCGCTCGTGCTCGTCCTCATCACCGCACTCGTCGGGAACGTGGCGGCGACGACCGTCTACAGCAACGCCCACGAGGACGCGAACCCGCTCGTCCAGTTCGCGCAACCACAGGAAGAGCTCCGCGGCGACCTCGTCGCGATGGACCGGATCGCCCGCGACAACCAGGGAACCGACGTAGTCGTCTACTACGGCGAGAGCGGAGACGCCTTCGACGAGGGGAGCGCCTACGTCCAGGCGGACCGCGACCAGTGGGGCGAGGCGTTCTGGAACCTGCGACCCACCTGTCTGAAGTGGTACAACACCCTCCCGCTGCCGTGGTACTTCGCGTCGGGCGAGATGGAGACGGTCTGTGAGAACGACCGCGAGGCGCTGAACGGGATGATCGAGGACGGGCAGCCGCCGGTCGTCATCACCCAGCCGTTCGACGGCACGGCCCCGACCGAACGGCTCCGCGCGGCGGGCTACGAGAAACGGACCCACCAGCTCCGGACCGGCGGGTACAAGAACACGTTCGTCGTCTGGATCCACGAGTCCCAGGCCGACCAGCGCCCCTCGTAGCCGGGCGACAAGAGAACGCTTAACCCCGGCGCTGGGGTACCGCCCCGTACATGACACTCACTTCGCCAGGCCCGACCGTCGGTATCGTCGGCGGGGGCCAGCTCGGCCGGATGCTGGGGGAGGCGGCCGCGCCGCTGGGAATCGATCTCGTGGTCTCTGACCCGACGCCGGAGTGCCCGGCGTCCCCGGTCGTGCGTGACCAAGTCGTCGGCGACTTCGGCGACCGCGAGACACTCGCGGAACTCGCCGAGCGGGCCGACTATCTGACCTACGAGATCGAACTCGCCGATCCAGATGTCTTGGAGGCCGTCGCCGAGGAAACAGGAACACCGGTCCACCCGGCGCCGGAGACACTCCGAACCATCCAGGACAAGCTCGTCCAGAAGCGCCGGTTAGCCGACGCGGGCGTCCCTGTCCCGGAGTTCCGCGCGGTCGAGGACGCTGCGGACCTGCGGGCCGCCTGTGACGAACTGGGCTACCCGGCGATGCTCAAAGCCCGCACCGGCGGTTACGACGGCCGCGGGAACGTCCCCGTCGAAGGCCCCGACGACGTGGCGGCGGCTATCGACGACATCGCCGGCCCGGCGATGGTCGAGGAGATGGTCGACTTCGAGCGCGAGCTGGCGATCATGGGCTGTCGCGGCGACGACGAGCGGGACACCTTCCCGGTCACCGAGACGGTCCACGAGGAAGAGATCCTCCGAGAGATGGTTTCGCCCGCACGGGCGAGCGAACGCGTCCGGGAGCGCGCCCGCGAGGTTGCACTAGACGTACTCGACGTGATGGAGGGTCGTGGCGTGTTCGGGATCGAACTGTTCCAGACCGGCGACGACCGGATCCTGCTCAACGAGATCGCACCGCGTCCCCACAACTCCGGCCACTGGACCATCGAAGGCTGTCACACCTCGCAGTTCGAACAACACCTCCGTGCGGTCACTGGCCGGCCGCTTGGCCCGACCGACCAGCGGTTCCCGACCGTCTCGACGAACATCCTCGGCGATGTCGACGACTGCCAATCGGCGACGCTCTCGGGCGAGGAGCGGGTCTTCGAGACCGATCGGGCGCACCTCCACTGGTACGGGAAACGGGAGGTGTACGACCTCCGGAAGATGGGGCACGTCACGCTGACCGGCGACGATCGTGAGACGCTGTTGTCGGCTGCTCGGGATCTGCGGTCCGGACTGACGTTCCGAGGCGACTCCGCCTGAAGCACCTTCTTCGGGACGCCCCACACCCAACTGGGGCGCAGCTTCAACCCCACAAGGGTCCGTCTGAAACATGCCCACATTCGGGCATACACAGGCAGTGTCCGGTGGATCGGACAAAGGTGTTTCGTCGACCCGCGGTGACCCGCCGTCCCCCGGGGGGTCGACGACGAATCGAGGTGTCTTTGTCCGTCCAGTCCCGAGGGCGACCATGGAGCGACGGGCCTTCCTCCGGGCTGCCGGTGCGGCCACAGTGGCCGGCCTCGCCGGGTGCATCGGCACCAGTGGCACGAGCGCCGAGTACGACATCGGGATGTCCGCCAGGGCCTTCCGCCCGCAGACGATCGAAGTCGCCCCAGGGACAGAGGTCGTCTGGCGGAACACGAGCAAGCAGGGCCACTCCGTGACTGCCTACGAGGACGGCCTCCCCGACGGCGCCGACTACTGGGCGTCGGGCGATTTCGACGACGAGGCGGCGGCCCGCGACGCGTGGGGGTCGAGCGGCGGCGGGACCCTCTTCGAGGGACAGCGCTACAGCCACACCTTCGAGGTCCGCGGTCAGTACCCTTACTTCTGTATTCCCCACGAGCGCGGCGGGATGGTCGGGACCGTCGTCGTCACCGACGACCCCGGCACGGCGACGGAGTAGCCGGCGTCGCCACTCCGGGGCAGCGACGCGAAAAATCGGTAGTTCGGACGGCTTAGCTCTCGACTTCTACGTCTTCTTCGTCGACATCGACGGCGGCTTCCTCTTCGGCGGCGACTTCCTCGGGCCGGGCTTCCAGCGTGGCCTTCTGGATCTCGACGCGGCGAAGGGGGTAGATGTCCTTGGCCTCGCCGTAGATGGCCGAGGAGAGGCGGCCCTCGACGACGCTGTCGATGACCTCTTCGAAGGTGCGGTCCTTGGCCGTCTCCTCGACGAGGTCGATCATCGTGCGGCGGATGGCCTTCTCCTGGGAGGCGTCGGCCTTCTTCGTCGTGACGGCGACGGGCTGGATCTGGACACGGTAGTCGTCCGTGGTCAGCACGGTGATGAAGGCCTCGACCTTCGAGGAGCCACGGCGCACGAGCGAGCGCAGGTAGTCCCGCGTCAGCTCGTGTTTGGTGAACTCGGTGTACGCCGAGTCCGAGGCGACCTCGTTGATCTTGAAGGTCAGCTTCGTGTTGTTCTCGCTGGCGTCGTTCTGGAGTTCGCCCAGCGTGGTCTCGATGGTGCGACCGAGCACCTTGTCCGGTTCGTCTGCTGTGGTCTCACCGAGTTCCTCCCGGTCGAACTGCTCGGGAGCGTAGACGGTGTACCACCGTTTCTGCTGTTTGCGCTTGGAGACGCTTCGTTCACTCATGGTTTGTGTCGTGTGTCGGTTGGTCGGAAAGCTGTGCTGCGACCCGGAGGTTGACGACGTAGTCGTCGACGGTGGCCTGGAGGCCACCGATGGAGTCCCGGTCGATCGTGGTCACCACGGTGTCGTCTTCGACGCGCGTGTCCATCTCGTCGGTGTTGTCCGGCCGGAGCGCGGCCGCGATCCGCTCGGCGACCGCAGGCGTCCCGTGGGTCGTGCGGATCTGGGCGCTGGTCCCGGTCATACTGCCTCCCGGAACGCTTCGATGAAGTCGGCCGTCGAAACGTCGAACCGCACGCGGGCGCGGTCCGTCGTCCCGACCGCCTCGCCGCCGACGGTGGCGGCCGCCGCGTCCATCGCGGCAGCGACATCGCGGCCTTCGGTCGCCCGGGCCGCGGCGTGGCCGTCGGTGACGGCAAGGGTCACTGGTTCCGGCGAGCGGTACTGCGAGAGCAGTCGGGCGACGGTCCCGACCGGCATCGCGTCGCCGCGAGCCACGAACAGGGTCTCGTAGCGGCCGGTCGTGACCGTCTGGACGGCCTCGTGGGCGCGGTTCGCGTGGCGGCGCCACGCGGCCAGGGCGTCCTCACGGACCCCGTCGTGCCCGAGTGCGAGCGCGACGGCGGTGCCGGGCTGTTCGCGCCCGACGGTATCGAGCACGTCCGCGTAGCCGCCGACCGTCTCGAAGGGGCCACCGACGGCCGGTCGGAGCGCCCCTGGACTGCCTCGGCAGCGCGTGGCGTGGCCGCTTGGGCGTCGGTCACGGCGAGCGCGACCAGGGACGCGACGCGCCGGTGGTCGTCCTCGTCGAGTTCCGCCGGCAGGTCCAGGTCCGCGAGGACGGCCCGTGCTTGCTCCGTGTCCCCCGAGAAGGGGGCCGAGAGCAGCGTCGAGTGAGCCAACCCGTCGGCCAGATCGGCTATCGGAACGGCGACGCCCGGTCGGCGGGTCACGCCGGCCCGTTCGGCGGCCTCGACTACCTGGCTGTCGGTGTCGCCGGCCGCGATGGTCCCGGCGAGCGCCAGCGTCGGGCTGGCGGTCGCGCCGAGTTCGCGGGCGGCCTCGAAGGCCGTCGGTGCGATCCGGTCGCGGATCGTGATGTCGGCGGCCGCGTATCGGCGACCGAGCGAGACGGTCACGTCGGCGTCGGTCGACCGGTCGGGGTCGTCGAACGGGCCGACAGCGCTGGCCTGGAACGGCGTCGTGCTGTCGGCCAGTGCCCGCGCGAGCACGCCGGTCCCGGCGAGCGCGTCGCCGGAAACGTCGCTGACGAGACGGACGAACGTCGCGTCGGCGAGCAGCCCGGCGATGTCGCTGGGGGCGGTGGCGGGCGCGTCGTCCCGACCGGTCGTCGACATCGTGGTTACTCCAGATCGAGGAGCTCGACGGCGGTGTCGTAGCTGTAGGTGAACTCCTCGTCGAGTTCATCGCCGCGGTAGTAGTCGACGAGGCGACGGATCTTCGACTGCGTGTTCTGGAGCGCACGCTTGTTCTGGTAGTCCGTCGGGTTCTCGTCCATGTGGTCACGGAGGCGGACCGCTCGCTCCATGAGGTTGCGCAGGTCCTCGGGCAGATCCGGCTGGGCCTCGTTGGCCTCCAGGATCTCGGTGACCTTGTTGCCGGTCGCGAGTTTGACGTTCGGGACGGGGGTGCCCTGGACGCCTTCGTCGCGCAGCTTCAGGCCGATCTCGCTGGGCGAGTGGCCCTGTTCGGCGAGTTCGACGACGCGGTCTTCGACGGCGTCGGCGTCGACATCGCTCCACTCCGGGGGTTCGTCTGCCGCGGGCTTGTCCGAGTCGGACGAGCCACGACGGCGTGTATGCATTCGTGCCATAGTTGGTGTTGGAACTGCACGAACCGCTCGTCGCTGGTCGCGAGGCGTCTCGGCGCGGTGCCGAACACGGCCGCAATCCCGAGCCGTGGAAGTCCACGGCGTGTCAGATTTGCGGTCGTGCTGTTCCCATCCGGTGTTGGCCTACCGACGCGTATAACGGTTACTACTCGCTTCTGTCGACGGCTGCACCCGCTACCGACGCGACCCGACCGGCGAGTGATGTCGTTCACACGGCCAAAAATATCATGTATGAGAACTGGACAACTAGCGGTATCTACACACGGGTCCGAGGTACGCAGAATGGGGTCACAGGAGCGGGTCGCTGTGGGCGGTCGCCGGGTCAGGGCGGCCGAGCCAGCGCCGACGGAGCGTGAGGCATCGTGAGTGAACCGGCCGGCACGAGGGCCCAGAGCAGTCCGATCGGTGTCGTCCTCATCATCGCACTCGTCATCAGCGGGACGGCGTTGACCGTCGCGCTGGGATCGGAGGCGTTCGGCTCGACACAGAACCAGCTATCGATGGAGCGGGCCGAGAAGTCGATGACGCAACTGGACTCCCAGGCCGCGATGGTCGCCCTGGGGAACTCCCGGGTCCAGCAGGTCGCGCTCGCCACGTCGGCGGGCGACGGCTACCGGGTCGAGGAGACCACCGGCTGGATGAACGTCTCGTACACGAACCTCACTGGCGGGGGGTCGACGACGATCATGAACGAGTCGATGGGCGCGATCGTCTACGACAACGGTGACCAGGAGATCGCGTACCAGGGTGGCGGTGTCTGGCGGTCCGCGGGCGGGAGCAGTGCCGTGATGGTGTCGCCGCCGGAGTTTCACTACCGCGAGGCGACGCTGACGCTGCCGCTCGTGACCGTCGCCGGCGAAGAATCGATCGACGGCCGAGCCGTCATCAGTCGCAACACGTCACAGGCGTACTTCCCGAACAGATCGCTCGACAAGAACTTCACGAACCCACTGGAGCGCAGCGCGGTCGAAGTGACCGTCCAGAGCGACTACTACCGCGCCTGGGGAACCTTCTTCGAGCAACGGACGACCGGGAACGTCACCTACGACCACTCCAACGACCGCGTGACTGTCGACCTCATCACGCCGCTCCAGGCGACCGACGTGAACTCCGCGGCCGCGAGCCTGGCGGCCAGCGGGACGTTTCGCGTCACCGGGTCGGCACAGAGCACGTGTCGGGCGGACACCTACACGGACAGCTACAACTCCACGGGAACCAGTAGCGGCTACTGTAGCCAGGCGCCCGGCAACGAGGGTGATGTCGTCTACGGCAACGACATCGACATCAGCAGCGGCTCCGGCGGTGACAACTTCTACGGCTCGCTGGTCTCGGGCGGGACCGTCAAGGTCGGTAACGGCGGCGGGAAACCCGACGTTGGCGGGGACATCAACTACACGACGGCCTGCCAGCCAAGCGTCGCCGACTGCCAGTCCCGAATCACCGCTCCGAGCGGGACCGTCAACCAGGTCGACGGCGTCCCCAAGCGCGGCGCGCTCGATTACCTCGTCCGGCGGACGGTCGAGGAAGCGGACGATACCAACAGTAACGGCGCGACGAGCGCGATCGCCGGCGACTCGCTCGACTACGGCGCGGCGAGTCCGTCCGACGAGGTGACGCTCGGGCCCGGAAACTACTATCTGGATCGGATCGACGCCTCGGGGAAGGAGATCTACTTCGACACGACCAGCGGGAACATCACCCTCTCCGTGCACGAGTACGTCCACCTCGCCGACAGCGACATCGAGGTGCTGGGCGACGGCGTGGTGTTCGTCTACGTCGAGGGCTCCGGTCCACAGACCGAGGACCTCTACCTTGACAAAGACTCCGAGATCACCAACGCCGGCGACGACGCGACCCAACTGCGAGTCTTCGGCCAGGCCAACTTCACCGGTCGCATCGGCTCCGGCGGCGGCGGGAGCGACCCCGCGAAGTACGTCGGCGTCATCTACGCGCCGCCCGGCAACGGTGGCACCGGCGACGTGAACCTCGACTTCGGCGAGGTGTACGGTGGGTTGGTGACCGGGACGACGACCGTCAACAAGGGGTCGATCCACTACGACGAGGCGCTACGCGAGAAACAGACACTGACCCGCGGCGACGATGTCGTCCGGGTCACGTACCTCCACATCTCGGCCAACCGCGTCAACGTCACCGACGGCTGAACCGGCCGTATCGAGGGATGACCTGGGTCCACAGACGGCGACACGATGGCCCAACGGGACCGACGCGGTCGACTACCGTTCGATGGCGATCCCGATGTCGTAGACCGGGACGAGGACCCGCTCTGGCGAGCTGCCCAGTGAACACCTGACGAATAGATCGCCGGCGGCGTCGGTCCCCTGGACGCAGTTCGAAAGGCCCGTCGCCTCCAGTGCGCGCTGCCAGTAGTCCCGTCGAGGTGAGGTGACGGTGACGTAGACATCGTCGTAGTCGGTGTCGGACCCACTGTCGGCGGTGTCGGCGACCGGAACCGTCGTCTCCACCAGATCGGCCCGCACCAACGCCGTCGATCCACCGACACTCGTCGTGCTCTCGGAGCGGGGCGCCACGACGGGGACGAGAACACGGTCGGGCTCGACGACGACGGGCGGCTGCTGGACGACGAGGCCGCCGTCCCGCTGGGTCCGGAACACGGCCCCTGCCTCGTAGACGAGCCGGCGATCGTCGCCGGCGTCGTAGACGATCGGCCGGAGCGACCGGACCACCGTGACATCACCGCTCGGCCCGTCGGTCGCCGTGACGTTGACGGTCACGTTGTCGGCCGTGTACAGCTGGACGCCCCGGAGACTGACCTCCGTGGCCCGGCTCGGTGCCCCACGCTGGTGGATGTCGGCCATGTTCTCCGAGAGCACGTCGAAGGCGCGCTCGGCGTTGTTGAGCTGTTCGGCGTCGCGGGCGTCCTGCAGCGTCTGGACCCCCGAGACCGACACCAGCGCGACCGAGGTCAGGATGATGCCAAACACCAGTGCGAAGCTCAGGACCTCGCTCGCACCCCGGTCAGTCATCGGTCACCTCCAGGGCGCCGCTGCCGGTCGTCCTGATCGCGACGGTCCCCCCGTCGACGGTCGAGGGCGACAGCGCCGTCCGGGTGTCGACCGGGAGCGTGACCTCGATGTCGGGGTTGCGCATCGAGAGGCGTAGCTGCTGGCTGGCAGGGTCGACCTCGATGTCGTAGGTCCGGCCGGTGAGCCGATCGGGGAACGACTGTTCGATCCGCACGGTCGTCGCTCCCGCCGGCCCGTCGCCGGCCACGACGAGCCGGTCGGCCCGCTGGAGGTCGGCGTTGATCTGTTCGCCGATGACCCGCAGCTCCGAGCGGACGACCTGCGTTTGCTGTCCCTCGACGAAGTTGGTCCCCGAGAACAACAGCCCGGTGACCAGCAGGGAGGCGATAGCGATGCTCAGCACGTAGTTGAGCGTCGAGGAGGTCGCACGGTCGGTCATGCCGGCTCACCCGGGGCGGCCCGGACCTCGGTCTCGTAGGTGATCGACGCACCGTCGTATCGGTAGGTGACACGGACCGCGTAGATGCCCTGTCGCGTCGCGGGATCGTCGCTCCCGAACAGGCTGATCAGGTTCAGGTTCGTGTAGCCGTCCCTGTCGACGACCAGCGAGTAGTTCCCCCGGACCAGCTGGCCGTTGTCGTACTCGATGTCGTAGCTACTTGAGACGCCCTCGGCGAACGCCAGCGGCGCACACGGCTGCCCGCCGACGCGGCCGCCGGTGAGGTCGATCTCGACGGTCCCGCCGGTCGGTGACGCGGTACAGACCCCCGCCTCGCCGCCGAACTCCTTGACGCCGACCGCCACGTCGCCCGATGCCCGTTCGGTCACGTTGACCCGCCAGGTGTCCGAACCGTCCGTGACGTTCAGCCGGAACTCGTCGGTCGTCGGCCCACCGAAGTTGGCACCGCCGGCGGTGTTGGCGTCGTGGATCGTCATCGTGTACGCCCGGGCGTTGACGTTGGTCGCGACGGTCCAGTTGTCCGTCGGGACCGCGCTGGTGAAGTTCGAGCCGCCAGGTGCGGTGTCGACGATCTGTGTCCCCTGTGTGTAGGTCGGCCCCGAGACGGTGACGACGCGCCCGCTGACCGACTGCTGTCTCGTGACGGACCGGGAGACGTTCGCGATACTCGCGTCGACGCTGTCTTCCAGGGCCGACTCGGAGGACGCGTTGTACGTGTTCGCCTGCACCACGGCCCTCTCGACCGCATCCTCGACGCCGTGACGGACTAGCAGGGCGTCGTCGCTCCCGGCCGTCTCGCCCCGGCTGGCGAGGTTCTCCGTGAAGATCGCCGCGTTGACAACGAGCGCCAGCGCGATGAACGTCACCGCCAGCGCGAACGCCGCGATCAGGATGATCTGGCCGCGATCGGCTAGATCCGCCACGTGATCACCTCCACACGCGCGACGTTGTAGACGTTCGCGCCCGTATCCTGCATGTAGAAACTCGTGGCGTTCGTCACGTTCATCCCCGGAATCGGCTCCTCGCTGGCCGAGTACAGCGGATCGTCGTCCGTGATCGTGACCGTTCGGCCGGCCACGACGGCGTTGTCGCTGGGAACACCCTGATCGATCAACGGCCGCCGGAGCCGCTCGCCGTTTGGCTTCTGGAAGACGATCCGGACGTTGTAGGAGATACTCCGGTCGTCGAACGCACGGGAGAGCATCCGTCCGAAGGTGGTGTTGGGCGGCCCGTTGGTGTAGTACCCCAGGTCGGTCGTGTTGTGGAACCGCTCCGAGGAGTTGTTCCAGTACAGCACCGTCGACTTCAGTGCGCCCTCCTCGGCCGCCGCCGACAGGATGCCGTTGGTGACCGAGCGCTGCTGGTTCTCGATGTGCTGGCTCGACGTACTCGCCGACAGCGGCGTCACCGCGGTCGCCTGCAACGCGAAGATGATACTGCTCAACAACAACAGGCCGGCGACGATCGCTTCCAGCGTGTGTGCTTGCCCGCGCATGCTACCACATCACCACTTCGACGGTGACCGCTTCCCCGTGCAGTGAGACGACCCGCGTCGCCGTCACCGAGTCGGCGTTCGTGCTCGGGGCGTCGTCGCCAGCGGTCAGCACCACGTCGTTCGTACCCGCACACCCGCTGTCCGTTTCGTCGAGCGTGCCGGCGCTGTCGTCCCAGCACAGTCGGTCCGACCCCGGGTCGGGATCGGCAGAGACGTTGCCAGCGACAGTGACGTTCACGCTCTCGCGAGGGGCGAGCCCCAATCGTTCGTTCGTCGTCGACCCGGCGAAGTTACACCCCGACGGGGTCGTCCCGTCGAAGAAGGCGACTGCACACTCCCGTTCCCAGACGTTCGGTTCCGCCGGCGACCCCAACAGTCCGAGCGAGAGGTCGTCGGCGACGCGGTTGGCCGTGACCGTCTCCTCGGGACTTCCCGCGGTGAACGTCGTCAGAATCCCCGGGACGAACAGGAAGATAAAGAGGACGATCGCGAGGAAGAGACTGATCCCGACCGCGAAATCCAGTGTCGTCTGTCCACGGCTCATCGGTGACCCCGAGATATGTGACCCTGACGCATGTTTCGACCCCGAAGACGTGTCCACGGTTCGTTGTGACCCATCAGCTCCCGGGACACCGGGGAGTTGTAGCGATAGAGACTCTCATTTGATTTAGCTGTTCTGGCCGTAATCTTACAATTGATACTCACAGATCGGGACACACCGGGTTGCGTGTCACTCTCCCTGATACCCCGACCACTTCGATGGGTTTAATTGATCTGCCGGGATACTGTGTGACGCGAGGGCTCGTAGATCAGGGGTAGATCACTCCCTTGGCATGGGAGAGGCCCCGGGTTCAAATCCCGGCGAGTCCACTTCTCTTATCCGTCGTTTCCGGGGACTGGCGAACGCCGTTTATCGCCGCCTCAGAACCGCTATCCGCCGAACTGTCGAACAGCGGACTCCCTCGCGAAACAGAGATGCTGACGACTCGTCGGGTGCCCGCCGCCGTCGGGCGAGGGATACTGTCGACATCTCGATAGAAGGCCCGATCTGTGACTACTGTGGGACCAGATTCGAGCCCGGCCAGCGCTGTCCCGCCCTCGACGACGGGAGGTGCCAGGCGTGACGATCGACCTGGCCGAACTCCGGCGCCGGCAGCAGGACATCAAGCCGACGAAGCGCCTCGAAGCCCGCTGTCCGAACTGCCGGGCGCGGATCTCGAAGTCCCCGACCGAAAGCGTCGAATACGGCCACTACATCGGTTGTCCGCGCCGTCCTGACGAGTTTCCCGACCACGGCAAGGTCGTCCGCTCGTCCAGGCTGGCCGACCCCACCCAGGAGGTGCTGCCCGATGCGGTCTGAGGTCGCGATCATCGGCGAGTGCACCGAGTGTGAAGGTCGGATGATCGAGACCGCGGCGTTCACGACCGACAGCGAACGCCGGGCGACGCTGTTCTGTGCCGACTGCCAGACCCACGTCCGGATCGAGCACGAGCTGACGCCCGGCGGCATCGAGGCGATCGACGCCGACGGCGTCCGCGAGTGCTCGCTGGAGTCGGTCGCCTGGGTCGACTGCGAGCGCTGTCACGGCCGCGGCGAGATCCTGGGCTGTATCGACGACATCTGCCACGCGAAGGGCGTGTGCATCCACGACGGGAACGACCCGTGTCCTGCCTGTGACGGGACTGGGGCACAGCCGCGGGTGACCGCGACCGACGGTGGCCGCGACGTTCGCGAGTGGATTCGCGAGCGTGTCGAGGCCCGGATCGACCTGGACGACCCGTCCGACCAGTACAACCCCTGGACGTCGAAGTACCACCTCCGCCAGGATATCGAGCACGGCGAGTTCGGCCGTGACGAGGTTCTCGATGCCTGTGACGAGATGGCTCGCGACGGCGAGTTTCTGTACTGGCACGGCTGGATCACGCCGAAACGCGAGGACGCACTGACGGCCGTGATACAGGCCGAGAAGGCGGCCGATGTGACGCGCCAGATCCTCATCGGGAAGTGCAACCGCGCACTGCAAGCGCTTCGCGACGACCAGCTCGTCACCGACGGCGGCCGCGACTACGAACACGTCGTCGAGGTCCCCGATCGGGAGACACAGATCCCGATCGAGTGTCCGGGCTGTGGCGAGACGTTCACCGAGCTACTGAGCTCGAAGATCGGCGGGTCGAGTTGTCCCGACTGCGGCGACATGATCGAGTACGTTCGCCCGAGCGAGCGTCGTGATCGTGGCGAGGACGGCGAGGACGACACCGAGCAGACGACGCTCGTCACTGACGGCGGTACCCGCGGCCCGCTCGCCATCTGTGCCGGCTGTGGGAAAGTCCCTGCCGGCCGTGCGCTGGGCGGGCAGTGTACCGACTGTGGCGGGCAGTTCGTCGAGGCGACCGACGACCGCCTGGCCTGTGATCGGTGTGGCGACGCCGACGCCAGTCGTGTCCTGAACTGCGAAGCTTACGACCGCCTGTGTACCGACTGTGTCGACTGGACCAACCGCGAGAATCCCGAGTGTCCGGAGCCCACCTGCGAGCGTCGCCTGATCGAATGGTCCGGCGCCTGGGAGTGTCCGGGGTGTTGGCGTCACGTCGACGCCGACGATCAGCTCGCCACCGACGGCGGATTCGAGTTCGTCGACGAAGCACGCCCGCCGAAGTACGGCCCGCACACAGTCCCGCGAATCGAGTGTGGGCGCTGCGGGCACGAGCACCATATCGACTGTGCGACCGGCGAGTATCAGGGCCACTGTTCGAACTGCTATGGGTTCCTGCGGCGACCGTCCGAGGTCGAACAACGGCGGTTCTACGACTTCATGGCCTGGAAGGCGCGGTTTGTCGAAGCCGAGTCCGACCGGAGAGTTGTCACCGACGGCGGGATCGACCGACACGACCTCGGCGACCGCTGGGGCGAGCGCGCCGAGGAGAACGTCGAGACCTGGGGCAACCAGCGCCATGACGTGTTGCTCCTCGCCCTGATCGAGGAGGTCGGCGAGGTCGCGATGGCGATGCAGAACCACTGCGAGGGTGGCGCCGGTCTGCCCCCGAACGCCGTTCCCTACGACCAGCCCGAGGTCGTCGGTCGTGACCTGATCGCCGAGATGGCGTCTCTCGGTCGCCAGACGCGGGCGTTTCTGGAAGACGAGTTTCCCGAGCCCGCTGGTCGCGATGCCGACGGTCGCGAACACATCGCGATCACTGGTGACCCGACCGACGCCGATCGGATCGTCGAGGAGGTCGAGGACGCCGCGCCGCTGCTGTGGCAACTCCACTGGGCGCTTCAGGGCGGTGATAGCGAATGACCATCCGCGCCGTCGACCTGTTCTGTGGCGCGGGCGGCCTCTCGACCGGGCTCGCGATCGCCTGTGAGGACACGCGAGGTCGCCTGCCAGCGCTGCATCCTGCCGACGAGTTGTGGCGTGGTCCGGTCGACACCGGTCCCGAACAGACGACGCTCGTCACCGACGGTGGCTCGACCTGGAAACACCTCGGAAACCGCTGGGCGCACGACGAGCGGTATCGCTGTACCGAGTGTGGTCGCGAGCGCGGCATCTCGAACCGCTCGGACCAGTACCAGGAGCACGGCGAACCCGAGCCGTGTGACTGTACCGACGGCGACGGGGGTGAGTCGGCGTGACGATCGCGACCGACAACGCTCGGAAGACCCGCCAGCGTCGCGAGGAACGCGCCGACGCCACGATCGACGTGCCGTTCAACGAGCGCGTCGAGGTCGCGTGTCCCGAGTGTGGCGAGGCGTTCGAGAATATCATCCTCACCTCGACGCCGCGCCAGTACACGCCGACGTTCCGGAACTGTCCGACGTGGGACTGTGACGCGTTCCTCAAGTTCTCCTGGGACGGCAGCACGGCCGAGGAGCCTGAGGGCGACGATCAGCAGGCTTCGCTGGCGGCGTTCGCGGGAGGTGAGCGGTAGATGAGCGAGATTCGCCGCCCGGCCGTCTGCGTCGACACGCTCGACTACGACGGTGCGGAAACCCACCAGGACGCGATCGAGGGCGAGGTGACGCGCCACTACTACGACTGTCCGAGTTGCGGGCACCCCATCGCGACGTGGATGGACTGCCCCGAGTGTCTGTGGTACGACGAGGACGTGTGGGCGCGGACGCTGTCCGAAGGAGGTGAGCGGTAGATGGCCGCCGACCGCTGTCTCGACTGTGACAGTCGGCTCCCACCCGAGGGCGGTATCGAGAGTGCGTTTTCCCGCGAGGACGGCCAGTACTGCCAGGATTGTGTCGCGACGCCTCGGATCGCACTCGTCGGCTGTGGGTCTGCGAAACAGGATCTCGACGATGGCGAGACCGTTCCCGCAAAGGACCTCTACACCTCGCCGTACTTCTCGCTGAAACGGGAGTACGCCGAGGAGTGCTGTGACGAGTGGCAGATCCTCTCGGCGAAACACGGTCTGCTCGATCCCGAGACGGAGATCGAGCACTACGATGCCTCGCTGAATCCGCAGTCAGACAGCTACATCGGCGACTACGAAGCCGGCGTGTGGGCTGTCGAGACCGCGCAATCGCTCTCCGTCTGGACCTCGCTGAAGATCCCGTACACGCACTACGTCGTGCTTGCCGGCGAGGACTACGTCGGTCACCGGCACATCGAGGACGAACTCGATCGGCACCGACACGTCGCCTACCCGTTCCGCCGGGACGACCTCGGCGGGATCGGCGATCAACAGGGCTGGCTCCGCGAGCAAATCGACAACTACCACCCGCCTGGGCAGGCCGATATCGAGCACTTCGCTGCCGACGGCGGAGGTGAGCGGTAGATGCCCTCCGAACAGCAGGCCGGCGACCGCGACGAGCGGCTGCGCTGTCCCACCACCCGCGAGCGTATCGGCGAAGATCCCGCCCGCTGGCTCGATCGGGAACTCATCACCGACGCCGATCGGCGCCGGATCGTCCTGACGCTGATCGACGGCATGGACTCCATCGAGCGCGTCCGTGCCTGGAAAGCGTGCGAACGCCGGCTGGCGAACCCACAGGCGGACGACAACCCACGAAACCCGCTGGAGGAGCCGCGAGCGAAGATCATCCACCGGCTCGAACAGCGCGAGGCGTGGCTAGAGTTGCACGGCGAACGGCCCGAGCGACTTCCCGAGGGGCCACGCCGGCCGTGTGACTGCTGTGGTGCGGACGGCGGTGTGTCTGCCGCCGACCTTCGCGAGCGCGACGCAGGCGCCGCTGGGCGGCTCGCCGAGGGGTACAGTCCCGACGGTGTCGATGTCGACGAAACGAGCACGCAGACCGAGGCAGCGACGATCGGTCAGTTCGCGACCGACGGGGGTGAGCCCGAATGACGCTGTCCTCGACGATCGATGACGTGGTCGCCCTGCGGCCCCATCGCGTGGCCGCGAACCTGCTGTTCGATGACGACGACCTCTCTCCGTATCACGCAGTCGTCGGGCAGTACGAACCCGACCTCGACGAGCGTGAGGAGACGTTCGCCTTCGACGATCGGCAGTGGGGCATCGAGAACTCGGTTCACTGGGAAGGGCAGATCGCCGCCGACAGCGAGTTCTTCGGGTTCGACGGTGGCCTGAACGAATACAAGCTCGGTGTGTACGCCGACGACGACGAGCACGACGAACGTGGCGCCGACTTTACGTTCCGGCCGGGCTTTCCCGAAGCTCGCCACGTCGAGACTGGCGACATGATCCAGGGGATGCCCACGCAGTGCCCCGAGTCGATCCGTGTCCAGGTCGAAGCGACGAACCTCGACCAGCGGGAGATTCTGGGGTTGCTCCAGGCGCTGGCCGATCACCTGGGCATCAACGCCGAGTACTTCCAGGCCCCGCACGAGTGGTCGTCGATCTACGGCCTGGAGGTGTACGGCCGCATCCGTCGCGCGGTCGCGACCGGCAAGGTCGCCGGGAAGGGCGGCGTACTCGAACACATCGCGCAGTTCAGCAACGGCCGCGGTCGGGGCGAGTACAAGTGGGACCACGAGGAGATCGTCGGCCACTACGAGGCTGTGTCGCTCAGTCCGGCCAACTGGGCGCGGCTGATCGACGGGCAAGGGCTGGCGAAGCGGTTGAAGTGCTACCAGCCTGAGTGGGTTCGGTCCGACGGTGAGGACGACCCGCTGTACCACCACAAAATCGAGTGTCAGTACTGGAAAGGCTACTATCCCAACGGCGACGACTCGCTTCGGTGGGACGGCTACGACAGTGCCGTCCAGGAGTTGGGCCAGACGATCGTGAACGCGCTGAACTGGGCTGGTGTGGACTTTTCGCCGACCACCGAGACGTGGGTCAGCGATCCGTACTTCGACGTCGAGGCCGGCGATCGCAGTTACGAGGTGCATCCGAACCCGATGCCCGACCTCGAAGAACAGGAGCGTGCCGACGCGAAAGACCAGTTGATGAGTCCGGAGACGACGGCCGCCGAGTGGGACGTGCTCGAAGCCATGACCGACGGCGGCTCGCGACCCTACGACGAACTGGCCGAGGACGCCGGTCGCTCCACGTCGACGGTCTACCGGGCCGTCGAGCAGTTCGACGATATTCTCGCCGTCGACGGCGGCGAGATTAGGTTTCGTGACGGTGTCGTCCGCGATCAGATCGAAAAAGTCGCCGACTGGTTCGGCTCGACGAAAGACGCCGCCGTCGAGTCGTTGCGGAGTGTCGCCGATCGGGCGACGCCGCTGTCGCGTGGCGACGACGGCGAGCCATCGGCCCTGGAACGGTGGCTGAACCGCCACGGGATCACCGTGCAGGACGCCACGAACGGTCTGGAGATGGAACTGTCTCGTCCCGTCAGCCTCCAGGAGATGTTGAAGATCGTCCGCTCGGGGATCGAGGCCGCCGAGGCGTCGGCCATGCTGACCCGTGAGTTCGAGGACGCCGAGATCACCTGGACCGAGCCCGACGGCACTACGCACAACGACGAGCGGATCGTCGTGAACCGTCGGTTGCTCGGTCGGCACAACCGAGATCGACCCATTTGGTAGACGGCTCCGGCAGAGTGGCAACACTGTTCGTCGGTCGGGTTCTTTTATATACCAATCGCGTTCCAGTCCGTGTCGCCGTGTAACAAACGGCGTGGTCGATCGGTTCTCGCGTCCAGGCTGGGGTGTCGGCTGGCTCGGTTCCCCGTGGCTGGGCAAGGCCCCCTTAGGCAGTGTGGCAAAGGCCACACAATCCAAATACCCCCAGGCCCTCGCTGGCGCTCGGCCTGGGGACCGCACCGCAAAACCGCAATACTCCCGCGACCGCACCGCCGTGGACACCTGGCCAGGAGAAACGAAAAGATTACTCCAGCGTCTCGACCAACCGCTTGGCTCGTTTCTCTCCGATCCCGTCGATCCGCTCGAAGTCCGCCGCGTCGGCCCCTCGCAACTCGCTCACAGTGTCGAACTCACGGGCGAGGTCGCGTGACAACGCCTCGCCGATGCCGTCGGCGTCGTCGGCCATCTCCCGGATCGTCCGCGCTCGATCGTCGACCAAGACGGCCAGCCGTCGCTCCAGCTCCTCGACGCCGATCTCGCCCTCGACGAACGCGTGGTGGGCCTGATCGATCGGCGTCGGCTCCGTCTCAGGGTCGTCCGCCAGTACGTCCGTGACGACGCGCCTGAGCTGTGGGAGCTGGAACACGAGCAGCGTCGTGAGGCCTGCCACGAGGCCGAACGAGGGATCGGCCATCGCTACGGACCGCCAGCGCTGCCGGCCCCACCAGCGCCACCGCCGCCCTGGTAGCGCCGGTACAGCGCCAGGCCGATCGCGCCGACGGCCGGCACGCCGATCAGGAGTGGCGAGGCTCCCGAACCAGCGTCGTCGCCGATGATAGCGCCACCACCAGCACCACCGCCGATCGCGTTCGAGCCGTTGGTCGGTGTCGTCGGATCAGTCGTGTTCCAGCCCGAATCCGCCGGTGGCAGGTCGCTCCGACAGTCCTGGGTGCCGTTGGCGACCGTCCCACCGGAGCTGTTGTAGGCGCGGAACTGGACCGACGCTGCGTCACAGATGTCGCCGCTGTCGATCGGCGTTGCCGTGGTGAACTCGTCGCCCTCCGTCGGCGTCGACGGGTCCGGATCGAAGAACCCACTGTCGTCCGTCGGCGTTGGCGTCGCGCCCGGCGCCAGCGTCGGCGTCGGGTCTGGCTCGGGCTCGTCATCGATCGGTGGGAACTCCTCGGCCGCGATGCAGCTCGACCAGTAGCCGATCGGCTCGACGAACGTCTTGTCGATCGTCACCTCCCGGGTGACGCCATCGTTGCCGGTCAGTTGCGGGTCGGCGGTGATCCGCGTCGTCTCTTTGTCGCTGTCGTAGTACTCGACGTAGAGGCCGGGCGAGCCGTCGGGCATCGTACACCGCCGCGTTGCCCACGCGTAGCCCTCCTCGTAGGGGTAGTCCCGGGTCGTCACCGGTGTCGGCGTGGCCGTCGCGTTCGGTGGCGCCTCGATCGGCGCCTGGGTCGGCGTTGGCCGGGGCGTGATCGGCTCCGGCGTCACGAACCCGCCGTCACCAGGCGTGGGCGTCGGTTCGACCGTCGGCGTTGGCTGTGGGTCGGGCACGATCGGGCCGATGATCGGGTCCGACGGTGTGGGTGTGGGGGCCGGCGTGATCGGCGCCGGCGTCGGGGTCGGGTCGGGCGTGATGTAGCCGCCATCGGCCGGCGTCGGCGTTCCTGGGTCTGACAGTGTTGGTGTCGAGCCCGTGGCCGTCGGTGTCGGCTGGGTCTGGTTCGTGATGTACTTCGACGGCCCGGTTGGTGTGATCTGGATCACGTCCGGGGTGTTGGTCGTGTACTGCCAGCCGCGCCAGGACAGTGACGAACCCGGTGCGTTGACGGCGACGCGGTACTTCGCGCCGAGTTTCAGGTTCGTGGTGACTTCCTCGTCGCTCCCGAAGGTCTTGCTGGAGACGGTTTTGTACGTGAATGGTGGCCGGAGGTTCGATCGCTTCTCGACGACGAGTGTGGTCTGTGTCGCTGGGAACAGGCCGCGCTGTGTCTGGTCGTCCAGCACGAATTTCGTCTGGTCGGACTGGGGTAGCGTAATATCGAGTGTGGTGGCGCCCGAGACCGCCGTCGTGTCGCTGGCGGTCTTGTAGCCGCTTTTCGAGACGCTGACCGTGGCGTCGATGCCGTCGCTGACGGTGACACTATAGTCGCCGCCCGCATCGGTCGTTGTCGTGGCGATCGTGGCGCCCGTGCTGTTCGTGACCGTGACGTTGGCCGCGCCGACGACGTTGCCCGAGCCGTCGGTGACGGTGCCGGAGAGCGTGGAATAGTCTTGCCCTACACCATATTCGTCAAGATACGCGCCACTTTGGGGATACACTAACACATTCAAGTTATCCTTTGAGATGTCGGATGGGTAGCTGTAGCTATACGTCGGCGAACTTGGCATCCCATCAGACGGATAGAATATCCATATATCGATTGTATTATCTGGATGGATTTCGGCGTAGAACATCGTCCATTTAGTTGGGTCCCATCCAGTGTCCGCTACTGTCTGGAAGTTTCCATCAAACCGCTTCCCCATCTTGTAGCTGTTTTGGGTAGGCCCCTTGAACGAAATTGAGACCAGTTTGTTATTATCATCCTGGGCAATCTCGAATTTGAAGTAGTCGTGCTTGAACGTCCCATACACTGATTTTGTTCTCTGAGAAGCGTCAATGTTGTAGTTTATTGTCCCGTCGGCCTCCAATGATTTGCTACCGAAGTAGCCTTTGTCAATCACTGAACCGAATGAATGTGGATTGTTCCCGTCTTCGTAATCCTCCCAGTTGGCAAAATCGCTACTGGATGGGTCAGACGGTGGGGCAGCCATCACCGCCGATGGGAAGGCGGCCAGGACGACCACCAGCGACAACGCGATAGCAGTGGTGCGTTTCACGCCACCACCCCCGGGTACGGCACCATGCCTGTCGCACCGACGACATCGTGCAACTCGGCCAGGACAGCGAGATTCCAAGCGGCGAGCCACGCCCCCCTGACAACCAGGATCGCAAGCATCCCGAGCTGGAATGGCTGGGCGTCGATCCGGAGCCGGTCGCCGACACGATCGAGGAACAGCCACGCGACCCCAACGAACGACAGCGCCAGCAGTTTGAGCCCGACCAGACCCAGCAGGCCGACCTCGTCGAGTGCCGCCGTCGCGACCGCCGAGGCTTCGACACCGCCGCTGGTGAGGACGGCGATCGTCGTCGCCGTGTCGCCGACGCCGTAGAAGACGACGACAGCGATCACGAACAGCCGGTGCAACGTACTCAGTCGGAAACGATGCCTCGCAGCCATGCCCAGGTAGGGCAGTCGCTCAGTGTCTGTCATCGGAACCTCCGCCTGTCGCGCCCACAGGCCGGGCAAAACCGACACTCGTCGTCGGCCGCCGCACACCGCTGGCAGGCGACGAGTGACTTCGCTTGACTCACAGTGCCACCTCCGCGATCGCGGTCGCCACGTCGACGAGCGCACCGAGGAGGTCGGTCAGCGTCGTCAGCGACACGTCCAACGTGACACCCGGGATCAGGCCCAGGAACGCCGCGAACAGGAGCACGCCGATCACGCCGCCGACCTTGGCGGCGAACCCGATCGTGCCCAGGAAGGCCATGATCGACCGACCGTGATACAGCGCGACCAGGCCCGACGCGAACACGGCGATCGAGCCCGGCAAGCCGATGGCTTTCAGCGCATCGCCGAGCACGAGCGCGATCACTGGCCATCACCGTCCTCGACCTGACCACGGACGACGATCCGCTGTGGGCCGCCTCCGTCGCCACCCAGCAGCCGCCACAGCAGTGCGATCGTGCCGACGGCGACGATCGGCCCGACATTCGAGTTGACGATCGTCCCGATGACCGGCTCGCCCAGTGCCGAGAGTGAGATCACGACGGTCGCGCCGGCCGTCAGCGCGAACAAGCGGAACCGATACTCGCCGAGCGCCCGGAGCACGAGGAACGTCGCGATCAACTCCAGCGCGACGACTAACTGGAGGCCCGTCCCCTCTGCCAGGTCGAACGCGCCCGAGAGGATGAGGACCAGCAGTGTCGCGACGCCGGCCAGCAGGAGCATCGGCGTCGAGGTCGCGAAGGCCAGCGTCGAACCGATGATCCCACTGTCCGAGTCGCTGGCGGCGCCGGACGAGCCCAGCGACCCGCCCAGCGACGGCAGCCAGCCCAGCACGTCGATGCCGGTGAGCGTATCGAGCGCGGCGAGTGCGAGTGCGGCCACGACCGCCAGGAGCACGAGCCCGCCTGCGCTCCCGGTCGTACTCGCGGCCTCGCCCGTGGGCGTCGCGAACTGCGCGGCCACGCTCACGGGTGTCCTCCCGCGTGGCCGGGCGAGGGTGCCCGCCCACGCTCGTCGCGCACAGTCCCCGCGGCTGGCCGGGCGCACATTATCCATGCGCTCGCTCGCACACGGACTGAACCGGCCCCCCTGGGGGCTTCGCGTTGCATAGCATCGCGCCCGCGCGTAGAGTCTCGGCTGAGCGACAGGTCACGCCGACCGGGGTCGCGATCGAGATCGAACGTCGATCCCGACTCAAGCACTTGCCTCACCTCCAGCGTCGTCCTTGATCTCGCGCTTTGGATCGGGGTTTGTGCTAATCGAGAGCCAGCGGTCGGCGTTCTCGCCGGAGCAACTGATGTCGTCCCAGCCGAAAAAGGACCAGCGCTGTTTCGTGTAGCACAACGCCTCGCCGATCGACGCGCCGGACATCAGGTCCGCTTCCATCGGGATGTCGCCCTTGAACCCGACTGGATGGGTCGCCCGCGAGCCCGCGATCGGGTTTGAGCGCCCGTCGGGCATGACGACACGCCACTTGAACTCCCGCCGGAGTTCGCTGTGGAGGTTGGCCTCGTGGTGGACGAACATGAACAGCGAGAGGAACCGCTTCCGAGAGGTCGCCCACACACCCCGGAGCATATCGATCAGGTCGTACAGCGGCCGCCCGTCCTCGTTGCGGGCGTGCTCGGGGAACAGGTCGCCAGCCTCGTCACAGACCCACGATGTCCACTCGAACGGACCATGTTCGGCGCGAGCCACCAGGAACGGCGCCCACCAGTCCGTCAGCGGCGTCGGCGTGTCGTCCTCGCCGGCCAGGTGTTCGGGCGTGAACGGCAGGCCGCCAGCGAACTGGCCGCGATCGGTCTCCTTGGTGACCTCGTGGCAGTCACGGAACAGCGGGTCGGGATAGACGACGTTGAACGTCCCGCCAGGGCGCTCGCCCAGCTCCCGCAGCAGGTCGTAGATGCCATCGTAGCGGTACACGTCCCGAACTACGTCGTCGAGGGCGGCGGCCTCGCCGCCACCCATCGCGATGTCGGCGTGGTCGTCCATCCACGTCGCGTCGATCTCGACCTCTGAGGGGAGGTACAGCGTCGTCCAGGGCGCGAAGGCCAGCCAGCCCGAACCGCCCTTTCGACCACGCCAGATCACGCGCTCGTCGTTCTCGTCCATCAGCCGGGCCGAGAGGTTCAGCGCGAACGTCGTCTTCCCGCAGTCACGATCGCCGCGGAACAGCCCGTCGGTCCCTTTCGTCGAGAGAGTCCGGTCGGGCGTTTTCTCGTGGACGACCATGTCGGGATAGGCGATCGCCTTCGGATGTTGGTCGGTGAACGCCTCGACATCGAGTGCTGGGATCGAGAACCGGCGCCGGATCTCGTCGGCATCGGTGTGCCAGTCCTTCGGTGCGGCATCCTCGCCGACCGCCTGGACGGTCTGCTCGCCCCAGGTGGTTGTCTGACTCATCGTTATCCCCTCGGAACGGTGCGCTCACTGCGTGAGGCGGTCGCTCGCTCGCCGGCCCGGAGGCGGTCGGTCCGGGCCGCGAAGGCGGGCAACAGGATTGTCGCCGCGAAGCGATCGCGCCAGTTGTGCGCGGTGTGTGTCTCTTGCTGTAGCATGTCGAGTGCGTGTCTGTCGGTCGCGATAGCGGTGGTTATCGAGCGATCCAGCAGGTCGTCGAACTCGGCGACGGCCGGCAGGGCGTGGGTCCAGCGCGTGATCGCCTCTCGATCTGCGAACCCGTCCCACAGGCTCGCCAGGACGCGAGCCTGTTCAGTGTCGAGGCGGGAGAACGCGGGTCGCATGGCAACGTGGTCCTGGTCGGCCGGGTCAATCGACTGGTAGTCCTCGGCACTGTTCTCGGAGTCGGCCAGCCACTCCTGGGCGCGCCCTTCGAGGTCGCGATAGGCGCGGTCACAGGCGTCGATCGAGCGTTCGAGCACGCGCTGACGGAGATGGGCGTCGTCCGACTGGTCGCCCGTCAGCGCCGCCAGCAGGCGTTCGTCGCGGACGATCTGGTTGGCCGGGAACTCCTGCTGGAGATGGCCGAACGTCCGGACACAGGCGGCCTGCCACCAGTTGATTACCTCGCGGCGGTGGCCGAACCCGTCCGAGAGGGCATACACTGGCGGCGTGCGCTCCTGGTCGCCGTGGAACAGAACTGCGCGCTGGTCGCGCTGGAGTACGTCGACGGCGACGCGTGGATGGGCAGCGTCAGGCCGGTCAGTCGGCGGCTCGGCTGGTGACTGCTGGCCCTGGCTACTCATCGTCGTCCTCCTCGTCAGCGGCCGGATGTCGACGGTCGCTGTGGCCGTTGGTCTGAGCGCGATCCTCCAGTGGGTCGGCGTCGGTGTCACGACCGCGCTCGACGCCGGGCATCTCCTCTTTCGCGATCGTCATGGTCAGCGTCTCGTCACGGTCCTGTTCGAGGTCGCGCGCGTCCTGAGCCGTCGACGCGCGTTCCTTGTGGACCTCTTTCCAGGCTTCGCGAAGCCCCTTCGCGTCGGCATGCGCCGGGCCGAGCTTCGAGAGGGTCGCCCGAGCCGGCCGGTAGTGGATCGGCGCCGGCTGGAACTGGGCGTGGCCGTCGTTGGCGGTCGCCGCGATCGCGACGAAGCCGACACCGGCGCCGACCAACGCAGCCGCCGTGCCCGAGCCGAACAGCCAGCCACCCGTGACGAAGCCGGCGACGCCGCCGATCGCCGTCACAGCCAGCAGCCGGACGTTCAGTTTCGTCAAGATGCGCTCGACCTGACCGACCTCGTCGTCGAACACCACGTCGTCACGCAGTAGTTCGGGTTCGAACGTCCAGTGGGCCGGTGTCCAGACCAGCGGGTCGTCGGCGTCCGGATCGGTGAGGAACACGTGGTCGTCCGGGCCGTCACGAACCTCGATGTCCGTCTTGAGGTCCGCGTCGTCGATCGTCGCCGGGTCGGCGAACAGCCGCGCGAGGAACGGCCGGATGCCGGACTTGATGAGACCGAGCCGGCCGTCGTCCCGACGGACGGTCTGGATCCGGGCCTTGTCCCGGTAGAGGTGGTTCCGGACGTTCTCGCCCATCGTGTCGACGGTGTCGCCCAGCTCGTCGCGGACGAACTCGTCCGTGCGCTTGCGTGGCCCCATCGATTCGAGCATGGCGATGAACCCGACGGCAGCGATGAACGCGCCGAACACCTGCGGGAGCCGGGTGATGATCTGGGCAGTCTGGAAGTACGCCATCGTGCCCAGCACGAACGCGCCGATGCCGACGATCAGGCCCCACCACATCGCGCCCTTGTCAGGCCCGCGTGCGGTGCGTTCGATGATCGCGCGGGCACCGACAGTGCCGCCCAGGAGGCCAGGGATCGCGATGATGAGGATGTTCTGAGCCGCCCACACCCAGAGGTCGCCCTGGCTGTTGACGGTCGTGCCGGCGGCGCTCTGTGAGGACTGATGCCCGAACCGCCAGCGAGCGCCGTCGATGGGCTGGCCGCCGTCCGAGAGCCACATCGTGGCCTGGAACTTCTGGTCGAAGTGGCTCGGGAACGTGACGTTGGCCGTCGAGTAGCCCGTTCCGAGACTGACATCGTAGACGCGCTCGGACTGGTTGCCGGCGACCGTGACCGTCCGGGTGCCGTTCTCGGTCTCGACGGTCTGCTGGGTCGGTTCCCAGAACACGACGTGGAGCTGCACGTCGCGATCCTCGATCGACCGGCCGAAGCGCGTACTGTAAAGTTGGATATCGTCAGTATGGAGCGTCGTCCCGGGTTCGAGGTACTGGAGGTTGTTCGACAGTGGTTTTGCCGGCTCGTAGCGGACCGCGAGCGCGCCGGTCGACCCCAGCACGCGAACGGACTGTGGTGCCGAGGCCGGTTGTCGGCCGCCACGGCGGAGTTGCTCGATCGAGTACGATCCACCTGCCTGTGCGCCCGTGTTGGGACCGGCCCCGGATGCGGGGGTGGGTGTCGGGGTCGGTGTCGCGTCGCTGCCGGCGGCCGCGCCGGCCGGGACGGGCGTCGCGGTCGGCGTCGGCGTGTCCGTCGGCACCGCGGTCGGGTAGACTTGCGGTGTCGCCGTCGGAGTCGGCGTGGTCGTCGGCGTCTCGGTCTCGGTCGACGTGGCATCGACGACTTCGATCGTTTCCTCGGTCGTGTCCGCGTTGCCGTCGTCGTCCTCGACGGTCAGGCCCACCTCGTGGGCGCCCGTGTCGTCGAACTGTGTGACGATGGCCGGCCCGAAGTCTTCGATCCCGCCGTCGTCGTCGAGGTCCCACGCGTACCGGACGATCCGGCCGTCGGCGTCGAGTGAGTCGCTGGCATCGAGTTCGACCGGTTCGTCGACACTCACCCGGTCGTCGTCCACGTCGATCCAGGCGTTGGGATCGGCGTCACGATCGGGGCGTGGCGTCGGCTCCGGCGTGGGTTCTGGCGTGGGTGTGGCCGTCGCGGTCGGGTCTGGCGTCGGGGTCGCGGTCGCCGTCGGCGTGGGGTCCCGAGTGGGCGTCGGCGTCGGGTCCGGCTTGGGATCCGGCTCCGGCTCCGCCCGGGTAGGGGTAGGTGTTGGCGTTGGACTCGGGCTGGCCGTTGCCGTCGGCGTTGGTGTCGGGGTGGAACCGACGGTGAACGTCGTCGACGCGTAGCTGGAGTGTCCAGCGCTGTCGGTTGCGTTGATCGTGACCTCGTTCTGACCCTGTTGGACCAGTCCGGCTGGCAGCCCCAGCGTGACTGTCAACGGCTGGACATCGGCCGTGATCGTCCTGGTGACCAGCGGGTGGCCGTTCAGCCGCGGCGCCAGTTCGATCGTTTCGTTGGCCATCTGCGGGTCCGAGACCGTCAGGACGATATCGGCGTTGACCGCGTCACCGACGGTCGCGTAGTCTCCGGTCGGTCGGACCAGGTTCATCGACGGCGCTGAATCGGTGTCTCCGGCGACGGTTTGCGCGGTCATGGCGCCGACCGGCACGGTGACGATCAGCGCCAGCACGGCCAGGACGGCGATGCGACCCCGGTCCATCAGGCGATCCCCTCCGCTGTGGACTGGACCGCGGTGACGGCGCTGTCGATCGTGGCGCCGGTCGCCTCCGGAGCGATCACGGCGGCGGCGACCGCGACGAGTGCGATCCCGAGGATGATGGCGGCGCCGCGGTCGATTTGGACGAACATCAGACGACCCTCCCGATCGCGCTCTTGGCCGTCTCGACGAGGTCTGACAGTGTCGGAGCGCCCTTGTACCGCTCGAAGGTTGTGATGCCGGTGACGTGTGCGTGCTCGCCGCCGAACCCTTCCATGAGGTCGTCCAGTTCGACGACCACTGCTTCGGGTTCGCTGACGGTAGCACGCACCATCACGTAGTTCCGCCCCGCGTCGTGGATGCGGTGCTGTGCGAGCGGTGGGCTCCGCGGTGGGTCGGCGGCGACGTTCCAGCAATCGAGGTCCGCGGCGTACTCGATCGAGAAGTCGCCGTCAGATGACGTGATCGAGAACCGGGCGGTGTCGTGGTGGTGCCGACCCTGGACGCGACGGATCGCGGTTTCGGGTTCCATCAGTCGTCGTCCCCCGTTGGCGCGGCCGCAGTCACGTCGCGGAGCGGTGTTCCCGCTCTGGTTGGTTCGTCTGGTGAGATCGGAACGTGATCGCGCTTGGCACAGTCCGGCGAACAGTAGTCGCGTTCGATGCGTCGCGTTTCGACGACGAACGACAGTGGGCCGACACTGGCGCGGCGTGGCGAGCCAGTTTTCCGGACCAGCACCATGGAATCCTCACCTTCTGCACCGGTGTTGATCGTCAGTGAGTTGCCGCAAGAGTCACAGACACCGTCGAACTCGGGGCTGGCCTGTGAGTACGCCGCGAGGATGCAGATCAGTGCGGCAATTGTGGCGAAGCCTGTGGTGTCGATCTCGACGCCGGGGAACCCGAGCAGGAGCCCTACGACGTTCCGGACGGCGAACAGTGCGAGCCCGACTGCCAGCCCCACCAACAACACACTCAACCAGTTCAGGTCGCGAGTGCGGACGCCGTCGATGTCGATCATGACGGCGCCTCCATGTCCTCGCGTTTCTCCATCGCCGCGTGGAACACGACGCCACCGAGCAGGAGCGCGGCCAGCGCGGGCGTCTCCATCGGAGCCGGCCAGGTGACAACGGCGATGAACGCCGCGATCCCGGCCGAGACGTACGCACCACTAACCAGGAACGACGCCGAGCCCAGTGCCGAGGAACTGAACTTCCGCAGGCTCGGGTCCGAATCGTCGACGGTGCGACGGTACAGCGTCCAGGCCCAGTACAGGCCGACCGCGATCGCGATGGGTGCGGCGAACTGGTTGATGAGCTGTGCGACGAGTTCGAGGAGTTGTGCGGCTGGTGCTTGCATCATTGTTCTCTCACCGCCCAGGCGCCCGCCGTCAGGACGACGGCGATGGCGAGAAACGCGATCGGTGGCAGGCTCCCCAGCCAGGTCGCGATCGGCTGGACGCCGGGGATGTCGGCGATAACCGAGGGGAGCGGGCCGCCGCCAGTCAGGTAGCCCAGGATGCCGGTCACGAAGTTGGTCGCGACCAGCGGCGCGTCAGCCACGAAGTCGCCTGCGATCGCGGCGACCTCGCCGCCCTCGCGTGCGATGAGTGCAACGCCAGCCAGCGAGAACGTGACCAGCAGTCGGCCGATCGTCACGTAGTCCTCGACGAGTTTCGTGACGACGCCTTTCGTCTCACCGCGGCCGCTGCCGAACATCGCGGTGGAGACGCTGGTGGCGTTGCGCTTCTGGGTCCGGATCTGGACGGCCCAGAACGCGAGCACGCCCGCAAACGAGAGGACGACGAACTGGATGGCATCGACGGCGCCGGGCTGGAGGCCCAGAAGACCGAACACTGGCTGGAACGCCGTCCGGATAACCGCCGGCACGACGAACTGGTACAGTGCGACCAGCAGTGCGACGAACGTCAGGAGGAACGGGAGCGACAGTTCCGACTCCGACCGGACGACGACGTACATCGCGACCAGCATCACCGACACGGCGACGGCGATCTGGATCGGCGAGAGGCCGAACAGGCCGGTGAAACCGACCGCTCCGCCAGCGATCAGGACGACCCAGGCCAGCAAGAACGGGAGCAGGCCGTCGAAGGCGCCGACCAGGTTCTCTCGGAGCGTGGTGGCCCCTTCCGACGCGCTCACGAGTCGTCCCCCCTGAGCCGCTTACGGAAGCCCATGTAGACCACCTTGATCTTCGACAGGAGGTACAGCGCCCCCGTGATGAGCGCCGCCACTTGCAGGTGCTCGACCGGGAGCCAGGATACCTGCGGCGCGAACGTCCCCGCGGCGACCGACGTGATCGTGAACAGCGTGCCCGACTGGCTGACCAGGACGCCGAAGGCCGCGTCGACGAACGGGACCTGGAACAGTTGAGCGATCGCCGTCAGTATGGCCGCGAACAGGCTGAACGGGTGTGTTGCGAACTCGCGGAGTGAATCGATACCCCTCATCGGATGAGTTTCTGGATTGCATTGATTGGTACCATGACAATTCTGAGGATGCCGCCGAGTTTGATGAACGGCACATCGACGGTCTGGACGACCGACCAGAGGACGAACAGCACGGCTGCGATCTCGGCGGCGTACAGGACGAACACGACCGCGGGCGCGGCGATACCAGCCTGTGCGGCGGTCTGGCCGACGGCGACGTTGTAGGACCTGATTACCCCCAGGATCGACGCTGCCGGCCCGCTGGCTGCGGTCGTGAGTTGTGTGGCTGCCCAGATTGGCAGGTCGGCGATGCCGAGCTGTCCAGTCGCGCCGACAGCGCGATCGGCGCCGAAGAAGATCAGCAGGACCGTGTCGATCAGTGCCTCGCCGGTCGCGATAATGCCGTTCAGGATCGGGTAGACAAACTCGTTGAACACGAACGTCACCACGATGCTCAAGACGGCGCCACGTGGGTCGCGGAAGAAGTTCCGAATCCGGCCGCTGTAGACGTATACCCAATCGGGAACGACGCTTTGGGCAACGGCCTCGATGTACTGGTCTGAGGGGCCGCCGCTGGCACTCATAACTGGACCACCCGCGACATGAAGTAGAGCAACAGCGCAATCGACACCGCAGCCAGTCCGAACGCGAGGATGCCGCTATCTTGGACCATCTGGATCGCCGCATTGGTTGCGATCCGGGCTGCCACGTCCGCGCCGAACGCGGCGTCGATCAGGTCTAAGACAAACGACGTGACGCCTGCGTACAGCGCCGTGATCGTGTCGCCGATGGCACCGATCGAGGCGACGATCCCGGTCTGAACAGCCAGGATGACGCCGCTGACGATCGACATGAGTAGGCCGACAATGTTGATGCCGTAGCGATACGGGCCGCCCCTGCTGGATTCGGTCACGAAATCGCGCGCATCAACCATGCTGCCCTCCAGTCTCGCCAGTGACCCGCGCCCGACTCGCTGGGCGAGTGGGCACGGACGGCATCAGTCGCCCTCCTCCTCTTCGTCGACGCCGAGGAACGGTAGGTCGGTGAAGGTGAACGGGATCGTGTCGCTAGTCGGTTCCAGACTCAACAGTTCGGCCATCACGTAGAGCGCGATCCCGATTGCACCGACAGAGATAGCGAAGCTGAACGGCCCGACTGCCCACACCTGGCCGGGCAGGAGTGACTGCTGGGCAGTGATCGCGCCCTGCTGGACGATCCGAGCGGCGCCGCCGATGAACGCCTGGACCACGTTCGAGGCGTTGATCCCGACGGCCTCGACGGGCAGGATGATGAGGTTCGCCGCCGCCTGGATAAAGTCGATCCCGGCGAGGTACAGCGCCAGCCAGATCCCACCGATGCCGCCGCTGACGACCTGTGGAAGGCCGACACTTCTCGCTCGGCTGAAGATGTCCTGCGGAGACTGAGCCATCTGGATCAGCTCCTGACTTTCCTCAGCCCCAGTGCCCCGAGGATGCCCGCGATCCACGTGCCGATGGCGCCGAAGAACCCGCCATCGCCACCGGAGCCGCCGGCGAAGATCCCGCCACCGCCACCGGCCGTCGACGCCGACGTGAGGGCGTTGTGCTCCTCACCAGTGACGACGTAGTCGACGTGGAACACGACGCCCTCGCCGGCGCCGATGCCGGTCGCCAGTTGGATCTCGCTGTCGAGCGAGCCGAACTGGCTGGTCGCATCGCTCAGGCTGGCGTTGGTCATGTTCGTCGAGTCCGAGATTCCGGTCCCGTACTCGACGGCCTGGTAGCGCGTCGACGGCACCCGGACCTCGGCGACGAACTCGGTGTTGGCGTAGCTCAGGTCGTAGGCTTCGGGGAGGATGATCCGGCGGTAGTCGTTGACGCGCTGATCGAAGTTCGCGAACGCGTCAGCCTCGGAGTAGTTGACGAACACCCGCGGCGGGTCGTCGCCGGTCGGTTGCATCGACGACCAGAACTGCATCGGGACGGTGAGGTCGTGGATCGTCGTCGAGTCGAAGGCCGGCCCGAGCGTGTCCAGGCTCGATCGGGACTGCTCGCCCGGCATCGTCACGTTGTCGACCTGAACGGTCTCGTTGTCGCCGTCACCGTCGGTGTCGGCCATCCGGTCTCCGAGATCCCACTGGCCGAGTTTCTCGGCGTTCAGGCCCGCGATGTCGATGTCGGCGTTGCCGTCTTTGACCAGTACCGACACCTCTTGGACTTCCTGCATCTGGCCGTCTCCCGATCCCATGACGGAGAGTTGACCGATCTGTTCCTGGGAGACGAAGCCCTCGCCGGTCTGGTTGGCGGTGGTGTTGTCCCACGAGGCCATCGCGCCCGATCGGTTGTCGATCATGGTCGCGACGTAGTCGCCGTCGGAGTCGTTCAGGGTCACCATCGCGTAGGCGCCCGAATCGATCGACTCCACGTCGGCGACGAGCTGGAGGTGGCGCTTCTCCACGTCGCTCGTGAGGCTGACCGAGTCGAAGGTCGCGCGGTAGGTGTCGCCGCTGGTCTGGCCGGAGGTGGCGACCTCCAGACCCTCAACGTCGGGCGCGGTGGTGACGTTCGTGACCGTGCCCGAGCCGGCGGTGCCGGCCTCGCTTTCGCTCCACCAGCGCGCGTTCGCCCACGTGTCGACGGTGTCGTTCGAGCGTGGGAAGTCCTGATACGCGTTCGCTTCGATGTCCGAGAACGTGAACGCAACGGGGTTGACGTGACTCTCGTTCATCGTCGCGGGGAGCATGGCGCTCTGGCCGTTGTTGGCTTCGTACTCCCGGAGGTCGTCGTCGCCGACGGTGTGTTCGGCCTTCGTCACGTCGGCCTCGATGTACGGGTTGTGGGCCGCGGAGGCGTTGGGGTTGATCTGTGCGGCGGCCACTGGTCCGACGGCGATCGTCGAGACCAGCAGGAGCGATACGAGCAGTGCTGACAGTTGGCGTCTCATGTGGTCTGAGGAGTGGGGTGCGACACGTCCGAGAGCGAGAGATCGCGGCTCGCGCCAGCGGCTTCGGCCCGGTCTCGGGCGCGGCGTCGCTGATCGATGTTTCTGTAGTCGGTGCGCCAGGTCGATGGCGTGGGTTCGACCACGCTATCCGGCGGTTCTGGGTCGCCGGTCGAGTGTGGTGGCATACCTGTGGTGTCCCCCCGCGGACCGCCCGCGGGTTGGCCGCGGTATGCCCGAGATGTGGCTTAAGAGCGCGTCTATTGGGGGTAGACTGGTACCACTCTGGTGACGGCGTGACCAGCGTCTGGGTTCGTCGGCGCCATTTATTACGTGGCAGTCGACTGGTTCGTATATGCAGACGCTCCAGAAACGAGGCGGGTCAGGACTCGTGACGATTCCGAAAGACGACCTCGAACGCGACGGGCTCGTCGACGACGATGGCGAGCCCGCGGACGTGCATCTGAGTGTGGAACGGCTCGGGGAACGAGTCTGGGTCGTTCGCGTGTGTGATGGGTCGATCCCCGAGTTGCGAGAGTGTGAGGAAGTCAAGCGGATCGCCGCCGAGCGCGTGCTGGACGAAGACGTGTACGGAGAGCAGCAGGACGATGAGTGAGAACCTCTCGAAGAACGAGCGGTTCCTGGCGCACGCCCGGACGCTGCCGTTCTGGCTGTATATCGCGTTCGGTGCTGTGGTCGTGACCGGTGGGGCGTTGGCTGTCCGGGTTGTCGACATCAGCCCGATGCTTGCGTTCCTCGCTGGGATCGGACTCTCGACCGTGCTGGACGTGCCGCTGGATCGCGTTCAGGAGTGGGCGGCCGAACGGAGTGGTTTAGATGGGTGAAGTGTCTGCCGACGGGTGGCGTCGACGGGAGCGGTCGCTGATGGTCGGGATCGTCCTCTGGTCGACCTCGGTCGCGATTGGTCTGGTGTTCGCGCCTGCGGATCTTGCGGCGTGGGCGGTCGCCAGTGATCCGCTGGCTGTGGCCGGTGGCATCATGGTCTCGATCGGGCTGTGGTCAGGCCTGGTGCATTTCGCGTTCGTCGCGAGCACGAAGTTCTGGACCGACCACGACCAGGATCTGACCGAGTGGGGGGGGTGAGATGGGGGCGCTCGAACAGGTTCGGTCTGTAGCCCAGCCCTGGACCTGGCCGTTGTGGGTCTGTACGGCACTCGTCGGGATCGTCGGTGGTGGGACTGTGTTTCTCGTCGCTTCTTGGGGCTACGGCGGCCTGATTTCTATCCTGGCCGGACTGTTTGCCGCGACATTGGTTCCTGTCAGTCGGTTCGAGCGGTGGGCTGAACGGCGGCGTAACCAAGAGTGTGGTGGGTGAGATGGCGACGCCAGCGTGTCTCGCGACCGGCAGTTACGTGGGCGAGTTTCTGGGTTTCACGGTCTGTTCTGGCGACTTCGTGAATATAGTCGTTGCAATCGTGTGTTATTTCGTGGGTCTGACGCTCGGGTTGGTTCCGAGGCCCGGCTGGCTTCGTCTGTGGAGGTCTTTCTGATGGACTGGCCGACAATCGCGTTCGGTGTGGTCTGTGTACTCGGGGCTGTGGTCCAGATTCACTGGTATCTCGACGCGACCGCGGGCGAGGTGCCCTGGTACGACGCTGGCTTTCCGTTCATCGGTGAGGGAAAAGAGTGATCGACTGGCTCAAGAGCGGGCTGGCCTGGGCGACCGTCGTCGTCATGGTCCTGTGGTCCGTGACCCACGCCTGTGGTCGCGTCGCCTGTGTTCGGTATCCGTGGGCCGGGGCGCTGCCCGGGTTGGAGCTGGTCGAGGCTGGTGTCGTCCTGCTCGCCGCGGTCGCGATCGCCGCGGTCGCGGTCGACTCGGTTCGGTCGTGGATCGGCGTGTGAGAACGCCCCGTTATCGAAGTGTTACAGCCCGACCTCGCTCATCGACTCGATGATGTTCTGTTCGGTCGGCGCCGCCAGGTAGGGCTCGATCGCGTCGTAGGACGACCAGCCACCCAGCGCCATGACGATCCGCGGTGAGACGTTCTCCTCGACCAGCAAGTGGTTCGCCCAGCAGCGCCGGAGGTCGTGGGTCGAAACGCGCCGGTAGTCGTCGTCGCCCAGCTCGTCGGCGGCAGCGTCGGCCGCGTCCTCGACCCAGTACTGGAGGGTGCGTTTGGACTTGTCGACCAGCGGCTCGTCGTCGGCGAGGTCGTGCTCGGTGACATAGCGGTGGATCGTCGCTTCGAGGTCGACCGGGAGCCAGGTCTCGCGGTGTTTGCCGCCGTCGTACTCGCCTGTGGTGTCTTTCCCGCCGATCACTTCGAGTTCGTAGTGGCGGCCGTCGGTCATGCGGTCGATGTGCCGGGGTTGCACGTCGAGCACTTCCCGGACGCGGAGGCCGCAGTCCCCCATCAGTCGGATCGCGATCTCGCGCTGGGTGGTCGTCGCGTGTCTCGGGAGTTCGCGATACTCGTCGCGAGTTAGCCAGACGTTGAAGGAGCCGTCTTTGTTCCGTTCGGTTCGCATTCGTGTTCGTCATGGGAAGCGTGCAACTTCAAGCCCACAGACGAGTTCGGTCGGGTCGTCAGCGGGCCGAACCCGCAGGGTTCAGCGGAAACCCGGTGTGTCGGTTGCGTGTTTCTACAGAAATGTGCAATGTGTCAGCTGGGTATCTCGGGCGCCTGATACAGTTGAAATGCTGCGGGTGCGGTAAGGCGCCACACTTCCGAATCGCCCGTGACAGCCGATTCAGCAGTCACCGACTCGCAAAGCGCTTGGATATCTTCCCGAAACTCGTCGCTTCGTGTCGTTTTGATTTGCACTGGTGTCTGGGGCCGATTCTGCCGCTCGACCCCGCGGTTGAAGACGAACGTCTGTGCGAAGGCACGTCGCACGTCGTCCGGAGCCTCGCTGAGCCACGGCGGCAGTGAGACTTCGCTGTCAGGTGTCTTCGACCCTGTCGGGGCACCCAGTGCAGATAACACCCGTCCAAGGACACTGCCATCGGCGGCTGGCAGTAGTTCGGTCGCTCGGCCGTCGTCGTCCGAACGGACGGTTCGTGCGCCGACACCCAGTGCCTCGTAGACGCTGTCCGCGAACGCACGGGTGTTCTCGGTGACGGCAAACGATGGCGCCCACATCTCGTTGATACTGCCGCCGCTGAAGATCCAGGCGACGGCGATCGTGAGTGTGTGGCACATCGGTGTTTCCCAGGAGAGATCGAACCAGCCATGCCCTTCAGCGACTTGCATCCCGCGGGCGGCATCCGGCATCCCGCCTCTGTCCACCCATGTTCTAACACGGGGACGGGGTAGGTCGACAGCCGACGAGACAGCAGCAGATCCTTTGTCCGGGTGTTTCGCTGTATACTGGGTCACTCGGTGGTACTGGCGGACCAGTTCTTCCGGTGAAGCGGCTTCACTCCCTTTGTAGGTCGCAATGAACGCTGCAATCAGGTCGTCCTTGTCAGTCGGGTCCGTACAGGGCACGAATAGAAAGGGTGGTTCTCAGTTAGGCTTCCGGACCGGTCCAGCGGCCGAGCGTTGCGGAGTTGCCGCCGTCGTTGGACTGGAAGACGGTACGAATCGTGTCGTCATTTGAAACCTGAATATCGGCGCTGTTGCCGGCTCGCACCTCACTCGAACTGCTGACGGTGCCGCTAAGACTCGACCAGTTTCCGGTTTCCCCGCTTACCGATGACCCTCGGAGGAACAGTTCGTCGGCAGCGATCGCGTCGCCGCCGTCGTGGGTAATCGTCAGTACGCCGTTGGCATTAGTGGCGCTGAGTGAGCTGTCAGCCTCGTAATCGAAGCTGAAACTGGCTTGCGGGGCAGTGTTACTCACTTGGTCACCGAGACCAAGCACAAATGTTGCGATGACGGCCGCGAGGATCACGGTAATGGCCACCATGAGGATGACGCCAATGACAGGCGATACACCTTGCTCGTCGTCAAACAGGTTGCGTATTTCCATAGTTGTCTCCGGAAAGCCGGCGAAAGAGATTTGTTGAAGCTTCAACAACTACCCGTGGGGACCGGGTGGTTCTCCACCTGACTTTCCAGTGGACCTGATTAATGCATAGCTACACTTATACTCCATGTTCTGTTTACAGAATATGAGAACGCCACCGTTTCAAAAATCTTGATCTACTGGAGAGCATCTGAGACGGTGGTCTACGCACGATGGCTTGCTGTTCAAGACGGCGTTGAATCGGTTTCAGCCCGGGGTTGAGCGCGTCGATCGTGGGTGAGTTGAGGCTGTTCGGTCTGAATAAAACGGAAAAACGGCCGTCAGTTATGCTTCGGGACCGGAGTCCTGACCGAGCGTGGCCGAGGAGTCGCCTTCTGCGGACTCGTAGACAACACGGATTTCGTACGAGTTCTGGACTGCCACCTCGACGCCATTCCCAGCAGACACTTCGCTGACGCTGACGTTACCAGCGAATTGGCCATTACTTGACATTGTGCCAGACGGCGGAGAAGAGACCGTTGTGTAATCGCTACCCCGGATGTAAAGCTCGTCTGCCGGGATCGTGTCACCACCGTCATGCGTGACTGACAGAACCCCTTCCCCGGAAGTGCCACTGATACCACTCTCATCATATTCGAACGAGAAACTGGCTTGCGGCGTGGCACTCTGTGTCTGGTCCCCGAGCCCGAGGACGAACGATGCAATCACTGCGGCGAGGATCACCGTAATGGCGACCATGAGGATGACGCCAATGACCGGCGAGACGGCATCATCGTCGTTGAACAGTTCTTTGAGCTGCATTACACTGTCCACATATGCCGACCTTATTATAAAGTAAGAACACGTTTTACGAGAATTAGCCGTTTCAAGGCCGTCTTGACTGGTTTTTAGTCTGCCACTGAAAGAACGGGCGTGCCCCATGCGAAAGGATCTAAGAGGTGTGTTCAGGCCCAGGGAGTGTCGTATTATCCGATAACACGGAGAGGTGTCCGTACTGAGAATCGGTAGTGATGGTCCAGTACACCAATCAGTCGTGTCGGCAGATCTGATGTTTCAGGACAGACTTGAACAGTGGTTCTCATATTTGGAATCGATCGGTACCATCGGTGAATCGCCTGGATTGAGGGTTTCGGCGGTGTTTAACCAACACTGGCATCGGTTCGGGTGCCTGTGTTGGTTAAGGTGGTTCGCGCTTCACTTTCACTCCGGACGGCTGACGCTTTTCCCCGTCCGCGGGTGACACGTAGGCGATGATTACCGACGCTCGTGCGCTCCGGACCGACACTGTCCCGCAGGACCTGCACCATCGCGACGGCCAGATCGACCATCTCTCTGCTGTCTTGGACCCGACCGGCTTCGACGCGCCCGAGTCGGTGACGATCTTCGGCCCGAGCGGCGCGGGGAAGACGACGCTCGCGAAGTACGTCCTCGGGCAGCTCCGGCGCGAGACGCTGGACGTGCGGTGGGGGTATGTGGACTGTATCGCGGACCCCACCGAGGCCGCCGCGTTGCACCGCCTGATCCGCGAGGTCGGGCTGGGGGCGGACCTCCGGCGGGAGGGCGCCCCGCGGTCCGAGGCACTGGATCGGTTGCGCGAGGCCGACGAGCATATCATCGCGACGCTGGACGAGGTCGGCGTCGCCGACGAGGAACTGCTGTTGGCGCTGTCGAACCTGCCGGGCGTCTCGCTCGTGTGCATCACCGTCGACGAAGACGAGTGGTTAGCCGAACTGTCTCAACCCGTGATCTCGCGGATGCAGTCGACACAGACGCTCCGGCTCGATAAGTTCAGTCACGCCGAACTGGTCGATATTCTCGACAGTCGGGTCGCCCACGGGTTGATCCGCAGTCGGGTTGCCGACGGCGCGATCGAGCGGGTCGCCGACATCGCCGCGGGGGACGCCCGCCACGCGATCACCGTGCTTCGGTGGGCGGCCCAGCAGGTCGCCGAGCGCGATCGCGAAGAGTTGACTTGCGAGGTGGTCGAGGCGGTCGCGGCCGACGCCGAAGCCGACTTGCGGCGCCGACACGTCCGGTCGCTCGGAACGCATCAACGGCTGTTGTTCGATATCATCGACGAGGCGGGCGAGTTGGATGGCGAGACAGTCCATGCGCGCTACGAAGCGCGGTGTGAGGCGCCCAAGAGTCGGACGACGCGGTGGCGGTATCTCAAATCGCTCGAACAGTACGAGTTGATCGAGAGTCGCGGGCAGGGGCGCGGGACCGATTACGTTTCACTGCTGTAATCGCCCGAGGGCGGCATTTTGTTTCACTTCGTTGCATCTTCGTTTCACTGCTGTTTGTCGGTGTCTCTGGTGTGTGAGTGGGTAGTTTTCGCTGGTTTTGGTGGCGAGTTTTGACTTCGTTTCACGCGCCCCGGTTAGCCTCTTACCCCTCTCCCCGGACTGGTCGGATATGGCAACGCGGCAAGCGCGAACGACGACGGTGGCACTGGGGAACGGCTCGGAAGCGAAAGCACACGTCTCGGACCATCCCGACCAGGACGCGCGGGTGGTGATCGAGCGCGACGGCGAGCGCTGGGCGTTCGGCGTCGACGGCCGGGAGGCGGAGTTAGAGACGACGACCGAGGCCGGCGACGTGCTCGACCTGCCCGAGCCGCCGGCTTGGGCCGAGACTGTCCTGTGGGAGATCGGGCTGTCGCTCAGGGACGACGAATGAGTGATGGAAACTCGGGCGCCGATGTGGGGGGAAAGAGCCTATCACTGATGGTTCGGCCCGGCGCCCATCTGAGGGTTAATTCCGGCTGTAAAAAAGGTGACGAGATTAGATCCGGTAGACGTTCTCGACGATTTCCCGACCAGTCGGCCGCCACGTGCAGCCAGTCCAGACGGACTCGATCCGCTCAAAGCGACCGTCACTGCGTGGTTCGTACAGGACGCGGCGTTTCGGGCCGCGGGCCGGCTCGTAGACGAACCCGCGGGCGTCGGCGACAGTCTCGGGATTCATGCCTCGATCCCGCGGACGAGGTCGCCGACGAGCGAGCCGCCGACGCGCGGTTCGGTCGCCCACTCGCGCTCGTTCCGGACGTGTTCGCACCACTGGCCGAGCGTGTCGATCGGCAGGTCGGCCAGCTCGAAGCGCTCGGTGTCGCCGTCGCCGTCGATCACCAGGATCGCCTGGGCGTAGGACGACCAGTAGTGTGCCGCGCCGTCGCCGTCGGTGCCGACGTAGAAGGGTCGCTGGGTGAATTGTTCGCGAGCCAAACGTTCTTGTGGGTGGGGTTGCGTAGTTGCCATCGTTGTTGGAGGAACGGACGCGCCTGGCCTGCTGATGACAGGTCGGGCGATTCCGATTCTTCGCTCGAAATCACCCAGCAGCGCGTCTGTTCCTACTCAATAGTAAGGACTGCCAGCCACTTAGTTTTTCCCATAGTTGTGGGAAAGTTCAGATTAGTATCTGAAAAATCAGTCTTCGAGGTAGGCCCTACCTTCTTCAGTGATAATGTAGTACGGTCGAGTTCCTGCCTCCGCTTCTACCAGATCACCATCGTCAAGCGGCTCTTTCTCTACCATTTTCACCAGCCCTTCTTCGGCGAACTCATCGAGATAGTTCCGGACGCTATCGACTGTGAAAGTCACGTCCATGTGAAGTTTCAGATTCCTGTAGATAAGAAGCGGTGGAAGCGCCAGCGGATGCTCTTTCATAAATTCGAGCAACTGCCGGCGTCTGTCCTCCTTTGTCATGTCTCCCCCATCACTCCGAAGGGGCATATTTACACCGAAAATCTCAGATTTCACACAACTATCTGTACTATCCTCTTCTTCAACCATATTTCGTATACTTATGGGAAACTACTAAGTACTGTTGGAAATGACTGTTGGAGCAAGGCCGACGCGGCGCTGTCGAACTCGCCTCGGAAGAAACCGCGAGTGCGGCACCGTGCTCACAACACGGATGCCGCGTCGGTCTACCCGCGACCTATGCCAAACGACACGCTCACGGGCCAAAAAGCCCACCGACGATTCGCTGAACAGTTCACGAGTAATGCATCACTAACTGGGACGTGCCCGGTCTGTGGCACCGAGATCGACGCCGTCGAGTCGGACCCGCGCCGGACCGCCGCGCCCTGCGGGCACGCCCTCGCCGACTATTCACTATCGAGTATGACCACCGACACCGACAGCGACGCGCATCGCATCATGACCGACGGCGGTACCCCCAAAACCGAACCCGTGACCGTCGTCTTCCAGACCTACGAGGACGACGCGGACCTCGAACACGACGACGAGGGCCAGATCACCAACCACGACGAACTGGTCGACGCGGGCCAGACCTATCGTGAGATTCGCGTTCTCAAGCGCCACACCGCCGAGAAGTTCGACATGGAGATCGTCGACGAGGACCACCAGCTGTGGTGTGACGCGGTTGCGTCCCTCGAACCTGGTGAGGCGCTGCGGGTCGACGACCTCCGGGAGGACGACCGATGAGAGGCGGCCTGCTCGATTTGGAGATCGTCGGCGAGGTCGCCCACCTCTCGCCGGACAAGACCGTCGGCCTGGTGGCGACCAACGACCCCGACCGGTTCCCCGAGTCGCTGCTGGTCGATCCCGAACGCCTCGAACGCGCGCTGATCGCCGTCCGCGAGGAGTTCGACAACCCGCGCGGGGTGAACCTCGCGCTGGTCCAGGGCAGTACCGACGACAAGCCGGACCTGGCTCTGTATGCCGACGATCGACGCGACCAGGCGGTCGTGATCGCGCCCCGGCTCCGGTCGCGTGACGATGGCGGCCTGGAAGAGGCCAGTGTCGAGACGATCGAGACGGAGGCGACCGATGACTAAGCCCGACGACGTGATCCACGAACGCACCGACCGGGACGTGACCGACCTCTCGAAGGCCGCGCTCGTCGCGGAGTGGTCCGAGATCTGTGAGAACCTCCGGCATATGCACCACGGCGAGGACGGCCACGCCACTGCCGTCGACCGGCGTCACGAGCTGTGGACCGAGATGCGCGCCCGCACTGATGCCGACCCGCCGGAGTGTCCCGAGTGTGACGGGACGCGCTGGACGCAGGCGATCGGCGGGCCGAAACACTGCACCCAGTGCGGCCTCGGACTCTCGGAGCAGCACCAGGAGACGATCGAGGCCGTCGACGACTACTGGGAGTCTGTGCAGTCGGTCCCCGAGGACCAGCGACTCGTCACCGACGGCGGCCCGGAAGTCGTCGGCCACGACCGATTCCAGCTGTGTGAGCGATGTGGTGATCCAGTCGACACCGAACAACCAGGCGTCTGGAAAGCCACGAACGATGAACAGTGGTGGCACGAGGATTGCTACGACGAGGATGAGCGGCTCATCACCGACGGCGGCGTGCCCGATCCCGACCAGTTTCGTATCCCGACGATCGCGGAACTCGATGCGATGCGGGCTGACGCTGGCCTCTCGATGCGGGACCTGAGCCGCTGTGCCGGCTACAAGGACAACCGATTCAGTCACATCCTGAACACCGACACGAACCCACACTGCCGGACGGTTCGGGCGTTCCTGACCGTGCTTCGTGAGTTCGACGGCGAGACCGACAGCGGCGACCAGGGGCCGGACCCGGAACCCAGCGCGCAGGCTGCCGACGACGGCGAGGGGCCGACAGAGGTCGATGTCGAGCGCATCGCCGCGAAGCTCCGGCACCTGGAGGCCGACGACGTTGGTGAGGACCCGTCACCGGATGTCATGACCGACGGCGGCGTCGACTACGATCGGTTCGATCACTTCTATATGCAGCGGGGCAACACCAGTACGTCCACGTTCCACGCGAGCCCGGCGTGTTCGGCGATCAAGGGCAAGTACGAGGATCGCACGGAGGACCGCGGCCCCGAATACGCCCGCTTCTGTGACGCCCGGCCCTGCCCGCGGTGTCACGGCGACGACGAGTACGTGTTCGTCAGCGCCGGGAAGAACCACAAGCATCGGTTTCACCGCGATCCCGAGTGTGGGCACCTCCAGCGGGCCGCCGAGATCACGCGCAAGCGCCTGGACGATATCGCGGTCCACTTCGAGCCCTGTCGTCGGTGTGCTGGGGGCACCGGCCACAACCAGCGCGGGGAAATGGACGAACAGCCCTGTCCACTCTGTGGCGAGCCGGTGAAGGAACTGCCCGCGCACCTGCCCTGTGATGGGGACGGCGAGGAGGTCGCGACGGACGGCGGCGACGTATGGTACTGCGGGGACTGTCTCGCCGAGTACGAGAGTGACGACGCGGCGCGGCGCTGTTGTACCGAGTCGGCGATCGACAACCAGCCCACGGGCGCGACCGACGAGGCCGTTCGGGACGCGGTCGGGGAGGTGACCGACTGATGCAGTGTCCGAACTGTGGCTACGAGCCAGACGCCGAGTCCGACGAGTTCCGGAGTGGTGGGGGCTGGGCGGTCGGCCGCTCGATCACTGACGTGGGCACCGCCGCGGTCCAGTACGAGGAAACGAACTGCCCGCTCTGTGGCGAACTGGTCGATCGGACAGAACTCTCGCGCAGTCGCTACGACGACGATCGCGACCTCGTGCCCGACGGCGGGCAGAGTTCGTATCGGTTCGAGGTCACCGAGGAGTCTCGGAGTACGGTCACCTACGGCCCGGCTGGTCCCGACACGGATCGGTGGGTACTGACGGCGACAACCGAGTACGGGCGCGTCGAACTGGAACTGGACGAACAGCCGATGTACGAGCTCTGGACCGAGGTGCGCGGTGTCCCCTGGCCACCCCGCGAGGGCGACCAGCACGACCGGCTGATCCGGCGCGTGCTCCAGGCAGCGAACGGCGCCGACGAACAGATGCTATACGACGCGCTCGACGCGCTGGGGGTGCGGGATGAGTGACGAGCATCCGATCCACGCAGAGGTCTACGACGTGGAGATCGAGGAGTCGACGGACTTCGATATCGAGGGGCGGCAGTTCAGCGCCCGGCTCGTAGACAAACCCGCAGTCTGGCGGGTCGAAGAGGTGTACCGCGGCGATATCCGACTCGGGGTTCGGCACAAGACCGACGCAGTGCGCGCCGAGTCTGGCACCATGCTCGATCCCGACCAAGCTCGGGATTTTGGAGTGGCGATTGTCCGGGCCGCGGCCTACGCCGAACAGCAACGGAGGAACGATGGCTGAGGACGACCGAACGATCACCCGCACTCGAACCGAACACCGCGTCGAGGAGGTCGAGGAGGAACTGCACCTGTGTCGGAACTGCGACCAGGCCTACCAGCCCGACGAGATGCTGACCGTCGGCGTCGATATCAGCAAGCACGATCGCGCCTACGCCAAGCGAAAACTCTGTGCTGGGTGTGCCGACTCCGTGCTGGACTACGCGGAGCCCCAGGACAGTCGCGACCACCTCGAAGCAACGTTGGTCGAGAACCGGCGGACGGTCTGGCTGGCCGGGCTACCGTGGCTCGCTGGCGGGGTCGCGATCCTGACCGCAGCGGTGTTCGGCGACGTGGTCGGCGTGTTCGAGGGGGCGGCGGCGATCATCGCGACTGGGTTCGACCAGAGTGTTGCGGCACTCACCGCGCCGCCGTTCGCGCTTATTTCATACCCGATGGGCATGCTCGGGTTCCTTTGGGCGATGCTGGTCGTCATGAAAGTTCTTGAACCGTAGTTTCAGACCCCCACAGTGGTGAAAAGCGGGTGCAAGTCCCGCTGGGTCCATCGGTCGCGTCCCGCGGCAAGGTACCAATCTCTCGCGGGGCGCGGCCAACTGTATCAGACCCATGTACGAGTTAGCAGACCCAGCAGTTGGGCTTTATGGCAGAGGTGTCGGGCCGTGACCGACCTCCGGCCGATCGAGCCGCGCCGGGCCGTCGAGATGTATCTGGAGTTTCGCGAGAGCGACGTATCCGAAAAGACACTCCAGAACCACCGCTACCGGCTGGATACGTTCATCGAGTTCTGTGAGGTCCACGATATCGAGAACCTGAACGAGCTTGATGGTCGCGATATCCACAGCTATCGGACCTGGCGCGGCGAGGACATCAAGCCACTGACGCTGAAAACGCATCTCGCCACGCTGCGCGTGTTTCTGGAGTTCTGTGCGTCAATCGACGCCGTCGAGGACGGCCTGCGTGAGAAGGTCGTGCTGCCGAACGTCTCGGCCGCAGAGGAATCGAAGAGCGTCCAGCTCGACGCCGACCGCGCGCGTTCGATTCTGGACTTTCTCGACGAGTATCGCTACGCGAGCCGGGATCATATCATCATGCTGATTCTGGCTTATTCCGGGATCAGGCTCGGGACGCTCCGGGCGCTGGACGTGGGGGACTGGGATAGCAAAGCGCTCCTCCTGAAGATTCGCCATCGACCAGACAGCGGGACTCCGCTGAAGAACCGCGAGCCCGCCGAGCGCTCGATCACGGTCAGCGAGGAATATGGGTCAGTTATCGACGACTACATCCGCGTGAACCGGGTGAACGTCACGGACGATCACGGCCGCGAGCCACTGATCTCCAGCCAGTTCGGTCGGATGTCCGAGGGTGCGATTCGGGAGACTGTCTATCGGCTCACCCGACCTTGCATCATCGACCAGGAGTGCCCGCACGATCGTGACCTGGCCGACTGCGAAGCGACCCAGGACAAGCAGGCTCGGGAGTGTCCGTCGTCGGTTTCGCCTCACGCCGTCCGCCGTGGCGCGATCACGCGGATGCTCCGCGACGGCACTCCTGAAAAAGTCGTCAGCAGTCGCAGCAACGCGACTTCAGATATACTGGAGAAGCATTACGACGAGCGGTCAGAACGCGAACGCGCCGAAATCCGACGTGAGTTCTTGGAGGATTCCCTATGAGCAAACCAGACTCCCTCTCCAGAGGGACCGACCAGACGCATCGACCTACTGACCAGCCAACGACCGATGGGATTTGGTCTCCCGGCGAGTCCATAATTCCTGTCGCTCGCAAACTCGCGAGCGACGTAATTTTGTCTGTTCGAGACGGGATTTGAGCCCTGGAAGTCGCAGCGTCGAGCGGAGCGAGACGACCGTCTTCCTCTGGTTCAAATCCCGGCGAGTCCACTCACATCCGTTCGTTTCCTCGCCGACTTCCCGCTCACTCCGTTCGCGGGAATCCCGGCGAGTCCATTTCTTCGATTCGTCGTTCCCAGAGAGTGTTCGGAGATCGAGCAGGGCCTGCAGGAATCTCACCCACCTCGGGACGGGAATCAAACAGGCGAGAATTACCGCCGAGAGATCGTTATGAAAGTTACATAAGTTTATCGAAAGAATTTACTTATCGCGTGTCAAGTATCAGATTATGAATTTAGAGGGGCGCAAAGGGGCCGATAAGCGTGGGGTATCGTCCGTCGTTGCGGTGGTGCTTCTCATCGGTGTCGTCACGGTCGGTATCGCTATCGTTTTGCTGGCTGGGTCGGCGGTGGTGGAAGACCTGAACACGGACTCGAACGAGGAGATCTCCGAGGAGACGATGCTGAAAGTCGACAGCGTCTTCCAGCAGGCCGACGAGGAGGGCCAGACCTTCGAGATCAGTGACGAGGTCGACAAGGATGTCTCGATCAACCGGAACGCGACGTACAACCTGACCCTCAACGACAACGGAGTGTGTTCGACCGGACCGCGGCAGATGGGGACGATCAGACACGACGGGGCAGAGACGGTGACCGCCTACGAGGCAGGCGGTGTCTGGAAGATGACAGAGGCGGGCGCAGTGATGAGCGCGCCGCCGGATCTGAACTACAACAACGGTTCGCTCTCCGTCTCGTTCACGAACGTCACCGGCAACATCACCTCCAGTGGAACCCTGAAAGCGACATCGAACGTCACGCAGGAACTGGACGAGCAACGTGAGATCACCGGCAAGCTCTACAGCGACCCCGCCTGCTCGCCGACGGCGGTCGACAACGCGTCGCTGAAGATCAGTAACAGCACGTTCGCCCGCGCCTGGGCGAGCTGGGCCCGTGACAACTACGACGACAGGCGTGTGAGCGTGAGCGTCGACGGCGGGGCACCTGCCGGCCCCTACGACAACGTCACGATCAAATTCGAACTCGGCGACGTGTCCGACCCCGATTTCAGGGCCGAGAACGTCACCGTGACACCAGGTCCCGGATCGAACTACGAGGTCACCGCCGAGGTCACGAACGTGGGGGGACTGAGTGGGACCGACGAAGTCACGTTCGATTATCACAACGGGACGGCCACGACAGACACCGACGTGACGCTCAACGGGAAGCAGACGAAGACAGTCACGTTCACGCTCGACAGCAGCGATATCGTCCCCGGGAGCCCGCACAACGTCACGGTCGCAGCAGATACGAACTCGACCGCGAAGGTCCAGTTCAACAGCCCCACGGCCACACCGAACGCCCAGTTCTCCGCGGAGAACATCTCCAGCGGGACGACCGTCGGAAATGCGTCCAACGGGCACGTCTGGGTCGAGAACACGGGCGGGATGACGAAGACAGCGACGCTCAGACTCGAGGTCACCGGCCAACCGGACACCACCTGGAACGCGACCATCCATCCAGGCGAGAACGTCAGCACCGACGTGAGCGATGCGCTCCCGATCGACCGTCCGGGTATGCATCAACTGAAGTTCAGCGTCGGGAGCGACTCGATGCAGCGACCGTTCGTCGTCGGCCCGCCCGGTCGGTTCGACATCACCAACGTCGTCTACGACACGCCGACACGGGGCGAGACGAAGGTGTTCTCGGCGACGGTCCAGAACGCCGGCAACCAGACGATGACCGGCTCCGTCAACGCGACGATCAAGAACGAGGACACCGACACAGTCGTCGCCACCACCAACGCGACTGAGACGCTGTCCGATTCGAGTACCGTCACCCGAACGGTCTCACACACGTTCCCCAGTACAGGGTCGTACAGTCTGACAGTCACGACGCCCAACCAGACCCAGCGGAGCACGTTCTACGTCAAAGCCGGCAACGCGGCGCCGAACTTCGTCATCCAGCGCCTGGAACTCGACCCCAGCAGCGTCAGACGGACCAACGATGTCGCGATCAACGTCACCGTGACCAACAGCGGCGGCACGACCGACGAACAGACGATCGATCTGGACAACGAGCGGACGAACACCGATCTCGAAGCGTGGGACGTGACGCTGAGCCCGGGCCAGACGACGACAGAGCGGTTCGTGACGACCGTCGAGAACGACTCGAGCCGGTTCGAGTTGGGCCAGAACACGATCGAGGTCGAGACCGACAACGGCAGCCTGGGCCAGATTCTGGAGGTGAGAGAGCAGGGGTCCGGTGTCGAGGAAAATCAAGACAGTGACGGCAGTGAGTTCCTGGAGTTCACCAAGAACGCCCGAATCAAGATCGTCGCAGGCGGTGCGGAACTCGAGGGACTGACCCGGGGCCCCAACGGGAACTTGTGGGAGTTCTCGGCCCCGACGACGGTCCGGACGTACGTCGAAAACGACACCATGTCCGAAGTCACCCCGCTATGGACGAGCGAGTACAACGGGAACATCAACCACCCACACGCGGAACAGCGGATGTACCAGCCCGATATACCGAACCCGTACGTCGAGCGGATGACCGTCAGCGCCGGGTCGGAACTCTCTATCTGGGGAACGTCGTACAACTGTAACGATTACGATTATTCCGACGATAACGGGAACTACTACACACACGACCGGAACGGCTACCGGTTGGGTGGCCAGGTGTGTGACGACAGAGGCCGCGAACGGATCGAGATTACGGATACGAAGAGTTCCAGCAACGTCGTCATCCTCGGCAACGGCGACCCGGCACCCGCGCCCGGACAGGCCGACTGGTACCAGCTCGAACTGAACCAGATGCTCGATACGGTCAACGCGAGCCTCGACGGCGACGGGAACCTCCAGCTCGCGGAAGACCAGTACATCTTCATGTACGAGCTCTCGAAGGAAAACGCGAGCGCAGAGAACGCCGCCGGACCGAACGATCCGGACTACAACGACGCCGTCGTGTCGCTGAAAGTCGTGAGTACGGAGCGTGAGAACGTCCAGCCCGCGACGTTCAACATCACCGACGTAGACGCACCGGCACTGGTCACAAGCCCCAGTGGCGCCGGCACCAACGTCGACGTGACCATCGAGAACACCGGCGAGAAGGCCGGCCAGGCGACTGTCTATCCGGCGTTTGCGGGCGCTTCACAGAGCCCGGTGAGCACGAGCGTTCTCCAGCCCGGCGAGGAGACGGACGTGACACTCACCCTGCCGACGACGAGCTACACTCCGGGCACCTACAACTGGGAGGTCGAGGTCGCAGGGACCGACGGAACTGTCGACGACGCACAGACACAGCAGCTACGGATCGGAAGTACCAGCGGTCCCTACTATCAGGTGACGAAACTCGAAGGCCCGGCAGCCGCCGAGATCAACGCCGGTTCCGACGACACCGACGACAGCAACCCAGTCATCAGGGCACGCGTCGACAACACTGGGAGCGAAGACGGGACCGACATGGACGTGACGCTGGTCTACGAGAACACCGACACCGGGACGAGCTACACCGTGACCGAGACTCACACGATTCCGTCGGGCAACAACAAGGAACTGGACTTCGAGATCACCGCGACCCCGGGCCGTGAGGGGACGTACAACTACTACGTGGTGACGCCCAACACGACGAGTGCGAACCAGTCGATCGAGATCGGCCACTCGCGTGTCACGCCCACGAACATCAACATCGGGACGAAAAACTACACGCCGGGGACACAGATCATCCGCCGCGGACGGATCTCCCGACTCAACGTCGGCGTCGAGAACGTCGGTGTCGTGAGCGACGAGCGGGAAGTCCGCCTGCGGATCACCGACGGCGGAGGGGGGACGGTCGTCGACGATTCGAAGACCGACACGGTGTACACCAGCGCGACCCAGCCGACGCAGTACGGCTTCGATGTCAGTGCGCTCTCGACCGGGAACACCTACGACTACGAGATACTCGTCTACAACGACACCCAGAGCGCACAGAGCGGGCCGACGGTTACCAGTAGCGGCGAGTTGTTCCTCCAGAAAGTCCCCGACGGCGTCAGTACGCGCGAGGACTCGCCGGTCAACGTCGACTCCGATCTCGTCAACGTGACCGCTACGTAGCGCGGTCCCGGCTCCGTCCTCGTCGTCAGTTCTCACAGTCTACCAGCACTATCAACAGCAGCGCTGCCGGACGGGACCGCCCGAAGGCGGGACGAAAGCGACCGATCGGACCCCAGGTGTGACGATCAGGAGATCGCCTGGATGTCGATAGACGTGTTCTCGACGACAGCCTGGTCGATCCCCGCACACTCGTACACGCCGGGCGTCCCGGTAGCGGACCACTCAAGATAGCGCTCGAACGTCCGCTCCCACGCGGTCCGGTATTCGGTCCCGGAGACATCCACAGTCACGCGAGTGGTGATCGCCGATCCGGAGGACGGGTCCGGGAAGTACAGCGACCGGTTCCGGAGTTGGCTCCGGAGAGTCACCCGCCCGGACGAGGACTGGTTGATGTCACCGGTCACGCGGACGAACGAGAGGTGGGCACCGGTGGTACCGCAACGAAACGGCGGGACACGAACGACGCGGACACCGCCGTTTTCGTCGGCTCGGAACACCGCGCCGCTCGTGTACACCAGGTCCGTATCACTGCCCGTCGTTCTGACGAGTGTCCCCGTCGAGATCGTCTGTGTGCCCGAGACGCCCGCGACATCGACGACGAACGACGACGATTGTCGGCTGAGCGAATGGCCCTGGAGCTTGATCGTCGTCTCGCGCCGCGGCGCACGCTCGTTTCTGTGGTCGGCCAGCGTCTCCGCGTAGCCGACCATCGTCGCTTCGGCGGTGTTCGTCTCGGCGCCGTCCCTGACGCCTTCCAGTGCGGTGAACCCACCGACGGTGAGAAAGCCGATCGAACTGATGATGATACTGAACACGAGCGTGAACGCGATCAGATCCGAGACCGCGCGCCGGGTGCTATCAGGCGTGTCTCCCAGCATTAGTCTTCGATCTCCATGCACTGTGCGCCACTCGACGTGTCGAACCGGACCGTGACCGTGCCGCCGTCGGCGGTCCCCGGGCAGACGCGGCTCTGGTTCTCGAAGCGGACGACCGTCGAGTAGTCTTCCACGGTCGAGTTGACGTAGATCTTGGTCTGACTGCTCGTCGGAACGAGCGTGATCCGGTACTGCTGGCCGGCGACCCGTTCGGGATAGCGTGACCGGAACTCGACATCGGCGTTCAGCGTCGACGTGTTGAACTGGTCGAGTCGAACCAGATCGGTCGCGACGCCGGACCCGATGTCGATCAGCCCTTCACGAGCGATGTCTTCGGTCTGGCCGTCGACGAGCGCCCCGCCACCGATCAACAGGCCGGTGACCAACACGGTCGAGATACCGATGGTCAGCGCCTGCGTGACCGCCGGCGAGACGCCACGACTGTCGGCGAACAGTCGCCCGATCATGTCTCGTTCTCCAGTACGATCGTCCGGTTGTAACTGGTCTGTGGACCGGTGTAGGTGAGGTCGACGGCCGGGGTGGCCGGGTAGCCACCTGTCTTTCCGTTCGAGAAGGTGCCCGTCGAGGCATACCAGACGTAGCCCCTGAACTTGTTGCCTTTTTGCACTGCGATCTCGTCGTACGGTTCGTCGACGCTGCTCTCGAAAGTCGCAAACGTCGACGTAGTGCCACCGACGGTACACGTCCCCGCGACGAGATCGACATCGATGTCCTCGCCCGGGCTGGTGCTGGAACAGACCGTCGTCGCGGTGCCTCCGGGCGGTGTGACGACGACCTCCCCGTAGCCGCTCGAACCGGTGATTTCGAGTTCCCACACGTCGCCGCTGTCACCCTCGACGGTGAGAACGAAGTCTTCGGAGTCACCCGTCGCGGTGAAGTTGAACACAGAGACGCTGTCGACATCTTCCGCGACGACCCAGTCGGAGGGGTTCGGTGGCGTCGGGGCGCGGAACCCGACCGGGGTGATAGACGGCGTCGACCTGATGTACCCACCGTTCGAAGCCGTCGCGTTCAACGTCGCGTTGATGTAGACGCCCGACTGTGAGCCGCTGACTCGCGTTCGATAACGCGTGTAGTTCTGTAGCGACGTGTTGAACGTCGAGTTGAAGTTCGAGAACGTCGTGTTGTTGCGGACCGCCGCGGCGACGGTCGTGAGATCCTGCCGGACGGCCGTCTCGCGGTCCTCGACTTCCTCGATCCGGTCGGCGCTCTCGGGAGTCGCCGTGTACGTGGTCACGACGAGGCTGTTGGTCAGGATGATCGACAGCAGGAACACGATCGCGATCGCGATCCCGCCGACGAGCAACAGCTGGCCCCGAGTATCGGCAGTGCTCACCATACGATCAGTCGCACCTCCACCAGATTGTACAGTCGTGTGTTGTTGTCGGCATCGGGGATGTAGAAGCTCGATAACGATTTCACGCGCGGTCCCGCGTTTCCGCAGGCGTTCGACGGCGAGTTAGTGCGCACCGACATGTTGTCGGTCAGGGCGACGGTCCGTGTCGCGACCGCGGCACCGGTCGACGGCCGGTTCGCGCTCGCGGGCGAGTTCTCCGAGACCAGTTCCGTCACACGCTGCTCGCCGGTCTCGTTGAGATAGTTGAAGTAGATGTTGTACTGCTCGCCCCGGGAGTCGAAGGTCAGGTTGAGCATCCGCTCGAACTCCGCGGGACGGCTGGAGTTGTTCCCGTTGATCCGCGTCCGACCGGAGTTGTAACACAGGATGGCGTTCTCCAGCGCGCCCGTGTTCTTACCGACCGTGAGGAGGTCGTCGGCCCGGGTTTCGAGCCGCCGGGTTTCCTCTCGGGTTCCGTCTTCCCACGCACGGGTGTCGATGGACGTGATCCCGAACACCGTCGCCGAGATCACGAGGATCGCCGCCAGGACGCCTTCGAGCGTGTACGCCTGGCCGCGGCGGCCGCTCACCATGCACGCACCACCAGCCAGCAGACCGGCTCACAGGTGACCCTGTCGTTCCGGAGCCTGATCACTCGCGTCGAGGTCGACGCGGTTTGGTTGTCGTACGCTTCACCCCACGCCAGCGTCTTGCTCCCCGCTCTGGCCGGCCGGAGTTGTCCGGACTGCAGCGTCGAGTTGTTCACGATACTCACGTTGAGCGTCGGGTCCGTCCGTCGGGACGACGAGACGTTGACCGCCGCGTGTGCGGTGAGGTTCGCAAGCTCCGTGTCGTTCGACAGCGTTCTATTGAGACCGCCGGACTCGTTGTGTAAGACGATGTTGCGCTGGTCTCCGACGCTGTAGTTCTCGACGAGATACGACGCGATCCGGTCTGCCTGTGGCTGTTCGATCTCCGTCACGGGATCTTCGTACACCGAGAGCGCGCCGCCCTGAATGAACGCGAACGCCCCGATAATCGTAACGAGCAGTATGCTCGCCCCCACGGCGAAGTCCTGTGGCGTTTGTCCCCTCTCGTTCATATGACCACCAGATAGGTTACCCCACCGCGATCCACACCGCGAGCGCGATCGTCTGGAGGACGACCGCGAACTTGACACCCGCCGCTATTTTCACCTCGCGTATATATCCGGCGATGAACGACGAGAGGAGCGCCTGCAGCGTCACCGCGTGGAAGAACAACATCGACAGCGCCTGCGTGTCGACGTTCCCGCCGAACTGCCCGCCGCCAGCGCCCGAACCGCTCGATCCCGACGCCTGGGTCGCCAGTCCCGACATCACGTCGAGGAACTGTGTCTTCAGCAGTGCCATCACGCCGAGCAGCGTGAGATACGTCATAAGAATGATGACAACTTGCATCCTGGTCCGGGACTTCCGATCGCGATCGATGTCGTCCTGGTTCTCGGAGGCCTGTGCGGCCGTCGACAGCACGTCCTGAATCTGGCTGGACGCCTCCTGTGCCTCGGCGATCAGTTTCACCGTGCGTGCCAGCCGCGGGACGTGGTACTTGTTGTTGAACTCCCTGAGCGACTGTTTCAGGCTGGTCCCGTAGTTGACCTTCGCGTGGATCGTCTCGAACTCCTCGGAGAGCTTTCCCGAAGAGGTCTCGGAGACGACTTTGATCGATTCGAGCAGCGTCATCCCCGTGTCGTTCGCCGAAGCCAGTTTGCGCAGGTTCTCCGAGAGGTTCTTGACGATGGCGTTGCGCGAGCGCTGGTTCCACTCGTAGAAGATCGTCAGCGGGACGAAGTTGATGTACATGGGCAGGTACACCCAGAAGAACGTCGCCCTGACCGGGTTCTGGATGAACCCCCCGGGGCCGTTCAACTGGAGCGGGGCGAACCCCAGCAACACCGACGCGACCACCGCGACGATCGAGAGCGGGATCGTCAGCCCCAGCACCAACAGCGGGTGGTCACGGAAGAAGTAGTGGGGCTCGGCGAGGATGTTGACGAGTTCGTAGGTCCCCTCCCGGCTCTTGATCCGGTCGAAGACGCTGAACTCGCCGGTGTAGCGCTCGACGAGACCGAGGTTGAACACGCCGACGCCCTCGTCGACGACGATCTCCTCCTCGCCGGCGTTTGGCCGGAGGTAGCCGTCCCCGATGGAGTCCTGGGTGACCGTCGACGTGAGGACGAGAAAACCGATCCCGACCAGCGGGATCAAGACGTACACCGTCCCGTAGATGAGCATCTGCTGGGCGTTGCCCATCATCGACATGATCACGAGGATGATGATGAGAAGCAGCGGGAACAGCGAGAGGGTCATGTACATCTCGCCGAACAGCTCCAGGGTCTCGAGCATCTTCTCCTGTTCCTGGCGGGCGGTTCGCATGTGTTTCTCCTTCTGATCTTCGAGGAATGAGGTCATGTCCCCACCGGAGTTGATGATCGAGAGCATGTCGGTGAGGAACTGCGAGAGCTCGTCCGACGGCGTCTCCAGCGCCTGGTTGCGGACGGCGGTCCGGTAGTCGGTGTCGAAGTACTCCGTCTCCAGAACGATCGACTGGAACTCACGGGCCACCTCGCCGTAGGTGTCGTCGGCCTGGGCCATCGCCTGGAGGATCTCCAGTTGGTTCAGTCCACCCACCGACAGCGCGTACATGAACGAGACGGCGTCGGACAGCAAGACGTTGATCTCGCGCTCGCGGGCGTTGGACCTGAAGTAGGGGATCGAGACCAGTGATCCGAAGCCGATACCGAACCCGATCGCACCGAACACCAGCCCGGTTATCAGGATCAACAGCGGGATCTTCAGCATGTTGATGACGCTGGCGACCGAGTCCGAGACCGCGATCCCGAGCAGTTCGAGTTCCTCACCGGTCAGCGAGAAGAACTCGACCAAGACGACGCCCAGAAAAGTTCCAAGCAGCCACAGCGCGATACCGGAGATGACACCGACAGCGAGCGCCCGGGCGAGGAACATCTCGACGTTGTCGGCCATCCTGGCCTGGGAGAGTTTCTTCTCGACGCTGCTGACGAAGTCACTCTCCTCGTCGAACAGCATCTGGTAGGCCGGATAGAACGTGTCCCCCAGCGTCCCGCTGTCGCTTATCTGTTGTTGCCCCCGGGTGTCGAGGCTCATCCGTCGTCAGCCTCCGTCCCGGCCTTCGGGACGAACTGGCCGAAGTCGACCTCGTCGTCCTCTTCTTCCTCCTCCTGGATCGCGTCGCCGTCCATCAGCGCCGAGACGATGTCTGGCGTCTCGCGGCTCATGAACTGGTCGAACAGCGGCTGTGCGTTGTCGAGGATCGTCTCGCTCTCTTCGAGCATCTCCTCGGGCGCGTCGGGCCGCGGGACCATCTCCTCTTTCTCGGGATCGATGTCGATCTGGACCGACTCCATCTCCCGGAGGTCCTCCAGCGACCGTTCGAGCTGGCCGTTGGCGATGAGCGTGAGGATGGTGTCGGGGTCGTTGATGAAGGCCTGGATCGTCGCGGCGACCTCCGTGTAGGTGTTCAGTCCCTGCTCGATGAGATAGGCCAGGACGACCTTGCGTTTGAACAGTTCCTCGTCGAGTTTCTCCTGGGTCCACCCGCGGTCGAACTTGACCTCTTCGAGGGTGTTGGAGTTGCCCATCTGGATGTACTCGTCGGTCTCGGCGCGCCACTCGTACACGTCACGGACGTTGATCTCGTCGTTCTCGGCGGAGTACTCGTTGATCTCGGTCAGGGACTTGTTCCGGCGGACCTTGTTGCCGTCGACACGGGTCTGGGTCTGGATCGAGACGAGATCCAGCGCCGTAAACAGCGTCTTCGAGACGTTGATCGGTTCGGTCGTGAACCGCTTGATCACCTCGCCGACCGAGTCGGCGTGGAACGTGGTGTAGGTGGTGTGGCCCGTCGACATCACCTGGAAGAGGGTCCGCCCCTCCTCGCCACGGATCTCACCCATGACGATGTAGTCGGGGCGCTGGCGCAGTGCGGCCTCCAGCAGGTCGAACTCGTCGACATCGCCCGTGTCGTCCTCGCCGAAGGACGGGCGGGTGACACTGGCGACCCAGTTGCGCTGGGGGAGTTCCACCTCGCGGGTGTCCTCGATCGAGACGATCTTGGAGTTCGACGGGATGAACAGCGAGACGGCGTTCAGGCTCGTCGTCTTCCCCGAGGCGGTCCCGCCGGCGAAGATGAGCGACTTGTGGTTCTCGATACAGAGCCAGAGGAACGCCATCTCGTCCAGGCTGAAGGTGTTCCAGTTGATGAGGTCGATCGGCGTGAACGGAACGTCCTTGAACTGCCGGATCGTGTAGTTGGTCCCGTGATCGGAGACCTCCCGCCCTAGCGTCAACTGGGCGCGTGAGCCGTCCGGGAGGGTCGCGTCGACCTGGGGCTGGCGCTTGGAGATCCCTTTCCCCGACCGCTGGGCGAGTTTGACCACGAAGTCGTCCAGTTCCTGTTCGCCGTGTTCGACGTTCGATATGATCTGCTCGTAGTCGGTGTGATACGCGAACACGCGGGAGTTGTAGCCGTCACAGGAGATGTCCTCGACGTTGATGTCGTGTTTGATCGGGTCGATCCGCGCGTAACCGACGAAGTTCCGTTTGAGTTCGTACAGCAGTTTCTCGACCTGATACTCGTTGAGCGTCGCCGGGTCGTCTTCGAGGATCTTCGGTTCCGGGCGGGTCGAGAGGCCTTCGAGTTCGCCGCTGGACTGCTCGGTGTCGGCTCCCATCCCGAGCAATTCCTTGAACTGGTCGAACATCCCACCGCCCTCGCCGGTCCCGCTGGAGACGCCGCCGCTGTAGAGGTCGTATCGGGAGAGCAGGTCTTCGGCCTCGCGCTGGATGACTTGGGCGCGGTCCTCGGTCGAGCCCTGGACGATCACGTCGTCCTCGGAGTATTTGATCGCGGTCTTGAGTTTCCCCGAGAGGAACTCCTTGAGATCGTCTTCGATCGGGTTGAGGTACGGCTCGACGACGTAGTACTTCTTCTCGTTTTCCTTCCGCGAATGGAAGATGACGACACACGCGTACGGCTTGTTCACCCAGTAGCGTTCGAGTTCCCGGAAGTGCTTCTTCTTGTTCTCCGGGACCGCCTTCTCCAGGTCGTACCGGTTGACGACGGTCGTGTACCCCTCCCGGGTCGAGAAGAACGCGTCCTCGTCCAGTTCCTCGTTGACATCGACGGTGTGTTCGTCGACGTAGTCGGCGAGTGCGGTAGCCACGCTCCCGGCCTCGCCGATCCGGGCTTCGGTGTCGGCGGGATCGAACTCCAGATACTGTTCGGCGTCGAACGGATCGGCGTTCGCCGTGTTCGCGGGCGGCTCGCCGCCCTTGTAGTGATACTCGCGTTTGAAATGCTCCCAACTGTATCGGTCTTTCGCGACCGGCGTAACCGCCGGGTCGAGCGAGGCGTCGAGCGGTTCCTGGACCGTCTTGGCGACGGCACCCCCGTCCTCGATCAGTTGTTCGAGATACCGCGGCTCGAAGCCGAGGTACTCGCTCCGATCGAACCGTCCCCCGCCGTGGTACTCCTGCCTGAAGTCGTCCCACGTGTACTCGCCCACGGCGGCGCCCCGACCGTCGACACGACCCATAGTGTCGACGGTCCCGTCCGTGTCATCAATTGCCATTGTAATTCATCCACCCCTGCGGGTGAAAAAACTTTACCGGACAAGACTGTAAAACGATTGACCGGTCGTCCGCGTAGCCGACACTCCCTGACATGGTTTAGCAACGATACAGTCCCATCTGTACTGAAGCTTTCGGGCCGTATTTTATTATTGATAACGGGAGGGGTAGCGGCAACGGGTGCGCACAGCAGGAACTCGAACGGGTGTTCCCTTCAGGCCAGAAACGTCTCGATGCGGTCCATCGCTTCCTTCAACTCGGCCATGCCGGTCGCGTACGACACCCGCAGGTGACCCTCGGCACCGGCGCCGAAGGCGGTCCCGGGAACGACCGCGACGCCCTGGTCTTCGAGCAGCGCTTCCGCGAACGCCTCGGCGTCGTCCCACGGACACTCGGGGAACGCGTAGAACGCGCCGGCCGCGGGGAAACAGTCCAGCCCCATCTCGTTGAACCGCGAGAGGATGAACTTCCGTCGGCGGTCGTACTGGGTGGTCATCTCGGTGACTTCCTCCCGGCAGTTGTCGAGGGCCTCGATCGCCGCGTGCTGGGCGGTCGTCGGAGCCGACAGCATCGTGTACTGGTGGATGCGGTTCATCGCCGTGATCGCCTCGGGCGGCGCCATCGCGTAGCCCAGCCGGAAGCCGGTCATGGCGAAGGCCTTCGAGAAGCCGTTGAACACGACCGTCCGTTCGCGCATCCCCGGCAGCGTCGCGATGGAGGTGTGTTCGTGTTCGTAGGTCAGGTCGGCGTAGATCTCGTCGGCGAAGACCATCAGGTCGTGCTCCCGGCAGAACGCCGCGACTTCCCGCAGTTCCTCGCCGGTCATCGTCGCGCCCGTCGGGTTGTTCGGGTAGCAGTAGATGAGCGCCTCCGCGTCGGCCGCGCCCGCGGCTTCGAGAACCTCGCGGGTGAGTTTGAACTCGTCGTCCGCACGGGTGGGCACGTCGATGACCTCGCCGCCGGCGAAGGTCACGCCGGGGACGTACGAGACGTAACACGGCTGTGCGACGGCGACGGCGTCGCCGGGGTCCAACAGGGCGCGAAACGCCAGGTCGATACCCTCGCTGGCGCCGGCGGTCACCAGGATCTCCTCGTCGGGGTCGTAGGTGAGGGCGTGTTCGGCCGCCTCGTAGCGCGCGATCCGCTCGCGGAGTTCGCGCTTGCCGCGGTTGGCCGTGTAGGCGGTCTTGCCCTGTTCCAGGGACGTGATCGCCGCCTCGCGGGCCGCCCACGGCGCCGAGAAGTCGGGTTCGCCGACCCCGAGCGAGATGATGTCGTCCATCTCCTCGGCCAGTTCGAAGAAACGCCGGATGCCCGACGGTGGCACCGACTCGACGCGAGCGGAGGGTTCGAACGTCATGGCGAGACCGAGAGCCGTTCGTCGTCGTCGTGATCGTCGAAGCGCATCCCCTGTTCCTTGTAGGAGTCCATCACGTAGTGCGTGACCGTCTGGGTGATCTCGGGGATCGGCGCGACCTTGTTGCTGATGAAGTGTGACACTTCACGCATGGAGTCGCCCTCGACCTCCATGTCGAAGTCGTAGTCACCGCTGATCAGCCGCAGCGAAGTCACTTCGGGGAACTTGGCGATCCGGTTCGCGATGTCGGCGTAGCTGGTCTCCCGATCGAGCGTGACGTTGAGTTCGACGATCGCTCGGACCCGCTCCTCGTCGGTCTCGACGGCGTTCCAGTCGACGACAGCCTGGTAGCCGCGGACGACGCCGGCCTCTTCGAGTTCCTCGATGGTCGACTCGATATCGTCGACCGACTCGCCGGTCATGTGCGCGATGTCTTCCGTCGTGTACCGGGCGTTCTCCCGGAGGAGTTCGAGAATCTCTCGGCGGCTGCTCATACACAGACCGCGCGCGGCGGTGGACAAAAGCCTTGCTCCGTCGTGTGAATAGCTGTCAGGGGCGGCGCGGACACAGCCGCCGAGGACGACGGAGGCTTTACTGTGGTCGGGTCCAACCACGCTGACGATGTACGACGAGGGTACCCAGCGACCCGACACAGATTCCGGGTGGGCACACGTCGCGCGCCACGACGAGTCGGCCGCTGTCATCGACGCTGCGCTCCGGCTCGACCCCGAGGAAGTGTACACGAAGACCGAACTGAGCGACGCCGCGGGCGTCCCGTTGAAGACGCTGTATCTCGACGGGACCCTGGAGGACATCGTCGACATCGGCCTCCTGGAGAAAGACGACCCCGAGGGCGAGGAAGCGACGTTCTCCGTCGACACCGACGGCGAAGTGTACCAGGCGGCGACCGCGTTCGACGACGCCGTCGTCAAACAGCTCCAGACCGCGGAGTCCAGCGCGGACGCGGACTGACCGCACGACGATCGAACCGCGACCGTTTTCACTGCCGCCCGGTCAGTGCCCACTACAGTGGCCTCGACCTCCCAGTCACGGCTGGTCGTCGGGCTCGTCGGCGGGTCCCACGTCGTCAATCACGCCTACTTCATGCTGTTGCCGCCCGTCTTCGGGCCGCTCCAGGCCGAACTGGGACTCACCGACCCACAGCTCGGCGTCGCGCTGGGACTCGTCGGTGTCGTCGTGACCGCGCTTCAGTTACCGCTCGGGTCGGTCTCCGACTCGCGGGGTCGAACACCGGTGCTCGCGCTCTCGTTGTTCGTCGGCGCGGCCGGTGCGGCGCTGACGGCCACCGCCGGGAGCTACGCACAGCTCCTGCTCGCGAGCGTCGTCGTGGGCGTCGGCATCGCCGGCCACCACCCGGCACACTACCCGTTGATCGGTGCCGCGACGACGCCGGCGACCCGCGGCCGGGCCTACAGCGTCCACGGGTTCACCGGCGCGGTCGGGTTCGCCGTGCCGCCCGCGGCCGTCGCCGCCGCCAGCGCCCTCGGGCTGGACTGGCGGCTGGCCATCGGGGCGATCGCCGCCGTCGGTGCGGTCTACGCCGTCGTCGCCGTCGGGCTCCTCGCCGCCCGTGTCGACGACGAGATTACCGGGCCGACGGCGACCGACGGTCCCAGCGGCGAGTCGCTGCTCGTCCGCGCCCGGCGCGAACTTCGCGAACTGGTCTCGGCGCCGCCGATCGTCGCGCTCACCGTCCTCTGGTTCGTCTCCTCGATGGCCGGGTGGGGGATCAAACAGTACACCGCGAGCCTCCTGACCGGCGGCTACCCCCTCGGGGAGGCGACGGCCAACGCCGCCGTCTCGGCGATGCTCGTCACGGGCGCGGTCCTGATCTTCGGCGGCGGCTGGGCGACCGACAGGTACAGCCCCGGGCCGGTGTTGCTCGGCGGCTACGTCGCGCTGGTCGCCGTCGCCGGGCTGCTGGCGCTGGGCACACTCCCCGTCCTCGCCGCGCTCGCACTGGTCCTGGTGTTGAGCGCGACCGTCGACGCCAGCCGCCCGGCCCGGGCGGCGCTGGCCGACGCCTTCTCTCCAGAGGGCGCCGCGGGGAAGAACTTCGGCCTGCTCACCATCGGTATCTCGGGGGTGGAGCCGTCGCGCCGCCGGTCCTGGGAGCAGTCGTCGAACGCGCCGGCGTCGAGGCCGCCTTCTGGGTCGTCGCCGGCCTCGGCGCGCTTGCGGCGCTCCTGACCGCCGGCGTCCTGGCGGTCGGGCGGACCCGCCTCGACGTGGCGCCCGACCCGGGCGACTGAACGGAGCCACGCGGTTTTAGTCGCTCAGTCACGTACCTCGACCCACAATGGTCGCGATGGACTCCGAGTCAGACGTACTCCAGCACGGCGACGCCGCACCGGACTTCGAACTGCCCGGCACCGACGGTGAGACGCACACGCTCGCGGACTTCGCCGACGCCGAGGCCCTGCTGGTCGTGTTCACCTGCAACCACTGTCCGTACGCCAAGGCGAAGTTCGACGAACTCAACCGCCTGGCCGCGGAGTACGACGATCTCGCCGTCGTGGGCATCAGCGCCAACGACCCCGGACAGTACCCCGACGACTCCTTCGAACGGATGCAGGAGCTGGTCGCCGACGGCACCATCGACTACGACGCCTACCTGTTCGACGAGTCCCAGTCGGTCGCGGCGGCCTACGGCGCCCGCTGTACCCCCGATCCGTTCCTCTTTGCCAGCGACGACGGCGTCTTCCGACTCGCGTACCACGGTCGCCTGGACGACGCCACCAGCCCCGACGACGAGCCGACCGACCGCGAGATGGCCGGCCACGTCGAGACGCTGCTTTCCGGCGGGGAGATCACTGCCGAAGAGAAGCCGTCCCGGGGCTGTTCGATCAAGTGGCGCGAAGGCAACGAGCCCGACTACTGGAACGCGTAGGCTCCCGCTGTCGTGGCGTGGTTCGTGGTACCGTGTGTCGACCGGCTCCGGGCGCCATGGCAGCAGCCTCGTCCCGGGCGTGGGGTCAGCGGGTTCGGGGCCGACCGAATGGGGCGCAGTCGGCGGGCACCCCAGTTAGTCCGGGCCACCACCGCCCCGGTCGCCGCCACCGCCGAGGGTGTGGCTCCGGGACCCACCCACCGACCCGCTCCCGGAGCCGTCGCTCGACGCGACGAGCACGAGCGCCGACCCGAGCCCGAGCACCGCGGGGTAGAGCACTGGAACGCCGTTCTGGACGGGCTGGACGCCGACCGCCGCCGCCAGCCCGAGGGTGACGACTGGGAGCCCGAACTGCGCCTCTACGAACGCGAACAGCAAGAACCAGACGATGCCGAAAAACAGCGCCGGGAGACCCACGACGAACGCGAGCACCGGGAGCGAGAGCACGACCTTGACACCGCGGCCGACGGTCCCGAGGACCGAGCGGCCGGACGCTCCGTCGTCGTTCACGTGACCTCTTTGTCCAGCCTGACTGATAAATCGGTCGCCGCGGTCGCACCGGTAGGTGACAGTCCGTTTCGTGCCGACCACGACGTTTTCATCCCCGAACGCGAACACCGCCGCATGGACACCGAGGAACTGTTCGGGACGGCGACGCCGCTGGTCGGGATGGTCCACCTGCCGGCGTTGCCCGGCGCACCGGACGACGGCGGGTCCCGGGCCGACATCCGAGAGCGGGCCGTCGCCGACGCACGGGCGCTCGAACGGGGCGGCGCCGACGCCCTGATCGTCGAGAACTACGGCGATACACCCTTCTACACCGACGAGGTGCCGGCACACGTCGTCGCCGACGTGACCGCGGCCACCCAGTCGGTCACGCGTGCGGTGGATCTCCCGGTGGGCGTCAACGTCCTCCGGAACGACGCCACAGCGGCGCTGTCGGTCGCAGCGGCGACCGGCAGCCGGTTCGTCCGGGTCAACGTCCACACCGGTGCCCGGGTGACCGACCAGGGGGTGATCGAGGGGGCGGCCGCCGAGACGATGCGGTTGCGAGAGCGGATCGACGCCGACGCGGCCGTCCTCGCGGACGTGGCGGTCAAACACTCGGCGCCGCTGGGCGAGCAGTCGCTGGCACAGCAGGTCGCCGACACCGTCGAGCGCGGGCACGCGGACGGCCTGGTCGTCTCGGGGCCGGGCACCGGAGAGGCGACCGACGAGTCGACACTGGCCGCGGTCGTCGAGGCCCGGGACGCCGTCGACCCGTCGGTCCCGGTGTTCGTCGGCAGCGGGGTCACGGCCGAGACAGCCCCGGACCTGCTGGCACTCGCCGACGGCGCCGTCGTCGGGACGGCCCTCAAGACCGACGGCGTGACGACGAACCCGGTCGACGAACACCGGGTCGAACGCGTCGCTGCCGCGTTCGGCTGACCGGCCGCTCCGTCACCGACACATCAGCGAAGCTAGCTTTATCAGCGTCTGCGACTATTGTCATCATGTACCATGAAGAAACTCATCAACGACCCGGACGACGTGGTCGACGAGATGCTCGACGGAATGGTCGCGGCCTATCCCGACCGTCTGCGCCGATTACCCGACACCGGGGTCCTGGTCCGCGCGGACGCGCCGGTCGACGGGAAGGTCGGCGTCGTCAGCGGCGGCGGCAGCGGCCACGAACCGACACACGCGGGCTATCTGGGCGAGGGGATGTTAGACGGCGCGGCCGCCGGCGAGGTGTTCACCTCGCCGACCGCGGACGAACTGGAGGAACTGGTCGCGGCCTGTGACAGCGGTTCGGGCGTCCTCATGGTCATCAAGAACTACGAGGGCGACGTGATGAACTTCGAGACCGCCGGCGAGATGGTCGAGATGGAGGGCGCCGACGTGGCCCAGGTCGTCGTCGACGACGACGTAGCGGTCGAGGACTCGCTGTACACCTCCGGCCGGCGGGGGGTCTGTGGGACCATCCTCGTCCACAAAGTAGCGGGCGCGGCCGCCCACCGCGGCGACGACCTCGAAGAAGTCCAGCGGGTCGCCCAGAAAGTGATCGACAACGTCGGGACGATGGGGACGGCGCTGACCTCCTGTGTCACCCCGGAGAAGGGCGAACCGACCTTCGATCTCGGCGAGGACGAGATCGAACTCGGCATCGGCATCCACGGCGAACCCGGCGTCGAGCGGACCGGGATGATGTCCGCCGACGAGATCACCGAGGAGTTGACTACTGCGGTCCTGGACGACCTCGATCTGGACGAGGGCCAGGAGGTCGTCACCATCGTCAACGGGATGGGCGGGACGCCGCTCTCAGAGCTGTTCATCGTCAATCGGAAGCTCCAGCAACTGATGGACGACCACGGGCTCGAGACGTGGGACGCCATGGTCGGGGACTACATGACCTCGCTCGACATGATGGGCTGTTCGGTGACCGTCTGTGCCGTCGACGACGAACTGACGGAACTGCTCTCTCACCCCGCGGACACGCCGGCGCTGAAACGCTGAGTCAGTGCTCCGCGAGGGTCGGCCGTTCGATCCGGCCGTCGACCGCGGGATCGATCCCAACCTCGCGGGCGTACTCGACGATCGCGTCCCGGGCGATCCCACAGCGGTCGACGATGTCCTCCGGGCCGAAGACGCCGACGACGTGGTCGGTCTCGACGAGGTACTCGGCGACCGCAAGCGTGTACGTGGCGTCGGGGTCGACCGGCTCGCCGCCGACGGTCGCCGACCGGAGTTCGCCGGCCGCGTCGTCGAAGACGATGCGAGCGCCGCTGACGTGGCTACAGAACCGGGCGGGGAACGAGTCGGCGTGCGCGCCGACCGGGACCGCGGCGAGGGCGGCGAGTAGCCGCTGGCCGGAGAGGGAAAGCAGCGTCAGGTCGTCCCGGTAGGGGGCGAGACCCAGCAGGTCCGCGACGGTCACGTCCCCGGCCAGCGGGTCGCCCGAGCGGAGCGCGCCCGTGGGGCTGATCGCAACGTCGGCACCGGCACGCCACCGGAGCGCGTCGGTGACGAAGTTCCCCGCCCTGCTCTCGGCGACCGTGACCGCCTCCTCGGTCAGTTCGATCGGGTCGGCGACGGTAGCGACCACCTCGTCCAGCCCCGTCGAGGCGAGGCGATCCCGAAGTGTCGCGGCCAGCGCGTCGTCGCAGTGGCCGTCGCCGACCTCGTGGACGGTCACGTCGGCGTCCGGCCCCAGCCGAACCTCCGAGAAGTACCGGGCGGCACGGCCCGGCCGGACGACGAAGGTGTCCGCGACCGTCTCGACGTGCACGTCGTGGACGTGCCCGCCCAGGACGGCGTCCGCGTCGGTCTCGCGGGCGATTCGGCCGTCTCCCTCGCCGCAGTGGGAGGCGACGACGACGAAGTCGACGCCCCGTTCGCGCAGCGTGGCGGCCGACTCCCGGATCGCCGGCACCGGATCGTCGAAGTCGACGGGCGCCGCGGCGGGGTTGATCTCGTCGGTCTCGGGGTGGGCGACACCGACGACACCGACCCGGTACTGGTCGGTCTCGACGACGGTGTGTGGGACCGTCTCGGCGTCGGCGAACCGCTCGCCGTCGACGGTCGCGTTCGCACAGAGCCACGTCTGTGGCGCGTCGTCGGCCAGTTCCCGAGCGGTGTCGACGCCGAAGTCGAAGTCGTGGTTCCCGAACGTGTCGACATCGGGCGCGACCGCCGCGAAGAACTCCAGCGCCACGCGCCCGTCGGTCGCCAGCGGGAGCGCGCCCGGCGCGGTGTTGTCGCCGGTGCCGACGACGACGGTGTCACCGTCGCGGCGGGCGTCGATCGCGCCGGCCAGCCGAGCACACTGCTGGGGGTCGTCGAGTGCCGTCTCGACATCGGAGTAGTGGAGGAGCGTGAGAGACACTGCCGGGAGGTACGCCAGCGCGGGTATGAATCCGTCGGAACTGTTTACTCCCCGAACAGCCATGGTACCACATGGCAGACGAAGCGACAGAGCGGGCGGCCGTCCTGGACGCCATCGAACGCATCGCGACACGGATCGAGCGCGAACGGAGCGCCCTCACCGAACTGGACTCCGCGATCGGCGACGCCGACCACGGCGGGAACATGGCGCGCGGCTGGCGGGCCGCGGCCGACGCGGTCGCCGACCTCGACGATCCGGACCCGGCGACGATGGTCAAGACCGCCGGCAAGACGCTGCTGTCGGAGGTCGGCGGCGCCTCCGGGCCGCTGTACGGCGGCTCGCTGGTGTTCGCCAGCACGGCGCTCGACGACGGGATCACCGCCGAGACGGCCGTCGCCTTCGCCGAGACCTACCTGGAGAAAGTCCAGGACCGCGGCGACGCCTCGGTCGGCGACAAGACGATGGTCGACGCGCTGGTGCCGGCGGTCCACACGTTCAAGAAGTCAATCGAGGTCGACGACCTCCCACCCGCCGAGGCGCTGGCCAAGGCCGTCGACGCGGCCGAACGCGGCGTCGAGTTTACCGTGCCGATCCGTGCGGCGAAGGGCCGGGCGTCGTATCTCGGATGGCGCTCGGTGGGCCACCAGGACCCGGGGGCGACGAGCACGCTGTTCATCATGGAGGAACTGCTGGCCGCCGCACAGGCGGAACTCGACACCGAGATCGAGGCGGTCGACGCCACCTCGCCGACGGTCCCCGAGGAGGAGGCCGCGGAGGACTGATGGTCGGACTCGTCGTCGTCTCCCACAGCCGGACCGCCGCCGAGGGCATCGCAGAGGTCGCGGCGGAGATGGGCGGGGACACGGTGATCGAACCCGTCGGCGGCGACGGCCAGGGGGGTCTGGGGACCGTCGCGGACGCCATCGCCGACGCCATCGAGGCGGCCGACGACGGGGACGGCGTGGTCGTCCTGGTCGACCTAGGCAGCGCCGTCATGAACGCCGAGGTGGCGATCGAACTCAGCGGCGTCGACGCCGTCATCGCCGACGCGCCAGTCCTGGAGGGCGCGGTCAACGCCGCCGTCGCCGCGACCAGCCCCACGGCGACCCTGGAGTCGGTCCGCGAGCAGGCGGAGGCGGCCCGCGATGTGAACAAGCGCTGACCCGCTCACTCCAGCAGGGCCGCGACCGCCTCGCGGGTCTCACACGCGACGGCGTCGCGTGCGAGGGTCGCGGCGGCGTCGCCGTCGATTTCACGGACCGCCCGCTTGACCGCCGGGACGGTCACCGCGCTCATACTCAGTTCGTCCAGCCCGAGGCCGACGAGCAGTTCGGTCAGTCCGGGGTCGCCCGCCATCTCGCCGCACATACCGACCCACGCGTCGCCCTCGTGGGCAGCGGTCGTGGTCCGGTCGATCGCCCGGAGCACGGCCGGGTGGAGGGGGTCCTGAAGCTCCGCGACGGCGTCGTTCTCGCGGTCGGCCGCCATCACGTACTGGGTGAGGTCGTTGGTCCCGAGGCTCAGGAAGTCCAGCCGGTCGGCCAGCGCGTCGGCGACGTAGGTCGCGGCGGGCGTCTCGACCATCGCGCCCAGTTCCGGCCGGGCGTAGTCGACGCCCTCGTCGTCGAGCATCTCGGCGACCGTCTCGATCCGCTCGCGGGCGGCGACGACTTCCTCGACGCGGGCGACCATCGGGAGCATCACCGCCAACCGGCCGCCCTCGTCGGTCGCGCCTGCCCGCAGGAGTGCACGCAGGTGCGTCTCGAAGAGGGCGGAGTGTGGCCCGAGCGACAGTCGGATCCCGCGCTGTCCGAGAAACGGGTTCGACTCCGTGGGCAGATCGAGGTACGGCACCTGTTTGTCACCGCCGATGTCCGGCGTGCGGACGACGACCCGGTCGTCGGGGAAGGCCCGTAGCGCGGCCGTGATCGCCTCGTACTGCTCGTCCTCGTCGGGCGGCTCCTCGCGATCCAGGAAGAGAAACTCCGTCCGGAACAGGCCGACGCCGTCCGCACCGCGGTCGCCCGCCGGGGCCAGCTCCGTCGGACTCCCGACGTTCGCGGCGACCTCGACGGCGCGGCCGTCGGCCGTCGTGACCCGCTCGGGGACCGGATCGGTGTCGACGGTACTGTCGGCCTTCCGGTGGTTCGGGCCGGGGTCGACGACCACCTCGCCGCGTTCGCCGTCGACGAGCAGTTCGGTCCCGTCGGTGACGACGCCCAGCGCCTCGCCGACGCCGACGACGGCCGGGATCGACAGCGACCGGGCGATGATCGCGGCGTGTGCGGTGCGGCCGCCCGTGACGGTCACGATCCCCGCGACCGACTCGGGGTCGAGTTGGACCGTGTCGCCGGGCGTGAGCCGGTCGGCCAACAAAACAGTGCCGTCCGGGAGCGCGGTCAGGTCGGCGCTCTCGACGCCGAGCAGCGCCCGGAGGAGCCGATCACGGACCTCGCGGAGGTCGTCGGCACGCTCGGCCATCCGCCCGTCCATCGCCTCGAACTGCTCGATGTGTCCGCCGAAGGCGTCGGCGACGGCGTGTTCCGCCGGCGTCCCGTCCGCGATGGCGGTCTCGATTTCGTCGGCCAACTGCGGGTCGTCGAGGAACTGCTCGTGGGCCTCGAAGACGGCCGCCTCGTCGGCCCCGACGCTGTCCGCCGTCCGGTCACGGGCGCGCTGGATGGCCTCCCTGGCGGTCGCACGCGCCCGGTCGAACCGCTCCCGCTGGGCGGTAGTGTCGACCGTCTCCGGGTCGGGTCGCTCCGGGAGTTCCGGCCGCGTCGGCCGGTACCAGCGGGCGGTCCCGACGCCGACCAGCGGCGTACTCCCGACGCCCGAGAGCGTGTCGGTCACGACTCCTCGCCCTCCCCCTCGACCGGTGTCGTCAGGACCGCTTCGAGCGCGTCGAGTGCGGCCGCGGCGTCCGTGCCCTCGGCGACGATCCGGACGGACTCGCCGTGTTTGACGTTGAGTCCCGTCACCGCGAGCATACTGCGAGCGTCGACGAGTGCGTCGTCGCCGTCGTCGGCTCGCCCCACCGCGATCTCGGCCGTGAACTGGCCGGCCGTCTGGACGAACTTCGATGCCGGTCGGGCGTGAAGCCCGGCCTCGGGGACGATCTCGACAGTGCGTTCCATACGCACATATCGCAGGCGACGGCTATTACCGTGTTGGCGCCCCCACCGTTTTGTACGGCCCACGCGAGGTCACTGGTGTGAGTCGTCCGCTCGGGTACCTGTCGCTCGTCCTCGCGCTGTGTTGCGGTGCCGCGGCGGCCGTCGTCCGGCAGCTGGGTGTAGAGGGGACGATCGGACGTGTCGCCGTCTCGTTCGTCCTCCTGCGAGCCTTCTCGCTGCTGGCCGTCGTGTTCACGACGTACGGCTGTTATCGGCTCGCCCTGACTGGCTTCGACCGGTACACGCCGGACAAGCGGCGGCGCCACGACGCGAAGAACGTCTTCCGGCTCGCGTTCGGGATCGCCGGCGTCGCCGCGGCGCTGGGCGTCGTCACCGAACAGTGGCTCGGGCTGTTGTTCTCGCTCGGTGTCGTCGGGTTCGCGGTGACCTTTGCCCTCCAGCAGCCGCTCTTCTCGCTCATCGGCTGGCTGTACATCATGATCAAGCGGCCCTATCAGGTCGGGGACCGGGTCGCTATCGAGTCCTCGAAAGGCGATGTCGTGGCGGTGTCGTTCCTGGTGACGACGCTCTGGGAGATCAACGGCGAACTCGTCTCCTCGAACCAGCCCTCCGGCCGGATCATCACGCTGCCAAACAGCGTCGTCCTCTCCTCGCACGTCAAGAACTACACCCGCGAGGAGTTCCCCTTCGTCTGGAACGAACTGACCATACAGGTCGCCTACGAAACCGAACTCGACTACGCGACCGAGACGATGCGCCGGGAGGCCGACGAGTTCCTCGGCGACGAGATGGCCACGCGCATCCAGCGCTACCGCGAGCGATTGGCCGAGACCCCGGTCGAACTCGAAGTGCGGGACCGGCCGACGGTCAACGTCGTCCAGGAGCAGTCTTGGGTGGAACTGCGACTGCGATATCTCGTCCACCCGAGACGGGGCCAGCGGGTCCGGAACGAACTATACGAGCGGATCATCGGGGCGTTCAACGACGAGCCGGAGCGCGTGAAGTTCCCGGTCGGGCGGAACCGCTGAGGCCGTCGGTCGCGGGGGTTTAACGGCCGTCGCCACGCAGTAGCGAACATGGACGAGGAGCCACTGCCCGCGGTCACCGAACAGTTCGCACGGACGCTCGCACCCGACCCGGACGAGGTGATCGCCGAGATGGACGAGAAGGCCGACCGCGAGGGGTTCCCGACGGTCGGTCCGGCCGTCGGCGGCTGGCTCCGGCTGCTGGCGCGCATGGTCGACGCCGAGCGTGTCTTCGAGTTCGGCTCGGGCTACGGCTACTCCGCCTACTGGATGGCCCCGGCGATCCCCGCCGACGGCGAGATCGTCCTGACCGAGATCGACGCCGACGAACTCGACGAGGCCCGCGAGTTCCTCGACCGCGGTGGCTACACCGACCGGGCCGTCTTCGAACACGGCGACGCCATCGAGACCGTCGAGGAGTACGACGGCCCGTTCGACGTGGTCCTGATCGACAACGAGAAACACCGCTACAGAGAGGCGTTCGAGGCCGTCCGGGACCGGGTGCCCGTCGGCGGCGTCGTCGCCGCGGACAACGCGATCGAGGCCGGTCCGCTCGACTTCGGGGACGTGCGCGCTCTGCTGGCCGGCGAGGAGATCGAGACCAACGAGTCCAGTCGGGGGATCGCCGACTACCTCGAACGCGTCCGGGACGATCCCGACTTCGAGACCGGACTGCTCCCGCTGGGCGAGGGCGTCGCCGTCAGCGTCCGCGTCCACGTCGGGTGAGACGGGCCGTCGCGAGGCTCATTCTCGCCTGCGAAAATCGGGGTGCATAGCTTATGTGGGAGGGCCAGCAACACTGGGCCAGTAGCTGTCCCAGTCATGAGTCTGATGATAGATATCCGGAAGCTCGGGTTGTTCAACAAGATGGCAAAAGAGGGCGGAAACACGGTCGCGAACCACCTGAGCCAGATGACCGGGATGGAGACGGAGATGGAGATCACGAAGATCAACTTCATCGATGTCCCGGACATCAAGACACACGTCGGCGATCAGAAACAGATCGGGATCAGTATCGAGATGATCGAACAGCCCCACGGGCACATCCTCTTTCTGTTCAACGCCCAGAGCGCCAAGGAACTCGCCCACGGGATGATCGGCGACATGGGCGAGACCGACCCCAATGCCAGCGGCTTCACCGACATGGAGCGGTCGGCGATCCAGGAGATCGGCAACATCATGACATCGGGCTTCATCGACGGCTGGGCGAACGTGTTGGATACGACCATCGACATCTCGACGCCGAACTTCACCTTCGGCCCCGGCAGCGGTATGATCGATCAGCTCGTCGGCGACCGGGACAACGAGATGGCGCTGATGTTCGACTCGCGGGTCCACGCCCTGGAGTCGAACATCAACGTCAAGGTCTACACGTTCCCGCGACTCGAAGAACTGGTCGACCTGATGCAACAGATCGAAGTCTGAGTCCGTCATCATTAATCGGGTAGGGTTTCTTGTGTGGGCGGCCCCAGTGTAGTGGCATGCCAGGTGGGACCGACCAGACCCTACAGCCGTTCGCGTGGCGTGCCGAGACACTGTATCCCGACACCGAGATCGTCTCTCGTACCCACGAAGGAATCGTTCGCTCCGACTACAGCGAGTACGCCGACCGGACGGCACAGCTCGCGAACGCGCTCGACGCCGCCGGTTACGGTGACGGCGAGCGTATCGGGACCGTCTGCTGGAACCACCACCGTCACTTCGAGACGTACTTCGGCGTGCCGGGGATGGGGGCACAGCTCCACACCATCAACCCGTTGTTACCGGACAAGCATATCCAGTACATCGTCGAGAACGCCGCCGACCGGACGATATTCGTCGATCAGTCGTTCCTGCCGAAAGTCGAGGGGGCCGTCGCCGACGACCCCGAGTCGTTCGCGTCCGTCGACCGGTACGTCGTGATGGGCGGGCAGGTCCCCGAGACGGAGCTGGACGCGGTGGCCTACGAGTCGTTCATCGAGGGTCACTCGACGACCTACGACTGGCCGACCCTCGACGAGGAGCGGCCGGCCGGGCTCTGCTATACGTCGGGGACGACGGGCAAACCGAAAGGCGTCGAGTACACCCAGCAGATGCTGTGGTCACACACTATGGCGCTCCAGACGCCCCAGGGCATCCCGGTCGCGGACGACGATGTCGTGATGCCGGTGGTTCCGATGTTCCACGTCAACGCCTGGGGGCTCCCGTTCTCGACGACGGCAGGGGGTGCCAAACACGTCTACCCCGGTCCACAGCCCGAGCCGGCCGATCTGGCGGCGCTCATCGAGGACGAGGGGGTCACCCTCACCGCGGGGGTCCCGACGGTGTGGCTTGGCCTGATGGAGTACGTCGAGGACAACGACGTGGACCTCTCCTCGCTCGATCGGTTGGTCGTCGGCGGCAGCGCCGCGCCCGAAGCGATGATCCGCTTTTTCGACGACCACGACGTGGAACTGATCCACGCCTGGGGGATGACGGAGACGGCACCGGTCGGCACGGTCGCCCACGTCAAGGCAGACCTCGAAGACGCCGACTACGAGACGCGACTGGACAAGCGGACCAAACAGGGACTGATCGTCCCGGGACTGGAGTTTCGCGTCGTCGACGACGCGGGCGAAGCGGTGCCACACGACGGCGAGGCGTTCGGGGAGTTACACGTCCGTGGCCCCTGGGTGACGACGGAGTACTTCGCCCGCCCCGAGGCGACCGAGGCGGAGTTCGTCGACGGCTATCTCAAGACCGGCGATGTCGTCACGGTCGACGGAGACGGCTACATCAAGATCGTCGACCGCGCGAAAGACGTGATCAAGAGCGGCGGGGAGTGGATCTCGTCGGTCGAACTGGAGAACGAACTGATGGCCCACGAGGCCGTCGCCGAGGCGGCCGTCATCGGCGTGCCCCACGAGCGCTGGCAGGAACGGCCGCTCGCGCTCGTGGTCCCGACCGAAGACGCCGACACCGGGACGCTCGAAGCCGGTCTCCGCGAGCATATCCTGGCCTCGTACCCGAAGTGGTGGGTGCCCGACAGCGTCGTCGTCATCGACGAGGTTCCAAAGACCGCGACCGGGAAGTTCAACAAACAGGCGCTGCGCGCGGAGTACGGCGACGAGTCGCTCGTCGAGGGCCGTGTGCCCGAGGACGCCGCCCCCGAGCGGTAGTTCCCACGGAGGTACACGCCCCGAGTAGCAGATAGAAACAACTGTCGAGGTGTTTCCGCTAGTTCCACGAGGTATATGATGACACCGTGCATGTGTGGGGCTATGGAGCTACTGTCCGACTATCCGGTCCCGGAACACGCCCGCGAGGTCAAACAGGAGGCCCGCGAGTTCGCAGCCGAACACATCGAGCCCAACGCGGCCGACTACTACGCGTCCGGGGAGTACCCCTGGGAGATCCTCGAAGCCGGGATGGACGCCGGCCTGGTCGCCCAGGATCTCGGCGAGGAGTGGGGCGGCAAAGGGTTCGACCTCCAGCAGGTGCTCGCGATCGCCGAGGAGTTCTACAAGGCCGACGCCGGCATCGCGCTGACGCTTCAGTTGGCGAGTTTCGGCGCCGAGATCGTCGAGGAACACGGCGCCGACTGGCAGAAAGAGGAGTTCCTGGAGCCGGTCGCGAACAACGACCAGATCACGGGCCTGGCCGTCTCCGAACCAGAGACCGGCAGCGACCTGGCCGGGATGACCACCGCCGCCGAGAAAGACGGCGACGAGTGGGTCATCAACGGCGAGAAGTACTGGGTCGGTAACGCCGTCGAAGCCGACTGGCTCACCCTCTACGCGAAGACCGGCGACGACGAGAACAACCGCTACGGCAACTACTCGATGTTCATCGTCCCGACGGACGCGCCGGGTTACCACGCCGAGCACATCCCCGAGAAGATGGGCTTCCGGGCGTCGAAACAGGGCCACATCGTGCTGGACGACTGTCGCATCCCCGAGGAGAACCTCGTCGGCGTCGAGGGCGCCGGTTTCTACATGCTCGCGGACTTCTTCAACCACGGCCGCGTCATCGTCGGCGGCCACGGCATCGGTCTCGCGGCGGCCGCCATCGAGGAAGCCTGGGAGTTCGTCCACGACCGCGAAGCCTTCGGCCGGACCGTCGACGAGTTCCAGGCCGTCCAGCACAAACTCGCGGACATGCACCTGGACTTCCAGACCGCTCGCTCGCTCACCTGGGACGCGGCCGAGCGGGTCGCGAACGACGAGAACGCCGGCTACTGGGCCGCGCTGGCGAAGACCTCCGCGACCGAGGCGGCGATGGACTGTGCCGAACGCGGGATGCAACTCCACGGCGGGCGCTCGGTGCTGACCGAGAACCGCATCTCCCGTGTCTACCGCGACGTGCGCATCCCGGTCATCTACGAGGGTGCAAACGACATCCAGCGCAACCTCATCTACCGGCAGGCCCCCCAGTAACCCCCCGTCCGGGCCGGATCGACACCCGACCTGTTTGGGCGACCGCTTATCTTGTCGGCTGTCGTACACCACGTATGGCAGACGTTGCAGTCACCTTCCTCGACCGCGGGCGTGTCATGGCCGACCGGAACTTCGTCGTCGACGGCACCAGCGTCGCGACGGCCTCGAACCGCGACCCCGCCCACGAGTACGAGACGTACGCCGTCTGGAACCTGGTGATCGAGACGCCAGAGATGACCGTCCTCTGGGACACCGGCTCCCACCCCGAGGCCGGCGACGGCTACTGGCCCGAACCGCTGTACGAGGCGTTCGCCCACGTCGACGCCGACGAGCACCACCTCGCGGACGACCTCGGCGCGGCCGGCTACGAGTTTGCCGACATCGACGCCGTGGTGATGAGCCACCTCCACCTGGACCACGCCGGCGGCCTCGCGGAGTTCGCCGGTACGGACGTGCCGATCTACGTCCACCGCGAGGAACTCCCCTTCGCGTACTTCAGCGCGAACACGGCGGAGGGATCGATCGCCTACCTCGCCAGCGACTTCGACCACGACCTGAACTGGCAGGTCGTCCACGGCGACAGCTACCACCTCGCCGACGGCGTCGAACTGCTCCACCTCCCCGGCCACACCCCCGGACTCATGGGCGCGCTGATCGACCGGTCCGACACCCCCCTGCTCGTCGTCGGCGACGAGGCCTACGTCGAAGCCAACTACGCCGGGCAGTCGATGGCGACGAGTCTCCTCTGGAGCAACGCCGCCTGGAAGGAGAGCCTCGAACGGTGTCGGAACATCCAGCGCGAGACCGGGGCCGACGTACTGTTGGGCCACGACCTCTCGGTGTTCGAGTCGCTGGCCTGAGCGGGGTGCCGTCCCGACATTAACGCTGTGATTCGGCCAGCCAGTACGTCGACTCCAGATGGTCGATGATGTAGTCGACGGTCCCCGGATCGTAGGTCCAGAACCCGTAGAACGCGCGTGGTTCGCGCTCTTCGGCGAGCAGGGCGCACTTCTGTTCGTCGTCGCCGTCCCCGTCGAAGACGACGAACCACGACTCGGCGATCTCCGACCCGCGGTCGACGTGGAGCGTGAACTCGCTGTGGGACGGTGACTCCTCGTCCGGGACGGCGTAGGCGTGTACGTCCACGCCGCGTTCGCCGAGGTGTTCGTAGAGGTCCAGTTCGCCTTTCAGCGTCGAGACGGTCTGGAACCCCGCGTGGAGCGTCCCGCCGCCGACGCGGGCGGCGCGGTCCTCGATCTCTCGGGAGGCCGCGACCAGTTGCGAGATCGACCACGAGGTGAACATCGTCTCGTCGAGGTTGTCCAGGATCGGGCGGTAGGACGCTTCCGACAGCGACATCTCGGGGCCGGCGACGGAGTCGCGAAACGACGCCAGTCCCGTGGCCGTCACCACCTCGCCGTCGTCGCTGAGCGTGACGAACTCCCCTGGCCGACCGCTCTCGGTCCGTTCGGCCCGGACGGTGACGTTCCGGTCGGCGAACTGCTCGCGGAGGTCCGCGACGACGGACTCCGCGGCGTTGAACACCGTCAGCGTCTGCTCGTAGTCCTCGACCCCAGCGATGAGCTCCGAGAGCGACATCTCTCGTAGAGGGACGGGATGGATCAGGTTAGGTGTTGTCCCGACGGGAGTGCGTAATCTTAACACGACCAGCACCGCAACAGCCTGTCGTGTCACGCCGCCTGTCAATCACACTCGTTACTGGACTGGTCCTCCTGGCGTTGGTCGTCGGTGCGTCGGCGCTCGACGCGCCGGCCCGGAGCGAGGCTGCGGGCACAAGCGGGGACGGGAGCACCACCCTCGGGGCGAGCAACGCCGGTACCGAGACGCCGGAGGCCGGACCGACGCTGCTCGCGATCACCATCGCGATTCTGGTGCTCACGCTTGCCTACGGGCTTCGACAGTACGGAACCGACGACCTGGTGCTTGCGGCGCTAACGTCCGTCGCGCTGTTCGTCGTCGTCCTGCTCATCGGGTTCAACCCGGAGACGGCGGGCGGTGCTCTCCCGGCCAACCCGGAGACGAGCCTCACCGAGGCCACCTCCGGCGCGGCAGCGGCGGCCGGATCGCCGTGGCTGCTCGGGCTTGTCGGCGCGCTCGCTCTGGTCGTCCTCGCCGGCGTGTTGCTCCGACGCGTGACCGGGAACGAGACGTGGGTCGAGACCGAGGACGACACCGAACCGGACGCCGGCGACGCCGAGACGGAGGACGCGACCGAGCTCGCCGACGCCGCGGGTCGGGCCGCGGACCGCCTGGCAGCCGACGAGAGTCTGGACAACGCCGTCTACCGGGCCTGGAACGAGATGACCGGGATTCTCGATGTCGACGACGAGGCGAGCTGTACCCCCCGCGAGTTCGCGGCCGAGGCCGTCGACGCCGGGCTCGAGGACGACGACGTGTCGACGCTGACGGAGCTGTTCGAGACGGTCCGGTACAGTGATTCGCCGGCGACCGACCGTCGCGAAGAGCGCGCGGAGACCGCACTCCGGAACATCGAGCAGTCCTACGGGAGGTCGTCGTGACGCTCCTCCGCCGGCTCTCACTCGGAGCGGGCGTCTGCCTGATCCTCGCCGGCTTCGGGGTCGCAGCGGGCGGGACCAGCGGCGTGACGATCGAGCGCGGGTTCGTCGTCTTCGTCGGGCTGCTCGCCGCCGGGCTCGCGGTCTACGCGGGGTATCGGCGGTACGCGACCCCACAGCGGACTCCGCGGCTCCCCGACCGGGGCGTGCGTGACGTGTCGCCGCCGGAGCCGGCCACCGACGGCGCCGGAGCGGCCTCGACGCTGACCCGGGACTACCGGGTCGCCGACGACCTGCAGGCGCTGCTCCAGCGAGCGCTCGTTCGGAGCCGGGAACGGGACGAGGCGGGGGCCGAGACCGCGATCCACGAGGGGAACTGGACCGACGACCCGACCGCGGCGGCCCTGTTTGCCGACGCCGTCGAGCGCACTCGACAGTACCGCGACCGGATCGCGGCACGGACCACCGGCCGGAGTCGCTACCGGTACCGGGTCGAACGAGTGGCGGCGGAACTCCGGTCCGTGCTGGGTATCGACGCCGTCGACGAGGCGCCCGCCGAACGTGCCACCACGCCCGCAAACGGGGTCGTCGAGACCGGGCGCTGGGCCGGCTTCTACACGGTCCCGCTCGGCCTCGTCGGCGTCGGTATCGTCGGGAAGCGACCGGCGCTCGTGCTCGCAGGCGCGGCGGCCGTGGTCGCACTGGCCGTCCGGGCCGGGGCGTCGACGCCGGACCCATCCGTGACTGTCGACCGGGCCGTCTCCGAGACGGCCCCCACCCACGGCGACGAGGTGACCGTGACGCTGACCGTCCGCAACGACGGCGACCGGACCCTGACCGACTGCCGGATCGCCGACGGCGTCCCGGACACGCTTGCGGTCACCGACGGCACGCCACAGCTGGCGACGGCGCTGCGCCCCGAGCGGACCGCGACCGTCGAGTACACCGTGCGAGCGACCAGGGGTGACCACGAGTTCGCCGCGCCGACAGTGGTCGCGACGGACGCCGTCGGCGCGACGGCCACGGTCGCCGACGCGAGCGTCACCGGCGTCACTGCGCTGTCGGTCTCGCTCCCGGCGATCGAAGCCGACGCACCGGTCCAGTCACAGACGACGCGACACCGCGGCCGGATCGACGCCGACCAGGGCGGGGACGGGATCGCCTTCTACGCGACCCGTGAGTACCGACCTGGCGATCCGCTCTCGCGCATCGACTGGAACCGCTACGCCGGGACCCGCGAGCTGTCGACCCTGGAGTTTCGCGAGGAACAGGCCGCGACCGTCGTCGTCCTCGTCGACGCGCGACCCGGAGCCTACGAGGCGCCCGCCGCGCCGGAACTCGACGCGACGGTCGACCGGTCGGTGATCGCGGCCCGGAGCGTCATCGAGTCCCGGCTCGACGCCGAGGACCGGGTCGGGCTGGCGGCGCTCTCGCCGGACCGGCTGTTCATCGGTCCCAGCGGCGGCCCGACGCACAAGAACCGCCTGGAGACGACGCTGGCCGCGGACCCCGTCTTCCGACCCTCGCCGCCCGACGGCGAGTTCTACCCGGGCCCGACGCTGCGGTGGCTCCGGCGGGAGCTGCCCGCCAGCGCACAGGTCGTCTGCTGCTCGCCGCTGGTCGACGACGATATCCGGCGGATCCTCCGGTACCTCGCGGCGTACGGCCACGCGGTCACCGTCGTCAGCCCGGACCCCGGTGTCGCCCCGACGGCCGACGGGACCGTCGCGGCGGCCGATCGGCTGTTCCGGATCAGCGAACTCCGCCGGGAGGGCATCCCCGTCGTCGACTGGCACCACGGGGAACCGCTGGCCGCGGCCTTCGAGCGCGCACGGGAGTGGTCCCGGTGAGACGGCCACGGCTGGTCGGGGTGGCGTCGCTCGTGGCCGCGCTCGTCGCGACGGCCGTCCTGGCGGCGACGGCGGGCGGACGCGTGGCCCTTCTCGGCGCGCTCGTGCTCGCCGCCGGCGTCCTCGATACCAGACGACGCCTCGTCACCCTCGGGACGGTCCTGCAGTGTGCGGGGGTCGTCCTCGCGGGGCTCACTGCTGCGGGGGCGATCGTCCTCGTACTGGCCGTGGCGGCGGCGCTGCTGGCGTGGGACTTCGGGCAGTACGCCGTCGACCTCGCCGAGTCGATGGCCGACGACGCGATCACGCACAACGCGGAACTGGTCCGAGTCGCCGGCGGAACGCTCCTCGCGGCGCTGACCGTGGGTGCGCTCTCGCTCGCCGGACTGGCACTCACCGTCCCGACCGTCGGGCCGGTAACGACCGGACTTCTGTTGATCGGGTCGGTGCTCGCGGTCGCCGGGCTGAGCGATTAGACCGTCGGGACGGGAACCTCGCCGAGGACGTTCTCGACGATGCTGGCCTTGTCGACGTTCTCGACGCGGGCGTCGGGGGTCAACACGAGCCGGTGGGCGAGCACCGGCTGTGCGACCCGCTTGATATCGTCGGGCGCGACGAACTCGCGGCCGGTGATGACCGCCATCGCGCGAGCGGCCTCGAAGAGGCGCTGGGTCCCACGCGGCGAGACGCCGACCTCGACGCGGTAGTCCTCGCGGGTCGCGCGGGCGATGTCGGCCATGTAGGTCAGCAGGTCGTCGTCGACCTGGACGGTCTCGGGGACCGCGCGCAGTTCCTCGACCTGTTGGGGGTCGAGCACCGGTTCGACCGTCGGACTCTGTGTGTCGCGGCCGGCCCGCCGGCGGAGGAGTTCGACCTCGCCGTCGCTTTCGGGGTAGCCGATAGCGGTCTTCGCGAGGAAGCGGTCGACCTGGGCTTCGGGGAGTTCGAAGGTCCCCTCCATGTCGACCGGGTTCTGGGTCGCCAGCACGAAGAACGGCTGCGGGAGGTCGTAGGTGTCGCCGTCGACGGTGACCTGGCCCTCCTCCATCGCTTCGAGCATCGCCGACTGGGTTTTCGGCGGTGCGCGGTTGATCTCGTCGGCCAGGACGACGTTGGCGAAGATCGGCCCGCGGGTGAACTCGAACTCGCGGGTCTGCTCGTTGAACACGTGCGTGCCGGTGATGTCGGCGGGCAGGAGGTCGGGGGTGAACTGTACGCGGGAGAAGGACAGGCCGAGGGCAGTGGCCATACTGCGGGCGGTCAGCGTCTTGCCGGTCCCGGGAACGTCCTCCAGGAGGACGTGCCCCTTCGAGACGACGCCGAGGAGGACAGTCTCGAAGAAGCCACGGTCGGCGATGACTGCGCTCCCGACCTCGTCCAGGAGTCGGCTCGACAGCTCACTGGCGTCAGTAACGTCCATGGTCGTCCCTGTCACGCGTGCGGTAAATGTGTGTCGAGAACATGACGGCGACCGAATCGAAACCCCTAAAGTGAAACCACCGGAATACTCGGGTGAGCCGAGGTAGCCTAGCCTGGCCAAGGCGGTTGCTTCGAGAGCAACTGTCCTCACGGACTCAGGAGTTCAAATCTCCTCCTCGGCGTTTCTCCGCGACCGACTTCGGTGAGAGCGTGATATCGCCGCCGAGCCACCTCTGCGACTGTCGAGACTCGCTCGGGCGACAGATCACAGCCCGGCCGCGATGAACACGAGGATGCTGACGGCCATCACCGCGAGGATGAACGCCGCGGCTAGCGCCCCGCCCAGCGAGACCATCGCGTTGGCCGTCGAGGCGAGCGTCTCGGTCCGATCGTTCCCGAAGACCGTGACCGCGGCGCGCTCGCTTGCCATCCCGGCCTCGACGGGTTCTAAGTCCTCGATGGCTCGGTTGACGAGGTCGGCGATCAGTGTCGACAGTTCCGTCTCGGGGATCGCCTGTCCGACCTGGTTCTCGGCCTCGACGGTGTTGACGATGTGCGTGTCACTTGTCATCACCTCGACTACGTCGACCCCGTCGATAGCGTCGATCACGTCGTCCCGGAGCCCCGGTTCCATGTTGTTGCCGTCGACGAGCACGTAGGCGGTCCGGTGGTCGCCGACCTCGAAGACACAGACGCGGATCCCCAGCGGGCCGATCCCGTCCTCGGGCTCCCAGGGCGTCTCGTCCCAGGCGACGCCACAGCGGAGGGCCCCCCGTTCGCTGTCGCCCAGCACGTCCCCGAGCCGGCCCGCGCCCTGGATCATGTCGAACGAGCGCTGGCTGCCCGGAACGACGTGGCCCAGGTCCTCGCCCTCCAGGCCGTCGTTGCAGTTGTGGGCGTCGACCAGGAGCACGTCCTCGATCGCGCCCGTTCGGGCTTCGGACATCGCCGAGAGTCCAACGGCGTAGTCCACGTCGTCTGCACAGCCGGGCGCGTACGTGGTGACGATCAGCGCGTCGTCGCCGAACGACTGGCCGGTCAGGGTCGCCTCCCCCTCGGTGAGTCGCTCGCCGACCGTCGCCTCGGTGTCGTACTCGATCCCCTCGTAGGCGTCTTCTGCCGCCGAGAGGATCGTATCGACTTCCCGTTCGGTGACGAGGTTGAAGTCGTGGCCGGCGGTGGCGTGTGGCGGGAACGCGAGCCCCTCGGCGTCGGTTGCCACCCGTTTTGGCAGATTCCCGCCGCCGATCTCGCCCATCGGCCCGGGGTGGATCATCGGGAGGACGAACCGCGCTTTCTCCGTCCCGTCGGGGCGTCTGACCGACAGCACCGTCACCGGGACGATCGCCTCCTCGCCGATCTCCTCGAAGAACTCCTCCAGTTCGCGGGTCCCCTCGGCGATGTGGCCGACGAACCCCCGGAGGAAGTCAAGCGCCGAGACGCCCAGCGACCGGCGCCAGGGCTGGTCGATCGCGACCAGGAACAGCCAGACCGCTAGCCCGTAGATGGCACAGATGACCGCGAGCACGACGAAGTCGGCCGGGATGAACCCCTGGATCTCCGGGGGCGCCTTCTCGGCGCGAGCCAGTACCTCCTGGAGCATCGGGTCTTCGAGGATGAAGGCGGTCGTCCCGCTGTAGATCGCCAGCAGGACCGCCGCCGTCACCGTCTGGACGCTGGCCGGCACGATCGCCCGGAGCAGCGAGTGCCGGGAAATCGCCATCATGATCAAGATGCGGAAGGCGAAGATCGAGGCCAGCGCGACGATGAGTGCGTCGAAGACGAAGTTCTGGCCCAACTGTGGGATCAGCAGGACGACCGCGCCGGCGACGGTGAGGATGGCGATGGTGATGACCTCACAGACGAGCGCCAGCAGCGACGCGTGGTTGTGTGTCAGTTGGCCGCCGAGTTGCTTGTCGACCCACGGTGTCACCGCGCCAGCGACGGCGGTCGGGATACCGATGAAGAACACGCCCTGCCAGGCGTCGTCCAGCACGAACCGCGAGTCGAAGGCGGCGACGCCGGTGATCGCAGCGATACACAGCGCGAAGACGAGACTGGAGTACCAGTTGGGCGCCCGGAAGATGAACCGGGAGAGACTCGCCAGGTTGCCCTGTGTCGCCGTCATTTATATATCACACTCCACCGACCGTACTAAAGCTATCCACTCGCGACCGCCTCCTGTCGGCTACTGTCGCGGCGCCGCGTTGCGCTCACAGACCGACAGGAAGTTCTCGAAGACTGCTTCGCCCTCTTCAGTGTGTGCGACCTCGGGGTGCCACTGGACGCCGTAGATGTCCGCGTCGGTGTCGCTCATCGCCTCGACGCCACAGACATCGGAGGTCGCGGTCCGTTCGAAGCCGTCGGGGACCGCCTTGACCTCGTCGGCGTGGCTGGCCCAGACCCGCGTCTCGGGGTACAGCGAACCGATCAGCGGATCGTCCTCGTCCAGAATCTCGACGGTCACGTCGGCGTAGCCGCCGTACTCGCCGCTGCCGACACGGCCGCCCAGTTCCGCCGCGATCAGTTGCATCCCGAGACAGATACCCAGGACCGGAACGTCCAGATCGAGGTACTCCGGGCAGTTACCGATGTCGTCCATGTCCGGGCCGCCCGAGAGGACGAGGCCGTCGGCGTCGATCTCCGCGGGCGGGGTCGTGTTGTCGACGAGTTCCACGTCGACGCCCATGTCCCGGAGCGCGCGCTGCTCCAGGTGGGTGAACTGGCCGTGGTTGTCGATGACTGCGATACGGGTCATTACTGGCCACGACGCCGCGGGGCCGTATATATGTCTTGGAACCGAGTGCTCCCGGGCTCAAAGCTGGTTCTGGACTGTTTGCGAGAAGCGGTCAAGTGGTGTCGCGGCCCGCAGTTCGAGGGTGACGACGTTGCCGTCCGTGACTCGGTCGACCCACACCGAGCCGTCGTAGCTCTCGATCACCCAGGTAACGAGCCACAGTCCCACGCCGCTTGCGTGATCCAGTTGCGTCTCGTTGGTCGCGGAAAACGCCGTCAGTTCCCGCTGCTCGATCGGTGGACAGTCGTCCTGGACGTGGACGTGGACACAGTCCCCGACCCGTTCGGCGGTAACGCCGATCCACGGGTCGCTCTCCGCGTGGACCACGGCGTTCTCCAGGAGGTTGTCCAGGACCGTCTCGAACTGCCAGTCGGCGTAGGCGACGGCCGTCTCCGGGAGCGTCACGTCGACTGTCACGGCGGGTCGGTCCTGCTCGATCGCCGCGACCCGGTCCTCGATGAGCGGCACGAGGTCCATCGGTGCCTGTGAGTCGCGGTCGGCGGCGACGGCGGCGTCGACCTGGCGTGCCTTCTCGGCGGTCGAGATCATCCGGTCGATCGTCGTCGCCATCCGGTCGACGCGCTCGGCGGCGTCACCGGTCGTCTGGTCCTCCAGAACGCTCAGGTGGCCGAGCACGACGTTGAAGTCGTTTCGCATGTTGTGCCTGAGGACGCGGTTGAGGACGGCGTTGCTCTGACAGAGCCGCCGGCGCGCTCGCCGGAGTTCGAGCAACGCCCCGACCAGAATCCCGACGAACCCGCCCATGGCGACGCTGCTCGCCAGCAACGCGGGCACCAGCGCCGTGGAAGGCGCACCGACGACCAGGATACCGAGGTTGACGAGCGTCAGGAGCGCGACCCCGAGTCCGCCCCACTCGGCGACCGTCCAGATCTGCTCGCCCTCCAGACCGCTGCGGGGCAGCCAGTAGTTCGCCGCCGCGAGCGACAGGGCGGGGACGAGCCCGGTCGCGACGACCAGCAGACCCGAGGGTCCAACGGCGAGGACAGACGCCGCGTGGCCAAGCAGCGCGAGCGTCAGCGTCACGCCGATGGCGACCAGATAGCCTGTCCCGAGTGTCCCTTTCGACACCGTCGGGGTCTTCACGAGTGTCCGTGCGTACCACGTGGGGCTACTTAGAGCCGCCCCCTTCGAGTTTCACGATTGATAACTGTCGCTGTCGTCCCCGTACCGGTCGGCCGCGGACTCGAAGCCCAGTTCCGACTGCTCCTTCGAGCGGCGGCCCTCGCGTTCGGCCAGCGCCTCGGGGTCCGGCCCGGCTTCGTCGTCGATCCGCGCCCAAGACTGGTGGACTTTCGCGTGACACCACCGGCAGAGGTAGACCGTGATCTCGTGGTCGAGATCCGCCCCCGTAGCGTCCCTGTAGGAGAGGTGGTGTTCCTCCAGCAGCGGCCGCTCCTCGGAGTGGGCCATCCGCCGCTCGGCCAGTCCACAGCGGACACACTCGCGGTCGTGCTGTCGACACCGGAAGTGCGGACAGTCGGCCCACTCCCACTCGGCATCCCCGGACCTCTCGCTGTCGGGACCCACTGCGGCCGGACACCGAAAGTCCTCGGCACTGCGGGCGTTCGCGAACGCGGGGTCGTGGTGACCGTGTTCACGCGCCCACCGACACTTGCCCTCGTCGGTGACGAAGTCACAGCGGTCGACGTGGTCGTAGGGGTCGTCGACACCGACACTCGTGCCGCCCGGTGCCTTCTCCATGCCGCTGTCTGTGGGTCGGACGCTATTCAATCTGTGCTGGCCGGCCCGTGTCGCTGCGCGCTTGCTCGTGGGAGTTGCATCGTCACGACCGCGCCCTGTGGTTCGCGGTCGGCGATCGTGACCTCGCCCCCGAGGCTCCTGACGAGCCAGAAGACCGCCCAGAGCCCGATACCGCTCCCGTGCTGGAGCGCCGTCTCCGTTCCCTCGCTCAGCGGCCGTCGCTCCCGTTCCGGGATACCGGGACCCGTGTCCGCGACGGCGAGGACGACGTGGTCCGACTCGACGCCGATCCGGACGCGCACCGCCGGTTCGATGTCCTCCGGCGTCTGGTGGTAGCCGTGTTCGACGGCGTTCTCAAGTACCTCGCGGACGGCGATCGCGAGCCGCTCGTCGCCCGCGACTGGAGCGATCTCCGGGGTATCGACGACGAACTGGCAGTCGGGATGCTCCGCCGCGAGGCGTCGCCGTTCCCGATCGAGCACCGAGACCGCGTCGACGGTCCGGTCGGGCGAGGAAGAGCGCAGGACATCGGTGACTTCCCGGGCCTTCTCACCGAGGCGGCCGAGCCGTCGGGCGCGGTCGACGATACGGGTGGCTGCCCTCCCGAGTTCCCCGTCGAGTTGCTCCGTGAGGGCCGCACCGTTGCCCTCGATGACGTTGACCGTGTTTCGGATGTCGTGACGCAGGACCCGTTCGAGGACGGCCAGTTGCTGCTCGCGCTGTCGGCGGTCGGTGACATCCGCGAGCGCGACCATGTGTCCGGAGACCGAATCGTCGACGGCGTCGGTAATCGGTGCCGACCAGACGCTCACGTCGACCAGCGCCCCGTCCTTTCGCTGACGTTTCGTCTCGACGCCCTCGATGACGTTCCCCGCGTCGACCCAGGCCTTGTGCCGCTGGAACTCGTCGGTTCGGTCCTCGGGGACGAGCGGGTACTGGCGGCCCCGGACCTCCGCCGCCGACCAGCCGAACAACCGCTCCGCACCGCTGGACCACGCCTGGACCGTCCCACCATCGTCGATAGCGACCAGCGCCACCGGGGATGTCTCGAAGATCGCTTCGAGCCGGTTCCGGGACCGCTCGCTTCGGCGGCGCTCGGTCGCGCGACGGACATCGTAGACACCGGTCAACAGCCCGCCGACCGCGCCGGTGCCGGCCACCCAGGCGGTGACGAGATACGGGTCGGCCAGCGCGACGCCGTGTGCGCGCTGGTAGGCGACGACGACGAGTGCCAGCGCGGTGATCGGGAGCGATCCGGCCAGCGACCAGGCGACGAGCCGTCGGACCGCGTCTGCCCCCCGCTCACTCGCGAGGAGCCGGTGGGCACCCGCGACCAGTGGGACGACAAGACAGAGCAGTGCCGCGCCAGCGACGACCTGTCCCCCGGTAGGTGTCGACCGACCGCCGAGCCTGATCGCCGTCACGGCCCCGACGACGAGCGCGGGCACGAGCAACACCGCGGCCCCGACGATGCGCCACTTACGGTCCGTGAGCCGGTCGACCGACCGAACCATCGCTGTCCGAACCGACCTGGCGCCTCCGTCCATGGATGGGATCACACCGTCCCCGAGTATGAAGCCGAGCGCGAGTTCCCACCGGATAGGAACGCGCCCCGGCGGACACAACAGCTATCTGTCTCTCTGCCCTGGGCTCGACAATGCGCGTCGTCCACGAGCCCGAGGGGGTCGCCCGAACGCTTGCGACGGAGGTCGACCGGGCCGAATCGGCCCTCGAACAGTCACGCGGGCTGATGTTCCGGCGGTCGATCCCCGACGACTACGCGCTGGTGTTTCCCTTCGACGGGGTCGGCCGTCGGTTCATCCACATGCTGTTCGTCGCGTTTCCGCTTGACGTGGTCTGGCTGGCCGACGGGGAGGTCCAGGCCACGAAGACGATGCACCCCTGGCGCTCGGTCGGCTGGGCGAGCGCGGATACGGTGCTCGAACTGCCTGCAGGGGCGGCCAACGGCGTCAGCGAGGGCGACACCGTCGTCGTCGAGTGACCGCTCCGCATCCGCCACCTTTTAGACCATGAAGGTTAGAGTACTCATCACTATGTCGGAACACCCGACGGAGGATAGAGGAAGTCGCCGCAAGGCGGCTGGCCGAGAAATTCGTCCCGCTGTGTGATGGAAGAGGATTTTCTGTGAGTCAGAACCCATTGTTCGGAGGGCACCCAGCGACGCGTGCCCTCACAGATGTCGGTGAGGTACAGTTCCTGGACACGACCCTGCGCGACGGCGAGCAGGCCCCCGGCGTCTCCCTGACGCCCGACGACAAGGCCCGTATCGCCCGCAAGCTCGACGACGCCGAGATCGACGTGATCGAGGCCGGCAGCGCCTGCACCGGTCCCGGCGAGCGCGAGACCATCTCGCGGGTCGCCGAACTCGACCTCGACGCGACGGTGACGAGTTTCTGCCGTGGCATCCAGAACGACATCGACCTCGCCCTGGAGTGTGGCGTCGACGGGATCAACCTCGTCGTCCCCGCCAGCGACAGACACGTCGAGCAGAAGGTCGGGACCTCACGCGAGGAGAACGTCGCCGCGACGATGGACCTCGTCGAGTACGCCAAAGACCACGGCCTCTGGGTCGAGGTCATCGGCGAGGACGGCTCCCGTGCCGACCTGGACTACCTCGAAGAGCTACTCGGGTCGTCCCTGGAGGCCGGCGCCGACCGTATCTGCTGGGCGGATACGGTGGGACACGCGACCCCCGACCGCGCACTGGAGTGTGTCGACCGGCTCGCCGACCTGGGCCCGGTCAGCGCTCACACCCACGACGACCTCGGGCTGGCCGTGATGAACGCGCTGGTCTCCGTGGCCGCCGGCGCCGATCTGGTCCACGGCACGATCAACGGCATCGGCGAGCGGGCCGGCAACGTCGCCTTAGAGGAGGTCGCCATCGCGCTGGACCACGGCTACGGCGTCGAGACGATGGACCTGACCGAGGCCTACGACCTGGCGGACCTGATCGCCAACCGGACCGGCATCCCGCTGGCACCGAACAAGGCCGTCGTCGGCCAGAACGCCTTCACCCACGAGAGCGGCATCCACACCGACGGCACGCTCAAAGACGACGCGATGTACGAACCGTACCCGCCGGAGAAGGTGGGCCGCGAGCGCCGCCTCGCGCTCGGGAAACACGCCGGCCGCGCCGGCGTCGAGGCCGCGCTGGACGAACACGACGTGGAAGTGACCGACGACCAGCTCGCGGAGATCGTCTCCCGCGTCAAGGAGATCGGCGACCGCGGCAAGCGGGTCACCGACGCCGACCTGCTGACCATCGCCGACGACGTGACCGGCCAGGAGCAGGACCGCCGCGTCGAGTTGCTCGGGCTGACGGCCGTCTCCGGTTCGGACACCCCGACCGCGAGCGTCCGGCTCTCGGTCGACGGCGAGGAGCGCAAGGAGGCCTCCGTCGGGTCCGGCCCGGTCGACGCCGCCATGAACGCCGCCGAGACGGCGCTCTCTCACGCCGCCGACGCGACCCTGGAGGACTACCACGTCGACGCGATCACCGGCGGGACCGACGCCGTCGTCACCGTCGAGATCGAGATGTCGCGCGGCGACAACCACGTCCGCGTCTCGGCCAGCGACTCGGACATCACCCGCGCGTCGGTGCGGGCGATGGTCGACGCGATGGACCGGCTCGTCGCCGACGACGACGAGCGGATCGTTGCCGACGACTGAGCGATCCAGACGGATCGCCCGGCCCTCGGCAACAGAACGGTGATCGTCGCCGACGACTGAGCGATCCAGACGGATCGCCTGCCCTTCGGCAACAGAACGGTGATCGTCGCCGACGACTGAGCGATCCCGACGGATCGCCCGGCCGTCGGCAACTGCTTAGCGCTCGGTGACGCTGAGGACCTTCCCGGCCGCGATGGTCTGGCCCATGTCCCGGACAGCGAACGAGCCGAGTTCCGGGATCTCCGAGGCCGGTTCGATACTCAGCGGTTTCTGCGGGCGGACGGTGACGACCGCGGCGTCGCCGTTCTCGATGAAGTCGGGGTTCTCTTCGGCGACCTCGCCCGACGCTGGATCGAGCTTCTGGTCCAGCGATTCGATCGTGCAGGCGACCTGGGCCGTGTGGGCGTGGAACACCGGCGTGTAGCCGGCGGTGATGACCGAGGGGTGTTGCATCACGACGAGTTGGGCCTGGAACGTCTCGGCGACCGAGGGCGGATCGTCGGCCGGGCCACACACGTCGCCGCGGCGGATGTCGTTCTTGCCGATCCCGCGGACGTTGAACCCGACGTTGTCGCCGGGCTCGGCCCGCGGGACCTCCTCGTGGTGCATCTCGATGGTCTTGACCTCGCCGGCGACATCCGAGGGCTGGAACGAGACGGTGTCCCCCGTGTTTAGCGTTCCCGTCTCGACGCGACCGACCGGGACCGTCCCGATGCCGGAGATGGTGTACACGTCCTGGATCGGGAGGCGGAGCGGCGCGTCGGTCGGTGGCTCTGGTTCGGGCAGACTGTTCAGCGTCTCCAGCAGCGTCTGCCCGTCGTACCAGGGTGTGTTCTCGGAGTGGTCGGCGACGTTGTCGCCCTCGAACGCCGAGATGGGGAGGAACGACGCGTCGTCGACGGCAAAGCGGACCTGCTTCAGCAGGCCCTTGACCTCCTCGACGACCTCGCGGAACCGGTCCTCGTCGTAGTCGACGAGATCCATCTTGTTGACCGCGACGATCAGCTCCTCGATGCCCAGCGTCCGCGAGAGGAAGACGTGTTCGCGGGTCTGTGGCTGGACGCCGTCGTCGGCGGCGACGACCAGGACCGCGTGGTCGGCCTGACTCGCGCCCGTGATCATGTTCTTCACGAAGTCCCGGTGGCCCGGCGTGTCGACGATGGTGAAGTAGTACTCGTCGGTGTCGAACTCCTGGTGGGCGATGTCGATGGTCAGCCCCCGCTCGCGTTCCTCGGCGAGGTTGTCCATGACGTAGGCGAACTCGAAGCCGCCCTTGCCCTTCTCCTCGGCTTCCTCGCGGTACTGCTCGATGACGTGTTCGGGTACCGACCCGGTTTCGAAGAGCAGACGCCCGACGAGCGTGCTCTTGCCGTGGTCGACGTGGCCGATGATGGCCAGGTTCTGGTGTGGTTTCTCACTCATGTGTCTCACTCGCTCGGGGTGGAGCGAGGTGCCGCAAAGTGATAGTTCACTTCCGTCAACAATAAAACGTGGCTCGCTGCTCGGTCAGAATCGGGGTCGACCGCGTCAGTCCGCGAGGTCGACGACCGTCTCCAGTCCGTCGACATCGTACGTGGGCGTCACCGAGAGGTCGGTGTCGACGGTGTGGGGCCGGCGGACGAACGCCGAGTCGATGCCCGCCCGCCGGGCCGCCTCGATATCTGACTCGCTGTCGCCGACGTACAGCGCGTCGGTCACGCCGAGATCGGCCAGCGCCTGCTCGATGTAGTAGGGGCGTGGTTTCTTGCGATGGATGCTCTCGACCGTCGGCGGGCGAGCGCGGACAGTCTCGAAATGCCGGTCCAGATCGAAGTGATCGAACGCGAAGTCGACGGTCGCCTGCTGGTTCGAGGAGACCACGCCCAGCGGCCCGTCGAGTCGGTCCAGCGCCCTGATATCGCCGTAGGGGCGTTTCTCGCCCGCACGGATCGCCGCGCGCTGTGCCTCGGAGATCGCGCCGTCGCGGGCCGTCCAGAACCGGTCGGGATCGAGGTCGTAGTGGCGACAGACCGCGTCGAGCCGATCGGGCGTGACACCGATCCGCATCGCTTCGAGGTGGTCGGGCTCGGGGTCGACGACGCCGACACGCTCGAAGGCCCGCCGGGTCCCCGCCTGGTGGGTGTCCATGCTCGTCAGCGTCAGCAAGACACCGTCGTTGTCGAAGATGACCGACTCGTAGCTCATCGAGAGTGGGTGGGAGGCCGGCCGACAGAAACGTTTCGCTCTCGGTCAGAAGCCGGGGTCGTCGTCCTCTGGTTCGAACTGCTCGGGCGATCGCCCCGCCTGGTCGACGACCTCGTCGGAGACGACGATCGGACAGTCGACCCGCAACGCGACGGCGATGCTGTCGGAGGGCCGGGCGTCGAACACCACGTCACGCCGGCGGTCCTCGGTGTACTGCTCGGCGTCGATCTTCGCGTAGAAGGTCCCGTCGGCCAGGTCGTCGATCCGGACGCGATCGATCGCACCGCCGAACTCCGCGACCATCTCGACCAGCAGGTCGTGGGTCAGCGGGCGTTCGAACGGTTCGCCGTCGATCGCCAGCTGCATCGACTGCGCCTGGTCGGAGCTGACGAAGATCGGGACGATCTCTCCACGCGCACGGAGGAGGACGACCGGCGTCCCCGTCCCCTCGTCGTCGACGCCGACACCGACGCCCTCGACCGTGGCCTCGTGTTCCATACCTCGAAGTTGTGGGCGGAGCTATGAAAATGTATACCTTGCTACCGAGGGCCACACTCCCGGGCGGCGGTGGTCGTTCGACCGTCGAACACGGTACTTTTGCCCGTCGCCGTCCAAGGCCGGTGTATGGACGACGCCGCCGGACGCGGGACGGGGGCCGAAGGGCACGCCCGCACGACCGCCGACCTCTTGCAGGACGACGACGAGCAGGACGAGACGGGTGTCGACCGCCGGCGCGCGGCCAAGTACGTGGCGCCGTTTCTCGCGCTGGGGCTGTTCGACCTCGTGTTGTTGCTCGGCTGGGGGCTGGACCCGCTGTGGGGCTTTATGATCCTCCCGCCGATCCTGTTCGTCAGCGTGCTCGCCTGGATCGCGTTCCGGACCGGGTTCGCGAGCGAGCGAACCGGCGAGGAACGCCCGCAGAACTAATCCCCGAACAGGTCGTCGACGGCCGCACGCGCGGCGAGCGCGGCGTCGTCGGCGACCCGTCCCTCGTCGAGTCGGGCGTCCGGTGCGTTGACGTAGACAGCCACGTCGAGGACGCCGTCCTCGAACGTGACGGTCACGTCGATGTCCTCGATTTCGCCGATGTCGAACCGCGAGAAGACGACATCTTCGGCCGCTTTGGCGGCCGTCTCGACGACTTCGTCGTCTGTCGGCATCGCCTTACGCGCCGCCAGCGCCGGGACCGCCGGCCGGGCCGCCGGCCGGGCCGCCGCCCAGCATCTGCTGGAGCTCGCCCTGGAGGTCCTCGAACTGCTCCTGGACGCGCTCTTCCTGCTTTTCGAGGGTCTCGACGCGGACTTCGAGGTTGCTGACCTTCTCTTCGAGGTCCTCTCGGGCCTCGTCGAGGTCCGTCTGGACGAGCAGTTCGCCGACTTCGCGGTACATCACCGTGTCGTCCTCGACATCGTCGAGCTCGTCCAGGGCTGTCTGGGACTCCTGGAGGTCTGTCTCGGCCTGCTGTTTCTGTGCGGCGACCTGCTGTGCGGTCTCCTGCAGGTCCTGCAGTTCCTCGAGCTTCTCCTGTGCTTCGGGCGGGAGATTTCCTTGCATACTCCGACGGTCGGGGTCCGGACTGTTAAACCCACGCTTTCACCCCGAGCGCCGTGACCCTACTCGGGGTAGAGTTCCTCCTCGCGGTCGATCGCGTCGATCCGGTCGATCTCCGCCGCGTCGAGTTCCAACGCGGCGGCTTCGCGGTTGGCTCGCAGGTGGGTCGGGGAGGACGCCTTCGGGATCGTGACGACGTTGTCGTGTGAGAGCACCCACGCGAGACTGACCGCGGCCGGCGTGGTGTCGTGGTCGGCCGCGATCTCGGTGATCGTCGGGTCCTCGAAGACGGCCCCGCCAGCCAGCGGCGAGTACGCCACGAGCGGATAGCCGTGGGCCTGGGCGTCGTCGAGCAACGCCTGGCGGGCGAAGAAGGGGTGAAACTCGACCTGGTGGGCCGCGATCGGCGCGTCGAGGTGCTCGCGAGCGGTTTCCAGTTGCGCGGGCTCGAAGTTCGAGAGGCCGACGTGGGCCGTCAGCCCGTCCGCTCGGACCGCATCGAGCGCGGGAAGCGTCTCGTCGGGCGCGTAGTCGTCGCGGGGTCGGTGGACGTACAACAGATCGACCCGGTCGAGGCCGAGCCGGTCGAGGCTCGCCTCGGTCCCCCGACGAACGTCGTCACCGGCCAGGCGATCGGTCCACAGCTTCGTCGCGACGAGCAGTTCCGACCGGTCGATCGACGCGGCGGCGATCCCCTCCCCGACGATACCTTCGTTCTCGTAGATCTGTGCGGTGTCGAGATGACGGTAGCCGAGATCGATGGCGGTCGTGACCGTCGACGGATCGGAAAGCCCCATCGTCCCCAGGCCGACAGGCGGCAGGTCCATACGCGGTGGTCGGCCGACACCCCGAAGTCGCTGTCGGTCAGAACTCGTTGTGGTCGGTGACAGCGTCGGCGTGTTCGGCCCACTTCTCGACGGTCGGCGATCCCCAGTACCGGACCGTCTCGCTTCGCTCGTCGAAGTCCAGGACACCGAGGTCGTGGAGTTTCGGGAGGTGTGTCTCGAGCAGTTCGGTCTCGACTGCGTCGACAGTCGCCTCGGCGTCCGGGACCGAACTGGACTGCCCGCGACTGCTGACGGCGACGGCGAGCGTCCGAACGTCCACGGCACACTGGTCGGCCGTCGAGAGGTGCCGACAGACGGCGCGTCGTCGCCAGTCCGCCAGGGCCTCGAAGACATCGTCAGCGATCGGCGTCGTGAATCCACGGTCCTGTGGCGTCATTCCCTGCCACTGCTCGCTGTCTGGACCGTCGCCACTCTGGTCGGACATACGCGCCTACACCAAAGACTGTCGCGGGTATCAACTGCGCACCTAGTCGACTAGGCGGTCAGTCATCGAACAGCGCCCCGAGGAGGTTCCGCTGTGCACGCCGGAGGTGCTGGTGGAGCGTGGGCGAGGCGATCCCGAGCCGCTCGGAGAGCTGTTCGGCGGTAGTGTCCCGGGGCCAGGCGTAGTAGCCCGCGAAGTACGCCGCTCTGAGGACCTCCTGCTGTCGATCGGTCAGGCCGTCGGTCACCGTCACGGTGTCGGTCAGCGACGCGGGCGAGCGCGTCCGTTCGTGTTTCGCCGTCAACTCGGTGCTCGGTGCGCGTCTCGCGAGGACATCCCGGATCGTCCGGGGATCGGCGTCCGTCGGTGCTTCCGTGGTGACGACGAGTTCGGTCGGCGTCGCGACGACGGACTGGAGCCGTGCCCCCACGTCGAGCAGTGACGCCTCGAAGCCGTCGGGCGTCGTGAGTTCGACGACACCGTGTGTCCCGTCGTCGGCGACGATCCGCCCGTCCACGGCGGCGCCCTCCTCCCGGACCGCGTCCAGCACCACCGCGGGGTCGCCGTCGGTGATCCGGAGGTACTGGAGGGAGCCGTCCTCGACCGCGACCGAGCCGGCGAGTTCGATCCGACAGTCCGCCCGGGCGGCCGCGGCGACGAGCGGATCGTCCCGGGCGCGGTAGGTCAGTTCCAGCGCGGTGTCGTGAGCCAGCAACTGACGGTTCTGAACGGCGGTGAGCGCGAACCCGACCATCTCACCCAGGACGGTGAAACTCTCGACGGCGCGGTCGCTGAACGCGTCCGGCCGCGTGGCGTACACGACGAGGACGCCGTGGACCACGTCGTTGTGGACGAGCGGGATCGCCGCGGCCGAGCGGTAGCCCCGCTCGGTCGCTTCGTCCCGCCAGTCGGTCATCGTGGGTTCCTCGGTCACGTCACGGACGACCTGAACTTCCCCGGTCGCGACGGCCACCGTCCCCGGCCCCTGCTCGCGGTCGGCTGCCGTCGCCCGCTCGCGGACGATGTCGAGGTAGCCGTCGTCGTCACCGGCCGCGGTCCGGGTCGCCAGCCGGTTGTCGCCGCCCTCGCGCTCGCCAACCCAGGCGAACTGATAGAGCGACGACTCGACGAGCTGGCGACAGACGATCTCCTCGATCTCCTCGCGGCTCGCCGCGGCCCCGAGCGCACGGATGACATCCTGGATCAGGGAGTGGATGCGTGCCAGTAGCTCCAGTTCGTCGCGCTGGCGTCGGAGTTCGCGTTTCTGCTCCTTGCGCGCCGTGATGTCCTGGTGGATGCCGACCGCACGGATCGGTTCGCCCGCGTCGTCCCACTCGAAGACCTTCCCGGAGTCCCGGACCCACCGATACTCCCCGGACTTCGTCTGCAAGCGGATGTCACACTGGTAGTAGTCGGTCTCGCCCTCGAAGTGGGCGGCAAGCTCCGCCTCGGCCCGGTCCCGGTCTGCCGGGTGGATCCGCTGGGCCCACTCGTCGAGTTCGTCCGCGATGTCGTCCGGGTCGTACCCGAGCATCGCCGCCCACCGGTCGTTGCGGGTGACCGACCCGGTTTCGAGGTCCCAGTCCCAGACCGCCAGCTCGGCACCTTCGAGCGCCAGATCGAGCCGTTCGGTCGTCTCGGCGAGTTCGCGCTCGTCCTGGACGCGGTCGGTGACATCCCGGTAGAGCCAGATCGTCCCCCGACCGTCCGTCAGCGAGACGGGGACGGCACTGCGCTCGAAGATGCGCCCGTCGTGCAGTTCGAGTTCCTGGTCGTGACGCGCGCGGTGCTGGGCCGGCACGGACGCGATCCCCTCGACGAACGCCGTCCCGTCGACGAACAGCTCACACACGTCCCGCGCCTGGGCCACGCAGTCGCGTCCGACGAGCCCCTCGGGTGTGCCCAGCAGTTCGAACATGTCCAGGAACTGTTGGTTGACGGCCGTGATCTCGCGGTCGCTGTCCTCGACGAGAATCCCCAGCGGCAAGGTGTCGAGCAGGGTCGAGAGCAGCGAGTTCGACCGTTCGAGCTCCCACTGGCGCTCGCGCTGTTCGGTGACGTTCTGTGCGACGGCCATCCCGGCAGCCGCGTCGTTGTCCGGAATCGGGATCGTCTGGACCCGGTATCGGTTCCCCTGATACGTGTCCTCGAACGACGAGTGTTCGCCCCAGAGTGTCGCCCGATAGCGTTCTTCGAGGACGCGCGCGTTCTCCGGGGGGAAGATATCCGCGGGTGTCTGCCCGATCATCGCCTCGTTGTCGAGCCCGAGCGACGGGAGTTCCTGGCCGCCGGCCTCGACGAACCGCAGGTCGTCGTCGAAGAGGAACACGCCGCCGTTGGGGAAGTGTTCGACCAGGCTCTCGAACAGCGCCCGTTCCTGTTCGAGCGCGTGCTCGCGTTCGCGACGCTCGGTGACATCGCGAACGGCCCCCATCAGCCCGTCGTAAGTACCGTCCGGCCCCAGCCGGAGCGTGTATCGGATCGACAGGAGGCGTTCCACGCCGTCGGCACAGCGAAAGCGCAACTCGACGGTCGCCTGCTCCCGTTCGGGGTCGTGTAACAGCCGTTCGACGGTTCGCTGGCCCTTCGTGAGTTCGCCGGGGGCGAGTAGCTCCGCGGCGTGTGTCCCACGCAGGCGCTCTCGGTCGTAGCCCAGTGTCGCCGCGAACGCGTCGTTACAGAAGTCGACCACGCCGTCCTCGTCGAGCGTGTACAGCCCGTCGCGGGCCTCGTCGACGAGCAGCGACAGTTGCTCGCTCTGTGTGACGGACTCGACCCGGTCGGAGACATCCGCGACGGCGACGAGGTTCTCCCCGTCCGTGCCCGGCGGGGCGTCGTGGGGTCGAATCAGCAGGTATCGGTCCCGCCGGGCCGTCCCGATCGGAACCACCACCGGTTCGTGGAGGCCGTCCCGAAGCCGTGCCAGTGCACGCCGGCCGGCATCGCCGTCGGGAACGGCCGGTTCGATCCGTCCGGACAGCGTGTCGGCAGCCGTGTCCAGGGTCGGCGGGAGGACGCTCGAAAGCCCGTCGCTCGTCCAGGTGATCCGCCCGTCGGCCGCCAGAGCCACCAGCACCTCGTCGGTCACGAGCGACTCTTCGGCGACCGCGTGGGCACTCGTCCGCTCGGGCCGCTCGCTGACGATGTTGTGGACCTTCTCGACGAGCAGTGTCGGACACGTCGTGTCGATCGGTTTCTCGACGATCGTCCGGACCCGATCGGAGAGCGTCTCCAGCGTCGGCGCGTCCAGCGCGGTGTAGAGGACCGCCGGGCAGTCCGTGGCGGCAAGAACCGTGTCGAGGGCGTCGAACCCGGCAGGGTCGACGACGAGACAATCGACCGAACCGGTCTCCAGAACGTCCCGGGCGCCATCGGCAGTGCCTGCAGTGACGACGGAGAGTCCCGCGTGTCGGCGTTCGAGGGGTGGGACGGCCGCCTCGCGGGCGTCCGGATCGGCGTCGGCGTACAGGACGACAGCGTCCGCTGCCCTGGCTGTCGGCGGTCGGTCGCTGTCGAGCGAATCCATCGTCATGTCAGACACATCGGTCGTACAGCACCAGCGCCGTGGATCCACTATAGTCCTTCGGCGTCACGGACGGCGTCGTCGGCGCGTTCGGCGGTTCCAAGCAGCGTCAGCCAGGTGTTACAGCCGGCCCGGACGGCGACGAGGTCGTCGGCACTGACGAGTACCTCGACGGTGTCGCCGTCGCGGGAGAGCGTCGCCGTCGTCCGGTCGCCGTCGATCGCGCCGATCTCGGGTCTGACGCTGCGCTCGATCCTGCGGGCGCGGTCAGAAGACTCGAAGGTGACGGAGAGAACAGTGCTGTGTGGCGCGCTCACTCGACTTCGATTTCTTTGATGTCGGGGGCGCGCTCCTTGAGCAACACCCGGTGCCCACAGTACGGGCAGCGGACGCCACCGTACTCGTCGAGCGTCACGTCGCGCTTACAGCGAGAACACTTGTAGCTCATACGTTGTGTGAATCGACGGAGCCTCTTTACTCCTCGTCTTCGGCCAGCGCGGCGCGGATCGAGCGGCGGACGGTCTTGCCACCGGGCGTCTCGGGCTTGTAGCTCCCGCCGGTGAACGTGTAGTCACAGTAGCTGCACTGCCAGATCCCGGTCCCCTGCCGGTCGACGCGCTTCTCGCCGCAGTTCGGGCAGGCGTGGTCCTCGTTCATCTCCGCTTCGATCTCGGCGACACGGCGACGGGAGACACGACCGTAGCGAGCGCCGAATCGGCCGGCACTTCCGGTACGTCCCTTGTTGTTGGCCATAGTGTTCTGCTGTCCGCCGAGCGTCCACATAAGCCCTTCGAGAACGAGTCCGGGCGAGTCGCGTTCGGCGACGGTACCGGAACGCCAGCGACAGCGCCTCGGCCGTTTCCGGGCTTGTGTCAATATATTTCTCCGGACGTTACCCTCAGTTAACGTCAGACGGGGTACAATCGCCCACAGCATCTAAACCACTGTAACGAGAACCGCTGCCCGCTATGGACGAAGCACTCGAAGTCGTCGACGTGCTCGCAGACTCGGGGTTCGAGGGCATCGTCACCTGGGCCCTGCGGCTTCTGGGGCTCGTTGTACTGCTCGCGGGCCTCGGGATGTGGCTGTTCACCGAGGCCGGACTGTTGGTCCTCCCGGCGCTGCTCATCCTCGGTGGCCTGGTGTTGCTCGCCGCACCGAGCGTGTTGCTCGTGCTCGCCGAGTTCGCCTGAGGCGACGACTTACGGTCGTTCGACCCGAACCGTCGGTGATGGCACCGACCGACGGCGTCCGGGCGTTTCTCCAGCGGATCGCTCCGGCGACGAGCGGCCGCCTCTCCGACGCCGGGTTCCTGCTGGCGGGCGCGACCGCCGGCGCGCTGGGTTGGGGCGGAACCCAACTGGTAGCCTGGTCGGCCGTCCCCCTGGCCCCAGTGGTGGCGACCGCGTGGTGGGTCGTGCTGATCGCCGGATTCGGGCTGCTCACCGTGTTCCACGGCCCGGCTTCGGTCCGGTTCTCCGACGCGATGTTCGTCTGGGGGAGCGCCAACGGGACGGCGATGCTGGCGACCGTCGCAGGCGTCGCCTCGGTGCTCCCGCCTCGTCTCGCGTTCTGGCACGCCTGGGCGGTCGCGTTCGGCGTCGGCTACCTCGGGACCGGGACCCTCCTGTTCCGTGCCGGCTTCCGGGAACGGGGTGTCGGCTATCTGTCGAGCGCCCTCGTGGCCTGGTCGGTGGTACTCGTCGGTGTCCGCTCGTTCGCCACCGTCGAACCGGTCGCGTTCGTGCTGTTGGGCGTCCTCCACGTCGTGCCGCTGGTCGTCGACGCGACGGTCGAGTGGAGCGGGGAGAGTCGGGCGATTCCCGTGATCGGTGCCGTCGCCGTCGTGCTCGTCGTCGGAATGGTGTCCTGAGCCGCGGGCCACCAATCAGTCCTGGAGTTCGGCTTCCCGCAGCGCCTCGTTGAGGTCCGCCCGGACGTGTTCTCCTAGCTCTCGGTCGCCGGCCGTCGTGACCACGCGGTTCTCCTGGACGCTCGACCCGTCACGGATCAGCACCCGGACGTTCCCGTTCGTGTCCGCCCGCGTGGCCTTCGCCCGGACGCCACCGCGAGCCCCGGACCCGCTGGCGTCGATGGGGCCGGGGATGACCTTCTTGACGTGGGGGTGGCCGGCGACGGTCTCTAAGGCCCGCTGGCCGGTCCGGCCGCCGATCAGCGTCGAGTGACTCCCGCCGAGTTTCTCGGCCAGCGACGCCTCGACGACCTCCAGGGCGGGTTCGCCCCGGCGGTCGAGGACGCGCTGGACGGGGTCGTCGCCCTCGACGCGGTAGAACTCGTGGTGCAGTTGGCCGCGGACGGCTCCGATGACGGCCCGGTCGCCGGTGACGTACACCTCTTCGGGCCGCTTGCGCCGGACCTCGTCGGCGATCAGCCCGGCGAAGTTCCGCAGCTCCGTGACGGCCTGCTGGTCGCTGCCGTCTCCCTCCGGCGTGGTCGTCACCGTCCGCTGGCCGACCACCTCCTCCTCGGCGATGCAGGAGACCGTCGCGCGGTCGCGCCCGAGATCCAGCACGACCACTTCGGTGTTGGCAGTGTGACAGACCAGGCAGTAGTCGCCCGGTCTGGCGAGCGGCGTGGCACACTGCCGACAGTCCATACCTGTCCGTAGGGGACCTGTCGCGGATAAGCGGGGCGGTTTCGCGTGTCCGCCCTACGCGTCCGGGTCGCCCTTGCGGAACTCCCGCAGGAGGACCGTCGCGTAGCTGCCTTTCGGCAGCGAGAACGAGAACGTCAGGTCGTCGCTGTCGCGGTCGACGGCCAGGTCCGTCCGAAGCAAGACCGCCCGGCGGGTCCCCGAGGAGTCGAACTCGCCGGGCAGATCGAAGTCGGCCGGCGCCAGCCCGATGTCGTCCAGCACCGCCCGCTCGATCTCGCCGGGCTCGCCGTCGGCCAGTTCCGTCTCGGTTCCCACGAGCGGCGCCGTGACGAACGCCCGCCCCCGTTCGCAGTGGCGTTCGACGGTCCGCAGGCGTCGCTCGGTCACCCGCTGGGTTCGGTCGGTGTCCGGCAGGCGGAGACCCTCGGGCGCGTCGCCGTCGGCGAACGCGACCACGTCGCCCTCGACGGGGCGGTCGAAGGGGAGCCCGCGTTCCAGCCGCGCCGAGAGGACCCGGTTGAAGACGTACGACTGGGCGGCGTTGACGAACAGCGTCTGGAGGTTCGACGGGACCGCCGCCAGCGCGTCCCTGAAGTCCGCGGGCGTCGCCGCACCGTTCTCGACCAGCCGGTGACAGATCGACCGCTCGTAGCCAAGCGCCCGGGGGAGACGCTCCAGCGCGCCGGCCCAGTCGTGGGTCTCGTCGACGTAGGCCCGCGCCTCGCGGGTGGCTTCGGGTTCCCGTTCGCTCGGGTTCCCGACGTAGGCCAGCACGGCACCCTTCCACTCGCCGCGGGCGATCGCCAGGCCGACCTCGTGGGTGACCGGCCGGCGCGACCCGAACCGTTGCTGGCCGAAGTAGTTCGGGACACCGACGGTCAGTTCGCCGTCGGGCAGCGACCCGGTCCGCTCGTCGGGCGGGCCCTCGCCGGCGCCGAAGGCCGCCAGATCCGCGACCACCGACGCGGCGTTTTCGGGGGCCTCGGCGTCCCGAACGGTGATCTCGAAGGCGTTGCCAGCCAGATCGCCGAAGAGGATCGGCCGCCCCGCGCGCCCGACCACGTCGATGTCGGCGTCGTCGATCACGGGCACGTCGGCGGCGTCGATCCCCTTCACCGAGAAGAGCTGTCGGGTGACCGCGCGCTTGTCTTTCGTCCCGGCCCAGGAGACCCGCTCGCGGGAGATTCCCAGCCGGTCCGAGAGCGCGCTCGCGAAGTCGTTGGTGTCCCAGTCCCGCAGTTCCACCCGAAACACGAGATGGGGGTACGCACCGGTGTCGGCGTCGACGGGTTCGGTGTCGAACGCCTCCAGTTCCGTGACCCGGAAGTCCCCCGGCGTCTCGCGGAGGTGTCCCCCGATCCCGTCGGCATCGCTGACGTAGTACTCCATGCCGACCGCCTGCTCTATCGGGTGAGCCTCGCGCATGTGCTACTGAGTTCTTCGGCGGGGCGGGTTTAGCGTTGGCGTTCCCGGCGTCGACGGCGCCGGCCGCGGTGTACGTTCGTGAAACGCGACGGGAGCAGGCACAAGCCTTTTTGACAGTCACACAGTATTTTCTGTCGTGGATGACACAAACACCGTGAGCGATAGCGCTCGCTCTCGGTACACGCTGTGGTCGCTGTACCTCCTCGGCCCGGCATTCGCCATCGTCGGTATCGTCCACGCAGCGGGGGATACGTCCGGACTACCCGTCCGTCTGATGGAGCTGGCGGTCGTCTGTGCGCTCTCGGCCGCCCTCGTCGTGTCGATCCGGTACACCGCCGACCGGGTCGCTCCCGCGCAGTTTCGGTACGTCGGCTACTCGACGGTCGGGCTGGGCCTGACGACCGCTGCGTTGTCGCTGCTCGCCTCGGGAATCCAGGTGCTACAGGGATACTCGCTGAACGAACCGCTGTACTACGCCATGATCATGGGCGCCGGTGGGACCGTCGCCGGGCCGTATCTGGGCTACTACTACGCGCGCCTCCGGCGCAGCAACACGGAACTGAACCACCGCTACGAGGAGATGGCGGTCCTGAACCGCCGGCTGTCGGTGACAAACCGGGTGCTTCGACACAACCTTCGGAACAACCTCACGGTGATCGACGGGGTCGCGACGGACCTCCGCGAGAACGTCGAGACGCCCGGAATCGGCGACCGGCTCAGTCTGCTCACCAGTCGCACCGACAGGCTCGTGGGCCTTTCCGAGAAGATGGCCGAGATCCGGGAAATCTGGGACACGACGGAACGCCAGACAGTGAACGTCGCGGCACTCACCGAAGAGGTGCTCGGGGACGCCAACGCTCAGTACTCCGGCGTGACCGTCCGGATGGACGCACCCGATTCGGTAGCTGTACAGGCTCACCCCCGGATCGAGACCGCGCTCCGGGAAGTCGTCTCGAACGCCGTCGAACACAACGACACGAACGCGCTCACGATCACCGTCACGATCGAGGAATCGACCGACAGCGATTCCGTGCAGGTCCGCATCGCCGACGACGGGCGCGGGCTCCCCGACATCGAGGAGTCCATGTTCGCCGAGGCGGGACCGAGCGAGCCAGCCCTCGAACACGGGGTCGGGCTCGGCCTCTGGCTGGTGTACTGGACCGTCACGGAGTCCGGTGGCGATCTGACGCTGTCGAACGACGACGGTGCGGTCGTCACGCTCACGCTTCCGGGGGCACAGGGAACGGCGGACGCGGCACCGATTCGGCCGCGACAGACACTCAAACAGCGCCACTCGGACGCCGCACCGGCCTGAGTCACTCGTAGGCCCGGAACTCCTCGCCGAACAGGAGGAAGTACACGACACCGAGCAGCCCGATCACCGAAGCGGTGAGAAAGGCCAGTTCCGGCCCTGCCCGGAGCGTCCGACCAGCGATGTCGAACGCCCACTCGCTGCCGTAGAGCCACCCGCCCAGCGCGGCGCTCGGGATGACGACGGTGTTGCGGACGAGGTAGTATGTGCCGGTGACGCGGCCGCCGGCGTCGGCCTCGGCGGGCCCGACGATCAGTGCCTTGTGGGCCGGCAGGCCGGCAAATCGCAGGCCCGAGTACGCAAAGAGCGCGACCATCAGCCACTGGTCCGCCGGCGCGAAGATCAGCGCCAGCGGGAACAGCGCGTACACCGAGAAGCCAAGCGCCACCGCGGGCTTGAGCCCGGCGTACTCGGTGAACTTCGAGACCGGCGCCATCGAGAGGATCGCGACGACCATCTCGACGCCGAGCAAGACACCGAAGAACGCGTCCGGGCGCAGCGACACGCCGAATCCGGAGAACCCCACCGACAGGAACTCCGTGACCACGATGACGAAGAAGACGTACACCATCCCGTTGGCGAAGCGGACGAGGGTGTCCGCGACCAGCAGCGGCCGCAGCGGTTCCGGCATCGACCGCAGGTCCGCGAGCACCTGTTGGAGTCCCTGGAAGGACTTGCCCAGCGAGTCCTCGCTGGCGTCGTAGAGGACGTGCTGGGCGACCGTCGCGACCAGCGAGAAGGCGATAGCTGCGAGCAGTATCAGCTGGAAGCCCCCGGCGAACGTCGGCGTCAGCGCCAGCAGCGCGGCCGCGAGTAGCGGGCCGAGCAGGAAGCCGATCCGGCGGAACATCTCCGTGCTGGCGAAGCCCATCGCCAGCCGATCCGGCGGGACGGCCTGTTTGACGATGGCGAAGGTGGCTCCGAGCCCGAACGACTTCCAGGCCTGCGCCAGGAAGAGCCCGACGAAGACGAGTCCCCAGGCGGGGACTGTCACCGGTCCGACCGCGACATCGCCGACGACGGAGGCGAGATACCACAGGCCGAAGCCAAGCGTCGCAAGCACGGCGAAGGCCGTCAGCGCCAGCCGCGAGCCGATCCGGTCCGAGATCGCACCGCCCGGGTAGGGGTAGACGGCGCTGATGAAGTTGCCGACGCTCCCGTACAGCCCGATGACGCCCGCACTCGCGCCGAGCACCCGCAGGTACTCGGGGACGTACCGGCCAGTCATCTGGAACGCCAGGCTAAAGGCGAGCATCGACAGCGAGAGGACGAGCACGTCCCGCTCCAGGGCGAAAAACTGCCGGAAGCTATCGAGCAGGTCGACGGATTCCTCCGTGTCGGTCGCCATCGATCAATCCCAGGTGTGGGAGCCACTTAACTCTCGGAAAAATACCCAAGCAAGGCCTATAGGACCTTTCCGTGTAAAATATTCACATACTGAGTCCGGACACGAGACACACATAGGTCTCCGGGCCAACAGATCGGTATGACCGAGCGGATCCGCGGCGAAGTCATCCACGTCGTCGAGCCGGCGGACCTGGACGACTACGACCTCCAGCCGGAACTGCGGGAACTGGCCGATTCCCAGTACGTCCTCGTCTGCCGGGAGGGCGGTACCCCTTCGTGGATCGAGCGGCTCAGATCCTTCCTCCTGCGACAACCGATCGAGCCGGTCACGCTCGTCGCCGAACGGGGCGCCGACGAGGGCGAGGAAGTGACTGCCCGGGTGCGAGAGACGGAGATGGCAGGCGTCTACGAGGCGACACGACTGGACTAAATCGCGCCGAAGCGAACGATCCCGTTCTCAGGCCGCCGACTCGTAGTCGTCGAACCGGTCGATCTCGACGCCGTCGTCGGTGATCTCCGCGAGGACGATCCCGTTGCCCGAGCCGGTGTCCCGCTCGGCGGCGGACTGGACGGCGCGGATCGCCAGCGCGCGGGCTTCTTCGAGGCTCATCTCGGGGTCGTACTCGCCCTCGATGGTCCCCGTCGCGACCATGGTCCCGGAGCCGGTGACGGTGTAGTCGTCCTCCAGAACGCCGCCGGCCGGGTCGACGCTGTAGACGTGGCTGCCCTCCTCGTCGACCCCGCCGATGATGGGGTTGATGGCGAAGAAGGGGCCGCCGCGGGCGAAGTTGCCCGCGAGCGTCGCCAGCGCGTGGATCGAAAGGGGTTCGTCACGGCGCACCTCGAAGAGGTTCGCCTCCGAACGCAGCGAGCGGATGAAAGACTGGGCACCGCCGACGCTGCCGACCAGCGTCATCGCCGCCGTCGGGTGGATCTGCTCGACCTTCTGGACCTGCTTGTTCGAGACGAAGCGGCCGCCAAGCGAGGCGCGCCGGTCCGTCGCGATGAGGACGCCCTCGTCGGTGCTGATGCCGACGGTGGTCGTCCCGGTCTTGGTCACCGTCTCCTCGTCGCGGTTGCTGTCGTCGGATGGGATGGTCCCGACCTCGGGCTCGTAGGCGTCGGTCAGGCGGTTGTCGGGGTCGTACATCACTCCTCACCTCCGAGTTCGAACTCGGCGAGGCGGTCGGCGATGTCGTCCTCCGAGAGCTTGGTGAACTGCTCGGTCTCGACATCGATCGTGGCGATGTCGACACCGGTCGCGTCGAGGCCGTCGTCGTTGACGGAGGCGAGCGAGCGCAGCGCCAGTTCGACGCCGGCTTCCAGATCCATCTCCTCGGCGTACTCGTCTTCGAGGAAGTTCTGGATCTCCTCGCGGGAGCCCCCGATGGCGACGGCCTGCCACTCGTAGGGCGTCCCCGAGGGGTCGGTCTCGAACAGGCGCGGCTCGCCGTTCTCGATACCGCCGACCAGCAGGGCGACACCGAACGGGCGTGCGCCGCCGGTCTGGGTGTACTGCTGGATGTAGTCGGTGATCTCCTTGGTCAGCGACTCGACGGATGCGGGCTCGTCGTAGCGCAGCCGGTTGACCTGGGCCTGTCGACGGGCCACGTCGATGAGCTGCCGGGCGTCGGCCACGTGGCCGGCGCTGGCGATCCCGACGTGGTCGTCGATCTCGTGGATCTTCTCGATACTGTCGCGCTCGATGAGCGGCGACCGGGCGCGCCGGTCGGCCGCCAGTACGACGCCGTCGGCGGTCCTGACGCCGACACTCGCGGTGCCTCGTTTGACCGCCTCACGGGCGTACTCGACCTGATAGAGGCGCCCGTCCGGCGAGAAGATCGTGATCCCGCGGTCGTACGCCTGCTGTTCGTTTCCTTGCATGATGTGTGCTCTCTGTTGTTCACCTGGGGTTAGTGGTACTTGTATATAACCATACCGGTGGTATGGTCGCCGCTGCCCTCAGTACAGCGACAGGTCGCCGGTGACCCGGTCGACGAGGTCGTCCTCGGCGGGACCGACCGCCAGCGCGGTGACGGTCCCGGGATCGAGCTCGGTGTGACCGGCGTCTCTGACGACCGCATGCGGCAGGCCCTCGCGCTCGGCGACATCGGCGAGTTCGAACAGCTCGTCCTCGCTCGTTGCCTTGAGCACGACCTTCTTCTGGCCCTCGCCCTTCCAGGCGTTCCGGGCCGACCGACCCGCGTCCTCGTAGGCCGACAGGGCAGCGTGTGCGACCTGGGCGGCGAGTTTCCCCTCGCCCATCCCGATGTCGGCACGAGCGACGATGGCCTGCTTCATACCTCAACATGGCGACCCGTACTTAAATCCCCCTCGGAGTCCCCGACCGGTTGCACGTACCACAGGGTACATACACCGTGGGCGTGGAGTCTCCCACGACTCCCCCGATGGCCCCGCGACTCCTGACCCGCCCCCGGCAGTTCTTCACCGACCGCGAGACGGAGCTGAACGGCGTCCTCGGCGCCGGGCTGGCGGTCCTGTTCTCGCTCGTCCTCACCAGTATCGTCGGCGCCTCGCTGTGGCTGTTCGGGCAGACCCTGGGCGCGGTCGGGGCCGAGTTCTGGCAGGCGGTGACCGACGCGCTCCCGCTCGTCTTCCTCGCGGTGCTCGTCCTCTGGTTCGTGCTGGGCGTCGCGCTGTTCCTCGGCGCGAAACTGGGCGGCGGCCGCGGGACCTTCGGGGCGACGCTGGAAGTGACCGCCTGGGGGCTGTTGCCGACGCTCCTCGGCGTCGCTGTCGTCTGCGCCGCCCTGGTCGTCTACGGCGCTCAGGCCGATCTCGCGGTCGACAGCCTGGCCGCGCTCGGAACCCGACTCCAGTCGCTCCAGACCGGGTTCTCGGGGCTCGCGGTCCTCCTCCTGCAGATCGGTGTCGGCGCCTGGCAGGCGTTCCTCTGGGCGGCCGGCCTGCGGGTCGCCCACGACCTCGACCGGTTTAGCGCGGTCGTGACGGCCGTCGTCGTCGCGGTGTTGCTCGTCGTACTGGTCTGATCTCGGGGACGACGGCCCGCCCCCGAGGCGGGACGTTTTAGGCGCCGCGTCGCGCTACGTCGGGTAATGATCCTCTCGGACGCGGACATCCTGCGGCGCCTCGAAGCCGGCGATCTGGTCGTCGAACCGCTCGACGACCCGGACATCCAGATCCAACCGGCCAGCATCGATCTCCGACTGGGACGGGAGTTCCTGGAGTTCCAGCACGCAAACATCCCGTGTATCCACCCCAACAGCGAGCAGGAGGTCGCCGACTACGTCGAGGAGACGGTCGTCGCCGCCGACGACGAGTACATCCTCCACCCCGGCGACTTCGTGCTGGGGACGACCCACGAGCGCGTCGAGATTCCGGACGACCTCATCGCCCACGTCGAGGGGCGGTCGTCGCTGGGTCGGCTGGCGATCGTGGTCCACGCGACTGCGGGACTGTGCGACCCGGGGTACCAGGGCCAGATCACCCTCGAACTGTCGAATCTCGGCACCGCGCCGGTCGCGCTCTCGCCGGGGATGCGCATCTCACAGTTGACGTTCACAGAGCTGAAGACCCCAGCCGATCGCCCCTACGGAGAGGGGCGGGGCTCGAAGTACCAGGACCAGAAGGGCCCGCAGGCGAGCAAGATACAGGGGGATCGCGAGTTCGGAGGCGACCAATGAGGACGCTCGTGTCCGAATCTCGGCTGGGAACGAATGAGTTCGGAGGCGACCAATGAGGACGCTCGTGTCCGAATCTCGGCTGGGAACGAGTGAGTTCGGAGGCGATCACTGATGCGGTTCATCGAGGAGGTCGTCGTCGAGGAGTTCCTCCCGACGTTCCGGTCGCTGCTGGCCGAGGCGCTCCGGGAGCGCGGGCTCACCCAGTCGGAAGTGGCCGATCACCTGGGGATCAGCCAGAGCGCCGTCTCGAAGTACGTCCACGGCGATGTCGACCGCAACGCGGAGCTGCTCGACCACCGCGGACTCGCCGAACTCGTCGAGCGGCTGGCCGACGGGCTCGCGTCCGGCGAGATGACCTCGGTCCAGGCGCTCGTCGAGACGGAGGTGTTCATCCGCGAACTCGAACGAGGTGGACTGCTGGCCCAGCTCCACGAACAGCGGGTGCCGGCGCTGGCCGAGTACGAGGGCGAGTTCGCGGTCCACGATCCGGACTCGACGCTGCGGGCGGCCGAGCAGGCCCTCTCGTCGGTCCGGCGGGGACTCCAGGTCTTAGAGAACACGAGCGGGTTCGCGACGCTGATCCCCGCGGTCGGCTCGAACCTCGTCGAGGCGCTCCCCGAGGGCGACAGTATCGAGGATGTCGCCGCGGTACCGGGCCGTATCCTGGACGTGAAGGGCCGGGCAACGATCCCCGCCGACCCGGAGTTCGGCGTCAGCGAACACGTCGCGTCGCTGTTGCTCGCGGCTCGTGCGGCCGGTAGCGACGCACGAGCGGCGCTGAACGTCCGCTACGACGAGGCCATCGTGACGGCGCTGGCCGAAGCCGGCTACACGACCGCCGAGTTCGACGCCGAAGCGAGCGTCGAGACGGGTGTCGCGGCGGCCCTGGCCGAGACGCCCGACGCCGACGTGCTCTACCAGACCGGCGGGATGGGTGTCGAGCCGGTCGTGTACGTGCTGGGACCGGACGCCGTCACCGTCGCCGAGCGCGCGCGTGAGCTGTTGTGACCGACGTGCAGGCGTTTTACGGCCGGTGGGCGCGCCTCTACGACGCCGTCGCCTCGCTCCCCTTTGTCGGCTCCTGGCGGGCCCGGGCCGTCGAATCGCTGGCGCTGTCGCCCGGCGAGACGATCGTCGAGATGGGCTGTGGCACCGGTGCGAACGTCCCGCATCTCCGTGAGCGGGTCAGCCCCGGGGGGACCGTCCTCGGGATCGACCTCACACGGGAGATGGTCGACCAGGCCCGACACCACCCCGACAGGGCCGGCGACGGCGTCCACTACGTCCAGGGCGACGCCGCGCGGCCGCCGGTCACCGACGCCGACGCGGTGCTGGCGACCTTCGTCGCGGGTCTGTTCCCCGACCCCGAACCCGTCGTCGACCGGTGGTGTGACACCGTCGGCCCCGGCGGTCGGGTAGCGCTGTTGAACTTCCAGCGCAGCGAGGCGGCCGCCGCCGCGCCGCTGAACGTCGCCTTCGAGGGGTTCGTCCGGCTCTCCTCGCCGGGGAGTCGGCTCGCCCGGGACTCGCAGGCGACCGCCTTCGAGCGGCGGGTCCGGGCCGCACGCGAGCGACTCGCCGAGCGGACCGTCGACCGTCGCTACGAGACGCTGGCCGGTGGCTACCTGGGCCTGCTGTCGGGCCGGGTCGCCTGACGATCAGTCGCTCGTCTCCGGCGCCGCGGTCTCCCTGGCGTCCGGGACCGGGTCACGCTCGACCCGGTAGACCAGACAGCCGATCAGCGAGAGGAGACAGCCGTACAGGACCGGCGTCCCGAGCGCGAAGACGGGGCGAAGCGCCGCAGCGACCTGCGTCGCCGTTTCGGGCGTCAGCGGGAGGAGCGAGAGCAGCCGCGGGACGGCGTTGAACGACAGCGACAGCGTCGCGAGCAGCGTCCCGCCGACGAACAGCCGTCGCCCCCACCCCTGCGGGAGGTCGTAGAGGAGGACGACCAGCGGAACCGTCAGGAAGACGTAGTACAGCAACAGCGACGGGAAAAAGAGGAGCATCGCGACGAGGGTGGCGTACAGCGCGACCAGCCGGTCGGTCACGGTACAAGCGCGCCAGTACAGCGCGGCGAGCACGGGCGCCAGCAACACGGCGGCGCCGACGGCGTACCACGTCGGATCGACCGCAGGGAACAGCACCGACAGCGGCCGCCGGAGCGTGACGTAGCTGACGCCGGGATCGAGGCCGCCGACGAACGCCTGCGTGTCGCGTCGCGCCAGGAGCACGTCGAAGACGTAGGTCCGGTACGTTCCGGGTCCGAACGCCGCGAGTCCGGCGGCAGTGAGCGCGCTCGCGGTCGCGACGGCAGCGGCGATCGTCCGCCAGGCACGGCGGTAGAGCAGCCAGAGGCCGACCGCCGCCGGGAACACCTTGACGAAGGCCGGCAGCGCGAGCGCGACGCCGGCCAGCCACTCCCGGTCCCGTTCGAGCCAGACGAGGCCGGCCCCGAACGCGGCCACGAGCAGGTGGTTGATCTGGCCGTACGCCAGCGACGGCACGGCGTGGACCGAGACGAGGACGTACGCACCCAAGAGGAGTCGGTCGCTTCGTGGGACGCGGTAGCCCAGCGATTCGACGTACCTCGCCAGCAGGAGCGTCAGCCAGCCGCTCGCGACGACCGTATGCAGCGTCAGGACCGCGTAACCGACGGGCCAGTCCCCCAGTCGCGCAAGCGGTACGAACGCCAGCACCGTCACCGGCGGGTAGAGGTAGTGAAAGCGGCTGTTCGGTGGGGTCACCGCGTAGAAGTCCGTCCCGGCGATAGCGGCGCGGGCGGCCGCGTCGTACACCCGGTAGTTCAGCCCGAACTTGACCGGCCAGGCGAGGACGTAGTAGCCCCCGAGACAGAGCCCGAGGAGGACGGCGCTCCCGAGGGCGAGCCAGACGTGGCGGCGGTTACTGGGGAGGGGCATGGGCGGATGGAAGGGTCCGGCGGGGCGTCCCAGCGGTCAACTCCGGTATCGCTCGGCGTGTCGTGGGCAGAACTCGGGCGTGTCGAGCTGTGCCGCGACGACACCGGGCTGTCGGTGCGCGTTGTGGAGGCGACAGCCCGACTCGTCACAGAACGTCTCGCCGGTCGACAGGTAGTGGACTGCTTGCAGGACATAGCCCTTCAGTGCGTCGGTCGTCCGCGGATCGTCGGCGACCAGGAACTCGCCGTCGATTGTCGACTCCAGTACTTCGCGGGGCGGGGCGTCCCCGGAGACCATCGCGTGTCGCTGTTTCTCCTTGTAGTACTGTTCGGGCTTCGCGGGCGCCTCGTACAGCCCCGGGACCGAGATCAGTCCGGGCTGGCCGAGGACGTTCACACGTTTGTGCCAGCGGCCGTCGTGATCGCCCCAGGTCCCGACCACGCGGTCGAGTACCGGGACGTGGAGGTGATCGAGCGTCCGCTCCTCGGCCGATAACTGGTCGTACAGCGCGCGCTGGACGGCCAGCCCGTCGTAGATGACGCCGCCGGCGCGCTCGGGGTCGTCCAGCGCCCGCTCCTCGTAGCGGACGATCCCCAGCATCGTGTTGCCCGTCTCGCGGTCGTACGGGTCGAGCACGCGCGCGTCGGCGAAGGCCTCGGCGAGCGGCTCGTCACCGTACAGCGCGCAGAACCGGTCTCGGACCCGGACGGTCGCGTCGATCCGGTCGTCGAGCCAGTCCCCGACGGCGTCGACATCGGCGGGAGTCGTCGGCGCCCGGTAGAGTGTGACCGTCTTCATCAGTTGGTCGTACAACTTGGTGGTACTTCGATCCAGCGATCGTCGTGGAGGCGACACGGAGAAGCAAGACGGACGAACGAAACGGCGAGCCTACGCCTCCGCTTCGGCGTCGACCTCGCTCGCCGTTCGTGACTCCTCGACGGCCTCGGTCAGCGAGACGTTGAGCCACCCCATCGAGGCGAGGCCGCCGACCACCGTGACGGCGTTTTTGACCGCGTGGTCGACGACCGCGATCGAGAGCGCGGCCGTCACGCCGACGGGGGTCAGCGGCGCGACGATGACGGTGAACGCGCCCTCGTAGAGCCCGACACCCCCCGGCGTGAGCGGGAGGACCTTCGCGAGGTTACCGACGCTGACCGCGAAGAAGCCGACGGCGATCAGCGACGGCGTCAGTGGCTGGCCGAACGCCACGAACACCGCAAGCGCCGTGAGTACGTCCAGCAACCAGATGAGGAGGCTCCCGACCCCGACGCGGACGAACGCCGAGCCGTCGGCGGTCACCGTCTGGATGTCGGCGACGAACCCCTCGATGACGCCGGCCACGTAGTCGGCGTAGGAGTCGTCGCTGAGCCGGCCGACCGCCCCGCGCACGAAGTTCCGGTCGGTGCGTGCGCTGGCGACGATGGCCGCGACAGCGCCGATGGCGGCGAGCCCGACGGCCGCGGCGACGACGACGGCCGTCTGGCCGCTGCTCGCGGTGTCGCCGCCGACGGCGTCGCCGGTCAGGGCCGCGACCAGGGCGTCGGCCGACCCGGTGACCGCCAGGCCGATCAGGACGACGCCGGCCAGCAGCGTGATCGTCAGCAGGTCGAAGACGCGCTCGACGGCCAGGGAGGCGAAGCCGGTCTGGTAGGGGATCGAGCGTCGCGCCTTGACGACGTAGGCGCGGACGGCGTCGCCGGCCCGTGCGGGGAACACGAGGTTGCCGGTCTGACTGATAAAGACCGCGCCGGTGAGAAAGCGCCACCGCTCGCGGTAGCCCATCGAATCGAGGATGTCGCGGTAGCGGACGCCCCTGAGCGGCCACGAGAGCGTGTAGACGGCGGCGCTCAACCCGACCAGCCGCGGGTCCGCGCCCGCCATCTCTTCGAGGACGGTGCGGGGGTCGAGATACTGGGTCATCAACAGCAGCGCGACCACGACCAGCAGCGTCCCGGCGCCCAGCGACACCCGGCGGGTGATCCGCGGGCTGACCGACAGTTCCCAGAACGTCCGGAGGACCTGGCTGCCCATCCCGAACACGTCCCGGACGATGTCGACCTTCGAGTCGCCCTTGGGCGTCCAGTCGACGGGGAACTCCTTGACGCGAAAGCCGTTTCGCTGGGCCTTCACGAGCAGTTCCGTGTCCCAGAACCAGTGTTCGTCCTCGACCATCGGTGCGAGCGTCTCGAAGGCGTCCCTGTCGATTGCCTTGAACCCACACTGGTGGTCCTGTAACTCCGAGCGCAACACCGTCCGAACCAGCGTGTTGTACCCCAGGCTCGGGACCCCGCGTTTGGCCGGGCGGTCGGCCCGGTTCTCGGGCAGCCAGCGCGACCCGGTCGCCACGTCGTAGGTTCCAGAGCGGACGCTCTCGACGAGTTCCTCCAGATGGCGCATGTCTGTCGCCAGGTCGGTGTCGAAGTAGACGAGTGTCCGGCCCGCGGCGCGTTCGAAGGCGTATTCGAGGGCACCGCCCCGACCGAGCCGTTCGTCGCTGTGGACGTGTCGGACGCGGTCGTCTTCGTCGGCCAATCGGGCAGCGATCTCGGGTGTCCGGTCGGCACAGCCGTCCTCGGCGACGATGACCTCGAAGCTCTCGGCCGGGAGGAAGGAGGCGAGCGTCTCAAGGGTGACCGTGACGGTCTCCTCGATGGTGTCCTCCTCGTTGTACGCGGGGAGGACGACGCTCACCTCGATGTCGCTCATTGCATCAGGGTAGACGCCACTGGGGCCAAGAAGTTTCTGTTACGGGCGCTCGGCGGTCGCAAACTTCGTCAGATCGGCGTCGGTGATCCCCTCCACGGAGTCGTACGGACGGTCGACGACGATGTTGCCCGCGGTCTGGGAGCCGATGCCGGGGATCGCCTGGAGTTCGTCCATCGAGGCGGCGTTGAGATCGAGCGGGTGCGGGACGCCGGTGACCGACCGGTAGCCGTGGTCGGTGACCGCCACGTCGAGCACCTGCCCGAGTTCGCGTTCGCCGGGGATCGCGACAAGCAGGGGGTAGGTGCCCAGTTGCCGACCGAAGGTCTTGCCGTCCTGGTGGTACTCCAGGTGGACATCGGGCAACACGGTGCCGGGCGGGGCGACCCGCTGGAGCATCGGGTTGTCGATCTCCTCGCGGACCTCGCGTTTGTACTGCTTGAACAGCTTCTTGTGGTCCTTGGCGATGTCGGCCCCGGTCTCGGCCATGTCGGTCCCCTCGAAGGCCATCACCTGCCGGATGTTCACCCGGCGGAGCATCAGGCCTTCGTCGTAGACGCGCTGGAGGAAGCGCTTGTTGTGCTCGAAGGTCTCCCGGCGCTCGCCTTTCAGTCCGTGGACGAGGTTGATCCCGGGCAGTAGTTTCGGGAGACGCGGTGCGGCGTCGTCCCCGAAGTTGGGCGCCGACTCCCGCGCTCGCGTGTCCGACCCGCGTCGCGGGTCGCCGTCGCCCCCGGGCCGCCAGCCCGCCACCTCGTTGACGACCTTCACGGCCTCGAAACACTCGTCGGCGGTGACGTTGAGGTTGTTGTCGCTCATCACCTCGGGATCGGCCGATTCGAGGCCGAAGGCGGCCGTGTCGCCGGGCGTGTTGTGCTCGGCGATTATCCGGATGCCCTCGCGGGCCTTCTCGGGCCAGTTCACGATGGTGATGGGGTTCATGTTGTCGAGGTGGAGTGTCTCCAGATCGGGTGCCACCTCGCGGATACCGCCGTAGAGTCGGCGGAGGGCGTCGGGGTTGGGAGCCTCGCCGTCGCCGCCGTAGGCGAGGATGTCGGCCTGGCGACCCAGCCGGAAGTGTCTCACCCCGCGGTCCGAGAGGGCGTCCACCTCGTCGACGACGCTCTCTGGCGGCCGGAAGTCCGGGTCGCCGTACATCGGTTCCGTACAGAACGAACAGCGGTACGGACAGCCCCGGGAGGTCTCCATCTCGCAGATGAGATAGTCGGGATGGTTGGGGTGTTGCTCGACGACGAAGGCGCCGGCCCGCGCCCAGCGGGTCTCTTCCGCGACGGAGCGATAGCGGTCGTTGAACCCCTCCAGGCCGGACTCGACGAGGTCGTAGACGGCGGCCTCAACGTCGGCCATCGCCAGGAAGTCGAAGTCCAGATCGTCGCGTGCCGTCTCGCTGGCGCCCTCGTTGGCCTCGCCGACGCCGAAGCGGACGGGGCCGCCGATGATCGAGGTCCCGTCGGCGGTCCAGGCCAGTTTCCGTACCTCGTCGGGTTCGGCGGGGGTGCCCCCGACGTACTTGCCGGGGACGGTCATCCCGCCCACGTAGACCATGAGGTCGGCCTCCTCGACGGCCTGCCAGTGGCGGCGCTCCTCACGGAGTTCGTCGATCGTGTAGTAGCTGATGCGCTCGCTGGGGACGCCGGCGTCGACGAGCGCCCCGGCGGCGTACCGGGGGTACGTCGAGACGTACGGCGGGACCCCGAAGTGGGCTGGCTCATCGACGTAGCCGTCGACGATCGTCACGTCGAGCGTCTCGGGGTCAGTCATAGCCCGGGGTTGACGCTCGACGCCTAAAACGGTGTCTGGTCGGACTGCGCGAGGTCGGCGGCCGCCAGCGCCGCGTTCCGTTCGTTGGCCGTCCAGAGCGCGTCGAAGAGACTGCCGATCACGGGGACGGAGCCGACCGCGAAGTCCAGGCCGACGTTCAGCAGCATTCGGGCGAGCGTCCGTCCGGAGATACCCAGACGGGCCGCTTCGGCGACGATGTACAACGAGAGCAGTGCCGCGACGGCGTCGCCGGCGACCGGGAGGACACCCAGCAGGGGGTCGAGTCCGATCCGGAAGCGGGTCAGCGGGAGGCGGACGCTGTCGTCAAGCAGGCGCGCGACCCGGCGGATGCGGACCAACCCCGGCGGTTCGGTCTCCATACGTGTCCGTCGGCCGCGGTGATAATAGCCGTTGCCCGCTCAGTCGTCGGCACTGACCGGCTGCTCGTCGGCCTGAGCCTGCCAGAGGTCGGCGTAGTCGCCGCCGGCGGCCAGCAGGTCGGCGTGTGTCCCTTCTTCGACGAGTTCCCCGTCGTCGAGGACGACGATCCGGTCGGCGTCCTGGATCGTCGAGAGCCGGTGGGCGATGACGAAGGCGGTCCGGTCCTCGACGAGGCGTTCGATGCTCTCCTGGATGCGCTCCTCGGTCTCGGTGTCGACATCGCTCGTGGCCTCGTCGAAGATGATGATCTCGGGGTCGTTCAGCAGCGCCCGGGCGATGGCGACCCGCTGGCGCTGGCCCCCCGAGAGCTTGATCCCCCGTTCGCCGATCTGGGTGTCGTAGCCGTCGGGCAGGTCCTCGACGAAGGCGTGTGCCTCCGCGGCCCGGGCGGCCTCCCGGACGTGTTCGCGGGCGCGCTCGTCGCCGTTGCCCTCGCCGTCAAGCACCGCACGGTCGCCGTAGGCGATGTTCTCGGCGACGGTCCCCGAGAAGAGGTAGGGCTGTTGTTCGACGACGGCGATGTCCTGCCGGAGCGACTGCAGGGCGTATTCCCGGACATCGGTCCCGTCGACCCGGACCGCGCCCGCGTCCACGTCGTGAAAACGCGGGACGAGCTTCAGCAGTGTCGACTTCCCGGCGCCGGTCGGCCCGGCGAGTCCGACGGTCGCGCCGGCGGGCACGGAGAGGGAAACGTCCCGGACGACCGGTCGGTCGTCCTCGTAGCCGAAGGTCACGTCCGTGAAATCGACGCGCCCCTCGATGTCGTCGGGCCGGTGTGGGTCGTCGGGATCGGTGATCGTCGGCTCCCGTCCCAGCAGGCCGAAGACGCGCTCGGCACTGGACTTGGCGAGCTGGTACTTGTTCGCGGACTTGCCGACCCGGCGCATCGGCGAGTAGAGCCGGCGGAGATAGAGGAAAAAGAGCGCGAACGTGCCGGTCTGGAGCGCCGCCTCCCCGGGCGCGCTCGTGACGAAGTCCATCCCCGCGACGTAGAGGATGCCGACGAAGACGACGCCGGTCAGCAGTCGCAGCCCCGCGAAGAAGGCCCGCCGGATACGCAACGCGCCGACCTTCTCGTCGTGGTAGGTCTGGCTCTCCTCGGTGACCCGCTCGCGTTCGAAGGCGTAGCGGTCGAACGCTTTGATGACGGGCGCGCCGCTGAGGTTGTTCTCCAGACGGGTGTTGAGCCGGGAGACGGTCCGGCGGATCGACCGATACCGGGGCTCGATCCAGGTGAGGAAGTAGCCGCTGGCGACGCCGATGATCGGGACCGGGGCCAGCGCGATCAGGGCCAGCGTCGGCGAGTGCCAGTAGAGGACGGCGGCGATCCCGCCGACCGTGGCGACCACGCGGACGAGCTGGCGGAACTCCGTGTTGAGAAACGACTCCAGGCGGTTGATGTCGCTGTTGAGGATCGACATCATCCCGCCGGTCTGGTGGTTGGCGAAGAAGTCCATCGAGAGGTGCTGGAGGTGGTCGTACGTGTCGTCTCGGAGGTCGCGCTGGATCTTCTGGGCGGTCGACTGCAACAGGTACCGCGAGGTAAAGCGCGTGACCGACCGGAGCAGGTACGCGACGGCGGCGATGACGACGAGCCGCTGGAGGAAGGCGATCCGGGCCGCTTCACCCGTGATCGAGCCGCCCGGGAGGAGCCCGGCGGCCGTCAGCAGGCCTGGCTCGCCGCTGTTGAGGATCACCCGGTCGATGGCGGCGGCGACGACGATCGGTGGGACGAGGCGGGCAAAACGGGTACAGAACGCGGACAACACCCCGGCCAGCAACCGGAGCCAGTAGGGGCTCGCGTACCCGACGAGGTTGACCATCGGGTGTCCGTCGACGTTCTCGCGGACGCCCTCGAACCCGCCGTGGTCGTCGGACATGGCCGGTGTTCCGGCCGCAGGCAGAAATATGCCGTGTTTGGACGCGGAGCGGCGGTTCCTTAGACGTAGATGCAGCCCTCGGTGACCGGCCCGGCGGGGGTCGGACGCGCGCCGTCGGCGACCCGAGCCGTCGTGACCGCCGCGGCGAGCGAGTCCAGCGCGTCGTGGTTGTCGAGGTACTGCCGCCGGTGGGCGCCGACGAGGACGCTACAGTCCGAGACGGCGTCGACGTTCTCGCTCCGTCGGTCGCGGGCGCCCTCGACGTTCTTGTACCCCTCGCGGTAACAGCCCAGCCAGCTAAACGTCGCGGCGGGGTAGACCTCACAGACCCGCGTCGTCGTCTCGCTCGTCTCCTCTTGCATCGGGACGACGGCGATGTCGTCACGCTCGGCCAGTCGGCCGAGTACGTCCCGAACCCCGTAGAAGGTCATGCTGCGGGTCCGGTTGGTGTACGGACAGAGCGCGCCCCGGCGGAGGTCCGTCTCCCGCCGAACGTCGCGTTTCTCGACGGCCATCTCGGCGGTCTGGCGACAGCGCTGGGAGAACGACCGGGGGTCGTTGGGGCCGTCGGAACCGCCGAGCCACGCGCACAGGCCGGTCCAGGTACCTCGACACTGGGCGTCGAGGACGGTCTGTGGGAGACTGAAGGGGAAATCCAGCCCGACAGTCCCGATGTCGTCGTCAGTGATCCGCTCGCGGAGGCCGGCGTGGGCGGCCTCGCGGTCGCTGCCCCAGCGGTCGCTCGCGCGGTAACACTCGTCGACGCGAAGCCCGCGCGGGGTCGGCGTCGCCTCGGTGACCCAGAGCGCGTCGCCGGCCGCGCTCGCGCCGCTGAAGTCGACCCCCAGTACGCCCTCGTTCATAGGCGCATATCCGGTGGCAGTGGCATGAAGCTTCTGCCCCGCAGTCCCGCGAACGGAGGCGACGGCCCCGAGCGCCCCGTCCGAAAGCGGTTTGTCCCCGACGAACCAACGGAACGGTATGCCCGCCACGATGGAAGTCGTCTGTACGGACGACGGCTGCGAACTCGACATGTTCGAGCTGCACTACACGTACGATATGCCGGACGATGTCGGGGTCACGGACTTCGCCTGCCCGTACTGCGGGGGGGTCGACTGTCTGGAGGCGGTCGAGTTATGATCCGGGAACTCGGCGAGACGATCGAGAACGCCGTCTTCGAGAACGTCGGCCGCGCCTCGGCGCGGGTCCAAGAGCGCAAGCCGCTGCCGGCCGACCTGCTGGAGTCCGACGACGCCTACCTCGTCGTGTTCGACGCCCCCGGGGCGACCGCCTCGGACGTGCAGGTTCGCTACGTCGACGACCGCGTCGAGGTCCGGATCGACCGGTTCCGCGAGTTCCACGACGGGTTCGACATGTTGTTCCCCGGCCGCGGCCTGTCGCTCGACGGCTCGCTGACGCTGCCGGAGGACGCCGCCGTCGACGCCGACGCCGCGACGGCGACCCTGAAAGCCGACGGGACGTTGCAGGTGACGGTCCCGAAAGTCGAGACGGTGGACGCGGACGGGGACGAACACGAGGACACCCACGCCGAGGCGGACGCCGCCGACCACGACGAGGACGACGGCGATGTCGACGACAGCGACGCCTGATCGGGCTCACCAGTTTTTCGTCGGATCACCCAGCGGAGCGAACGCCTCGTCACCGTCGAACCGGGTCGGTTCGGCCTGCGTACCGAACTGTTCGGGCAGTGGCGACGCCGTCCCCAGGACGGTGCTGGCGACGTGATCGCCGACCGCCGGCGCCCGCATGAGCCCGTGGCCGTGCCAGCCCGTCGCGACGTGACAGCCGTCGGCGACGGCGCCGACCAGCGGGTCCCGGTCCGGCGTCGCCGTACACAGTCCGGCCCACGAGCGGGTCGCCGCCGGCGACAGCGTCGTCGCGTCCGCCACCCGATCGAGCGCGCTCGCGACGAACGAGGGGTCCGCCTCGGCGCTCCAGTCGTCCGGGGTGGCCGCGTGGGCGCCGTCGCCGACGACCAGCCCGTCGCCCCGTGGTCGCCAGTAGAACTCAGCGGTCGCGTCGTACAGCGCGGGCAGCGTCGCCGGAACCGGGTCGGTTCGGAGGGCCTGCGCCCGGTACGTCTCAGCGCGAGCGAGACGCCGATGTCGGCGACCAGCGGTGCCGTCGCGTGGCCGGCCGCGACGACGACGGCGTCGACCTCGCGGGTCCCGTCCGGCGTCTCGACCGTCCGCGGGCCGGCGAGTGACACCTGGGTGGCGCTCCGGATCGTCGCCCCGGCGTCGCGGGCGCGGCCGGCCAGTCGCGCGACGACCGTGTCGGGCTCGACCAGGCCCGCGTCGTGTGCGATCCCGGCAGTGACGACCGTCTCGGTGGCCAGTGCCGGATACCGGTCGGCCAGATCCCCGGGAGCGAGCCGCGAGACGGCCACCCCGTGAGACCCCATCCGGTCGACCTGCCCGTCGACGGCCGCGGCGTCGTCCTCGGTCCGGGCGAGCCAGACGTACGGGCAGTCGGCCAGCAGTCCCCACTCGCGGTAGCGGTCGAGGGCGTGGTCCGCGACCGCGGCGTCCACCGGGTCGGCGAAGGCGTCGTAGCAGATGCCGGCGGCCCGGCCGGTCGCGCCGCTCCCGAGACAGTCGCGTTCGTACAGCGTGACCGACGCGCCCCGCTGTGCGAGCGAGCCGGCGGTAGCGAGCCCGACGGCCCCGCCGCCGACGACGGCGACCTCCATCGGCGCTCACTCCACTTCGTCGCGGACCCGCGGCGGGAGGGCGTCGTCCGGCCCCGCGTAGCGGTCCGGTTCGGGCGGCGCCCGCCAGTCGGTCCCGAGTTCGAGCAACTGGACGAGCATCCGCGCGGTGGCGCCCCAGACGGTGTAGTCCCCGACGTAGAAGAAGTGCAGTCGGATCTCCCCGTAGTGGGGGTGGTCGCGCTGCTCCGATTCGTAGTTGTCCAGATCGGTCAACTGGGCGACCGGGAGACAGACGATCTCGGCGACCTCCTGGTCGTTCGGGACGTAGTCCCGTTCGGGGATGCGGGCGACGAAGGGCCGCACCGAGTAGTGGGTGATCGTCCGGATGTCGTCGAGCCGTCCGACGACGTTTGCCGCCCGCGGGTCGAGCCCGATCTCCTCCTGTGCCTCCCGCAGGGCGGTCTGGAGCAGATCCGCGTCCTCCGGTTCGCGGCCACCGCCGGGGAACGACATCTGTCCGGGGTGGTCCTGAAGATGGTCCGCACGCTTCGTGAACAAAATCGATTCCGCGTCGCTGCTGACGACCGGAGCGACGACCGCGGCCTGGCGTGGCTCGTCGTCGACGACCAGCGGTTCGTGGTCTCCGATCCGGTCGAAGTCCATACTGTCTGTGAGTGATCGACCGCAATAAGTCGGCTGGTCGCCGTGCGGTCAGCCACCGTTTGGCGCGTGCGTCCCGCTCGCCGGAAGGCCACCGCTGGCTTCGTAGGCGTCCAGAAAGTCCGTGATCGTCGTCGTCCGGTCGCCGTCGGTGTACGGGTAGACGCCTGCCAGTCCGTCGTCGGAGACAGAAAGCACCATCACCGGCAGCCGTAACACCCGGTAGGACGACCCCAGCATCGGCGAGACCTGTCGGGTCTCGAAGGGCGGTTCGACGCTGACGCCGTGCTCGCTCGCCCAGTCCTCGAACCGGCCGAACGTCTCGACGACCTCGTCGTGGGTCGGCTCGCCGTCCAGCCGTATCTCGTCGGGCCAGGTCTCAACGTCGAACCCGTCGATGTCGCCCTCGGCACGCAGGCGCCCCAACCGATCGAGGACGCTCGTCCGTGTGCCACAGACCGGCTGCCGGGTCCACAGGGTCATCCTGACGGTCGTCCCGTCGGTCCGGTCGGTCCCCGAATCGATCGTCGACTGTCGTGGCATGAGTCGTGTGAACAAATGTCTCGAAACGACGGATAACCGTTTCGTCTAGACTATTATAGGTGTTTGTACAGCCACTACCGTCGAAAATATCGAAACGGACGGGCAGTGCCGGTTACGCGGCGTCCAGCCGGTCGCGCGCCTCGCCGAGGTCGACCGCACCCCAGGCGTCGAGGTCGTAGCTCACGTCCAGAAGGGCGGCGATGCGGGCCTCGTCCCCGGCGTCGATGGCCGCTGCGGCGTCGGCCCGGAACTGCCGTTCGACGGCCTCGACGACTCGGTCGCGGGCCAGTTCCCGGTCGGGAACGTCCATGATGTGTGGGAGGTCGCCCGCGCCCTCGGGGAGACTCGGGAACGCGGTCGGCCCGACGGCGAGCAGGTCCGTCTCGCCGTCCTCGGCAGCGACGGCGACGAGGTGGTACGACTCGACGGCGGCGGCGATGTCGTCGGCGTAGGCGGTCGGGTCGGTCTCCTCGCCGCGCTTGAACGCGAGTTCCGCACACGCCTGCCGGAGTTCCGCCCGGGAGAGCGCGCCGAAGAGGTCGACCACGCCGGCCAGTTCGTCCGCGGAGAGGTCCATACCGGCCGTCCGGGCGCCGGCGGCTTCAGCGTTTCCGCGGGGTCAGGCCTCCGCGCTGCTGGGGAGTCGGCCGTCGACGTGCAAGACGACAAGCGTCGTGAGGACGACCAGCAGCGTGCCGGCCATCAACTGGAAGATGACATCGAAGGCGACATCGCTGTCCAGGAGGACGCCGACGATGACGCTGCCGGGCGCCTGGAGGACCATCATCCCACCGCCGTAGGCCGCGTAGGCGCTCGCCCGGTGGCGGTCGGGCAGCGAGCCCAGGAGGTAGGTGTCGACCGCCGGGAAGATGCTGTGGATGACATAGCCCGTGACGGCGCTTGCGGCGACCAGCGGCCAGAAGCCGGAGACGGTGGGGAAGACGATGATACACCCCGTAAACGCGGCGAGGATCGCGAGCAGATACGGGACGCTTGGCAACCGGTCGGCGAGTCGGCCGCTGACGTAGAACGCGGGGACCCCGGCCCCGAAGACGACCTGTAACAGCGTCCGCCCGGCCGCCTCCGAGAGCCCCGTGGTCTTGACGTAGGTGACGTAGAAGTTGAACAGCCCGTTCCAGATCATCGTCGTGAGCCCCAGCGCGACGACCGCGGTCAGGATGATCCGCCACTGCGCCCGGATGGCACCGAGTACGTCGCGGTCCTCGCTGCCGGCCTCGGGGAACTCGGTCCGGCGGGCCAGGAGGGTGAACACGACCGTCGTCGCGCCGGCGCCGACGGCCATCCATTCGAGGACGAGCCGCCAGCCGCCGGCGGCGAGGGCCAGTCCGACCAGCCCCGGCGCGGCCAGCGCGGCGAGCTGGCTGGCGACCCCGTGCTGGCCCAGCGCGCGGCCGGGATTGGTGGGGTAGAGTTCGCTGATGAGGGTGTTGGCGGCGACGATGTAGACACCGCTCGCCAGCCCCATCGTCAGCGCCCCCGCGAGCAACAGTCGCGGCGTCGGCGCGTACAGGGTGAAGACGGTGCCGGTGGTCAACACGACGCCGGACCCGAAAATCGCCTGTGGTCGGCTCACTCTGGTGAGCAGGAAGCCCGTCGGGAGCCGCGGGAGGGCGCTCCCGACCCAGACCATCGTCGCAAGCAGTCCGAGGGTCGCGTCACCGGCCCCCGTGGTCGCCCTGATCGGTTCGATCAGCGGCGCGAAGACGACTCTCGCGAGGTTGATGAGGAAGACCAACCCGAGCAGCGATCCGAACACCGAACGGCGTGACACGTCCCGGCCTGGGCTACGGGGAGAGACAAGCCTTCCGAATCCGCCGCGGGCTTTTTACTCCCCGGTGACGACCGCCCACACATGGACTCGGTCAGGAAAGGGCTGCGGGCCGGCGATGTCGAGAAGGACAACTACGGACGACTCTCCTGTACCGCCTGCGAGGAGACGCTGACGACCGACAACAACCCCGACGACATCGGGAAGATCCGTCGCTGTCCCGAGTGTGGCAGCGAGTGGAAGGAACTGGGGTAGTCACTCGAAGACGGCATCGAACGCGTCCGCGCCCAGCGGTTCGTACCGACCGGCCTCGACGTTCTCGTTCGCGTGTTCGACCGAGCCAGTCCCGACGAGCGACGCGGTCACGCCGGGGCCGCTGCGCGCGAAGTTGATGGCCCGCTGGGCGTCGGTCGCACCGGACAGGCGCGCGGCCACCTCCTCGGGGATCGCGTCGGCGAGCTGTCCCTGCATGATCGAGGCGCTCGTGAACACGTCCAGGCCCGCCTCGTGAGCGAACCACAGCGCCGACTGGGCGCCGTCGGCCCCCTCGTGTGCCGCGACGGTGAACGCGTCGGCCATCCGGACGTTGAAGGGGAGCTGGATCGCCCGGAGATGTGTCGCCGCGTTGCCGGCGCTGTCGGCCGCGGCCCGGGCTCGCTCGACGACTTCCGGCAGTGAGAGGTAGCTGTCGTGGCCCTGGGGGACCCGAAACGCCTCCCAGGTCGCGACCCCGTAGTGCTCGATGTCGCCGGCGGCCGCCCGTTCCTCCAGGCGTTCGAAGGCCGCTTCGAGCTGGTCGTACACCGCCGCCCGGGAGTTGTCTGCCAGTTGCGTCTCGGGGTTGTGGACGTAGTAGAGGTCGATGGTCTCCAGCCCCAGGTTCGACAGCGAGCGGTCGAGCTGGTCGTCGAGGAAGGCCGGCGCGAGACAGTGCTGGCCGCGGACGAGCGCTTCGCGGTCGACGACGCCCGTGTCGAGATACTCCGAACGGACGAACGCGCCCGGGTCGGCGGGCCGCTCGCCGTCGAACGGGACGAAGCCGCCCTTCGTCGCGACGACGACGGCTTCCCGATCGACATCGGCGTCGGCGAGGGCGCGCCCGACGACCCGTTCCGAGCGCTGGTGGCGGTAGTTGATCGCCGTGTCGACGAGGTTGATCCCACCCTCCAGGGCCGTGACGATGGCGTCGTGGTACGCCTCGTCGCGCTCGTCGGTCGGGTCCCCGAGGTAGGTGCCAACGCCGATACTGGAGACGACGCCCTCACCGAATCGTCGGTAGAACGTGCGTGCGAAGTCGTCGTGGTCGTCCCGGTACGCCCAGGTCGCCTCCCGTGTTGCCATACCGGCGTTTGTCGCCTCCGGGGCAAAAGGGTCGCGTCACCGCTCGCCGCTCATCACGTCGAACAGCCGCTCCCGGAGTTCCTCTCGCGAGACGCCGTTGCTCGGCCCGATGCCGTTGAGGTGGTCGACGGATAGCTGCCCGCCGCCCATCCGCGCGTGGCCGCCGCCCTCCGCCATCGGGATGTCGTCCAGAACGGACTCGATGGCCCGACCGATGTGGACCCGGTCATCGCGGGACCGCCCGGCGAGCCGGAGCGTCCCGTCGCTCTCACCGACCACGACGACCGCCGAGACCCCCTCTAACGTCTCCAGTTCGTCGGCCGCCTGCGGGATGGCGTCGGTGTTCGACACCTCGCCGACATCGCTGTAGGCGTAGGGCGCCCGGACCACCCGGTTGGTGACCGCGCGCGCCTTCACGTCGAGGACTTCGGCGTCGACCTGCGGGTTCGCGATGCGGTTGAGCAGGTCCCCGTCGACCCCCTGATAGAGGAACGAAGCCGCCTCGAAGTCAGCCGGTGAACAGCCGTTTGTCAGCGACCGCGTGTCGGACTGGATGCCGTAAAGCATCCCGGTCGCGACGTGGGTCGGGAGCGCGCCGTCGGGGACATCCGTCCCGTCGAAGGTTCCGTTACCGACCCCCGTCTCGACCTCGTAGAACTCCCAGTCCAGTTCGTCAAAGTACTCCGCGAAGATGGTGGCACAGGCGCCGTCCTCGGTCCGCACGTCCGTAAAGCGCGACCCGGTCCCGTCGCCCGGGTGGTGGTCGACGACGGCGACTGGGTCGATCGTCTCGGCACCCGGGAACCCCCGGGGCTCGTTGTGGTCGACGAGAACCACGGAGTCCACGTCGATCCCCTCCGCGGACTCGATCCGTTCGAACTCCAGGTCGAGCACCGTCTCGAACGCGCGGTTCTCCGGGCGGCGGATCTCGCCCGGATACACCATCGTCGCGGTCGTATCGACGGCGTCAGCGAGTTCGGCCACCGCCAGCGAACACGACATCGCGTCCGGGTCCGGGTTCGGGTGCATCAGGACCGCTATCTCCTCGTAGTCGGCGATGACAGCCCGCAGTCGGGCCGCGGGCGACCGACGGAGGTAGCGCCAGATCAGCCAGCCCGCAAGCGCCAGCAGGACGACGAGGCAGACGACTGCCCCGGCGAGGACGGGCTGGTCCCTGACGGCCGCCACAGCGGCATCAGCCCGACCATCGAGCTGTGCCACGACCGATACCATACCACGTACATCCCTCGGGACCGGGTAAGAATGTTCCCCCAGTCGCTACTGGCCGTGGGCATCGATCGCCGCGCGATACCCCTCGCGGAACGTCGGGTACGCGAACTCGTAGCCCAGGCCCCGCAACAGCGCGTTCGAACACCGTTTGCTCGTCTGGATACGCCGACGCGCCGTCGCGGAGAGGTCGTCGTCGGCCAGCCGCTCCGCTTTCGTCTGTTTCGGCGGGAACGGGACCCCACACTGCTCGGCCAGCCAGTCGGCGAAAGCCCACTTCTCGACGGGTTCGTCGTCGACGACCAGCACCGTCTCCTCCCTGTGCTCTCCCTCCAGCAGGAACCGGACGGCCCCGGCAGCGTCGTCCCGATGGACCATGTTGAGATAGCCCGCCGTCACCGGCCCCTCCAGGTAGCGGTCGAGCCGGTAGCGGTCCGGACCGTACAGCCCGGCGAAACGGGCGACGGTCCCGTGGCCGCCCTGCTGTGCGGGGCGCTTGCGAGCGATTCGCTCGGCCTCCGCGAGGACCCGTGTCTTCTCTGTCTGTGGGGACAGCGGCGTCGACTCGTCGACCCACTCCCCGTCGTGGTCACCGTAGACCCCGGTGCTGGACGTGTAGACGAAGCGATCCGGCGGGTCCGCGCGACTCCAGAAGTGGTCGATAGCCGTCTCCAGTCCGTCGACGTACACCGCTCGGGCGGCCTCGGCACCGCGTCCACCGGAACTGGCTGCGAAGACGAGCCAGTCCGCGTCCGGGACCGCATCGAGCGACGCGGCGTCGGTTACGTCGGCTTCGACCGGTTCCAGACCGGCGTCGGCCACCGCTTCCAACCCCGCCTCGGAGCGGCGGACGCCGACGACATCGTGTGCCGGGAGCAACTGCCGACCGAGTTCGAGCCCGACGTAGCCACAACCCAGGATGACGACGCGTTCGGTCACTGTTGCTGGCTCTCGATGTACTGGTGGAGGCGGGCGTACTCGGCCAGCGTCACCGGGTAGCGGCCTTCGATCTTCTGCTGGATCTCCTTGGGGTCGAGTTCGCTGTCGATCCCCGAGGCCAGCGACTCTACGTCCATCACCGCCGTGGTCATCCCCATCAGGAGGATGTCCCGGGCCTCGGCCTCGATCGCTCCGGCGTCGGGGCGGTCCGGGTCGATCGCGAGGACGGCCGCCGCGTCCGCGAGTGTCACGTCGGCTGCCTCACCGTCGGCGATCGCCTCGATCACGTCCCGGTCCAGTCCCGTCTGTGCGGCGACGGCGTCGACACCGGCCGTCTCGATCGTCGCCGTCAGGAGCGACTCGTAGGCCGCGAGCAGGGCCGCCGAAGACTGCTCGGCTGCGTCGGGAAACTCCGCTCTGAGCATGGCCCGTGGTACGGCCGGGGGGTATTAGTGGCTGTCACTCTCAATCGCCCGCGTCCGGCCACCCGGGCGACCGTTCGACGGTGTTGCCGTCTTTGTCACCGACACCCCGCGGCTTGGGCGGGACGACCACGACGACACCGGTCTCGGCCGCGAACGAGATCCGGTCGGCGGTGCCGAGCCGTTCGGCGGTCCCGTCCTCGTCGACATCGACTGTGACGGCGTCGCCGTCCCGTGCGTAGGTCGTCATCCCGGCCGGGGCCGACGGCGGCCCGTGGTTCGCCGTGATCGCGAACCGGCCGTACTCACCGCGGACAGAGACCCACCAGACGTTCGTCGTCGCGTACCACGGCGCGACCGGCGGGGCGAGCGGCAGTCCCGCCGGGAGCATATCCGTCCCGAGTCGCTTCTTCGCGATCTGTTCGGCCCCGTATTTCCCTGCCTCGGTGAGTGCCGTATTGATGGCCGTTTCGGAGACCGACCGGGTGGCCGCCGCCGACGCGTTGACGAGTTTCGACCGCGGCCCGATATACGATCTGTTGAGTCGCGTGTGAAGTCGAGCCGACAGTCTGAGCCGGAGCCAGTCGCGTTCGGGCCGCGAGAGGTTCAGTCGACGCGCGGCGACGGCGCCGACGCGGTTGACCGCACGGCCATCCGTCAACGCCGCCGCCCGTTCGTGTGTCGTGTTCCACCGATCGAGCCCGTCCGCGACGATGGCCCTGCTCTCCCGCGTGCTCGCCCCCGTCTCGATCGCGACCACATCCGCCAACTCCGTTGTGAGGTGGTCGTTCGTCCATCCGATATCGTTCTGGAGCCGGTCACGCCGCGAGACCAGCGTCGCGTTGACCGGCTGGAACGTGACAGTCGTCGTGTTTGCCCCGTTCGTGGCGTTCACCGCGACTGTCGTGTTCCGCTGGGTGTCGATCGTCGCGTTCGTGGCCCGGAGCGCCGTCGCAGCCGTCGAGAGTCGGGTCCGATCTCTCGTCGCGAGGATCGCGTCGGTGAGCGTCGACGCGGCGTTACCGTAGGGGAGCGAGAACACGTTGACGTTCTCCGTGACCAGCGGGTGTTCGGTGCCGTTCAGCGCCGGATACCGCTGCTCGCTCAGTTTCGCCCGCGTCAGATACGGCGGGCGAGCGTCGACGCGCGTCCGGACGGGGCCGGCGATCCCCTCAGGGACCGGCCGAGAGCGCGGGACCGTCGTCTGTCGGGCCGTCAGCCCCCGCCGAAGGTCCCGGATCGAGCCACCCGCGCGTTTCTGTAGCTGCGACGCGAACGCACTCCGTTTGTCCGTCCGCGTTCGCATCTGGCTCGCGAGCCGGTTCTCGACCGCGTCCAGATACCGGATGCGGGCCGCGACCCGCGCACGCTGTGCCGTGCTGTTGTACGTCGCGGGCACGTCGGCCAGGGACGCGCGACGGGCGTCCAGACGCTGCAGCAACAGACCCGGTGGATTCGCCTCGAACGTTCCCACCTTCCCCCGTTCGACCGCCACGCTGACGTTCCGGACGCGCTCTCGGAGTTCCATGAGGTCGCGATACACCCACGACCGGAGACCCGCCGGCCGGGCCCCCTGAATCGTGATCGGCGCTGTCGAGAGCCGACCGGTCACGGCAGTGGCCGCGATCGTGCTGAACCCGCCCGCGTCCGTCACCAGCCGCTGTGTGGCTTTCCACTCGACATCCGCGAGATTCGGCCCGTTCAGCGGACTCCCGCTCGTGTCGTGAGCCGTCGAGACCCCCTTTTCCGGAGCGGCCGACCGACTGGCGTGTCGCCCGATCAGTGCGACACCGACGCGGTAGGTGGCGGTCCGGCGGCTGACCGTCGTGCGAGTCGCCGAGCCGTTGGACCACTCGGCCGTCCGCCGGTACTGGACCCGGACCTGGCGGACGACACCGTCGAACCGGTGCCAGCCCGACGGGACCGACACCGTTCCGCTGGCGTTTCGGACCGTCGTCGTGTCGGTCGTCCGGGCGTCGACGAGCGTCCAGTTCGCCCCCGGGGACGGTGGCGCCGGCGGTCTCCCGCCGCCGAGCCGACGAGTGTCGGTCACGAGGCGTGCCTGCACACGGTAGGCCGCGGCCGTCGTGGCACCCAGTTTCGACGGGCCGGCGACCCGACGGAAGGCCCTGTCTGCCGTCCCGTTGATCCCGACGCGCATCGTGTCGTTCGGTCGTGGAGCGCTCCAGTTCTTCGCGCCACGGCCGATGTCGCTGGCCGCCGGCCGGTAGTTCGCCCGGTTGAGCACTTGCTTCGTGACGAGCGACGGTTCGCTCCCGCCGATGATGTCTTTGATCCCGGTGATCGCCGTCGCTTCGGTGAGCGCCCGCCTCCCGGCCGGATCGCTCCGGCCGAATGTCGACCGCTGGACGCCAAGCAGAGCACCGTTGGCGGCCAGCGAGACGTGGCGGTTGCCGACGACGTTCGCGATCGGGACACCGCCGTACTGCGCGTACCCCCGGCCCCACGCAATCGGGTAGAGCCGCGCGGTGAGCCGCTGACTGAAGCCCGGTTTCCCGAGCCCGTTGTTCAGCCGCGTCTGGTAGGTCGACACCTGTTCGTGGAGGGCCAACACGGGCGTCGCGACCACGACGGTCGGCGAGACGGTCCGGCGATCGATCACGCGGCCACCGCGTCGGACCCGCAGCGTGACGTTCTCGACGGTGGCCCGGACCGCCGTTCCGTTCGGGCCGGCCCGCCGGATCTCGACCCGGCGTTTCGCTGTCCGGAGCGAATTTGTGTTGTCGACGCGCGGGAGCGACGCGGTCGTGGTGACGCCCTCGCGTTCGTACCCCACCCGTTCGAGGCGGCCCCGGACCTGGAGGTACACCCGGAGACGGAGCGAATCCCTGAACGGGGACGAGTCGTTCAGCGCACGTCCGGCGGTGGTGTTTGCCGGCGTCACGACGGGATCGGCGGCCGCCCGTTGGCTGGCCGTGGAGACGCCGTCTCTGATCGCCGTCTGTGTCTCGGCGGTCGTCCGGTCGACCGCCCGTTCGATCGTCGTCTCGCTGACCGGGGGCTGCACCGTCAACGACGGGGCCAGGGTGAGACTGCTGACGAGCAAGAGGACACCCAACAGCGCGAACGGGACCCGCCCGCGGTCGTCCATCACGGCGACCACGTCCTGACGGTCACACGGACACGGTGGGTCTCGGTCGCCCGCGCTGCTGCGGTCGGCGACCGGAACCGTGTTCGCATGTCCGCTTCGAGTGTGTCCGCGAGCGCGACGGTCAGTCGCCGGTTCAGTTCCGTCACGTTCCCCCGCTGGATCGGCAAAGAAGTGCCCGTGGCGTTGCCCGCCCGGCCGTACCGGGCCGCAGTCAGCACGTCGGCGGGGTAGTCCCCTCGGAGCGCGAGTTCGGTTCGCTCGGGCGGGAAGATCCCAGCGACGACGGCCCGTGCGACCACCGTCGCGACGCCGTCGTAGCCGGACGACCGTGCAGCCACGAGTGCACGAGCAGTCACGTTATCCACGCCGCTGGAGACCGTCACAGAGGCGGCTCTGACGCCCGCGTCACGCGGTGGTCGGTCACCGACGCGATACCCCCCGCCGATCGGTGCACCGGGATACGGTCGCCAGCGGACCCGGACGGCCGTCAGTCGTTTGCGCTCCCGAAGTCGCCGTCGGGTCGTCGCCGACAGGGCGCGCTCGAACTCTGCACCCGAACGCGAGAGGGGGCGACCCCCGATAGCGACGGAGCGCATGGCCGCATCGCCGAGCAGTTCCGCGACGGTGCCGTGGGCCGATCGCTGTCGTCTGGCGGTCCCGTTGGCGACCCAGTCCGGAGCCGTGTGGTTGGGTCCCAGCCCGCGCGTCGAGAGGCTGTACTCGACGGTCGCGGTGCTGGTCGCGAGGAGTTCGGCGTCGGCGGCGGCCGGGTTGCCGACACGCGGGGACTCGGCAGCCGTCCCGCTCAGCACCACTGCGACCGCAGCACCGACGAACAGGAGAAACACCGTCGCGTCGACGACGGTACTCGCGGCGCGGGTCATCGCCACACCGAGACACGGAGTGTCCCGCGCCGGACGATACCGGGCTCGGTTCGGACGCTCACCGTCCGTCGGACGCGATCACTGTCCGCTGGCGGCGTCGGTCCGGCGGCCCATCTCCCCCCGGCCCTGACCGTCACGTTTCCCGAGTAGCCGTCTGGGAGCGCCGTCAGCGAGTTCGCGAGCCCCGAAGGATCGAAGATCCCGGCCGTCGAGCGGTTGCGTTCGATCAGGTCCGCCGTCGGTGCTGCCCGGTTCCGATCGGTCTCGACACCGGCGAGTGCCTCGTCGAGCACGCCGGCGTACAGCGCGACGCCGGCCGTGACCGCGAAGACCGCGACGAGCGCGGCCAGGGGCTCAGCCGTCGCCCTAGCCGACGAGCGTGACATCGACACCCTCCCAGGAGACGTGGCGCACGGTCAGTCGATCCGGCGCGGGCCGCCAGGTCCGGTTCCCCGAGCGGTCCCGGCGCCTGTCGACCGCCCGTCGGAACGCCGTCGGCGACGAGAACACCGATTCCGGACGACCCTCGTCGAGGACCGGAGCGAGCGGCCCATCTCTTACCGGGACGGCCGTCCGATGGAGCGATGCGTGGCTCGCTCCGCCCGCGTTTTTCAGCCCGACTTGCCGGTCGTCGAGCAGCCAGTACTGCGCACGGAGCGGTCGCCGTTCGACCGACCCCGCCGGACTCGTCGCCACCTCGTCGACGGTCGCCGCGACGGCGGTCGCGTCCGGCGCTGCGGTCGTCGGTGCCTGGGCGACGACGGTCAACACGGCGAGGCTCACCGCCCCCACGCCGGCCCAGAGCGTGACTGTATCGATCGGTACGTCGAACATGGGCGGTCTGGTCCCGGTATCGGTCTTAAACCTACACCAGGAGCCCGGTGCCAGCGACGGCGGCGAAGTACGCCGCCGTGGCCGCGAGCAGTGCCAGTCCGACGCGGTAGCCGACCAGCGCGCGGTCGAGCCCACGGTGCAGACCGACAGACAGGGCAGTCAGGACGGCCCCGAGCACGAGGACGTACCAGCCGACGATCGGGCCGAGGACCGAGACGGGGACGCTCGACACCGGTCCGGTCGGGCCAATCGAGCCGGCGAGTGCGACCGTCGTCCCGCCGACGAGGGGTCCGAACAGGGCAGCGGTGTTGGTGAGCGTTCCGGTGATCTGTGCGAGGTCGCGTCGGGTCTCCTGTTCGACCTCACGGAGATCCGAGAGGTGATCGCCCATCTCCGTCAGGACCGAGCCCGCGGGTGGGCCGACGGTGGCTGCGACCGACAGCAGCGAGGCCGTGTCGCGGACGCGACGACTCGGGAGCGTCGTGAGCGGGCCGCACTCGCCGCAGAACGCTTCCTCGACGGTGACACCGAGGCGTCGCTGGCGGTTCGCTGCCGACTCTAGCACACCCGCGAGCGGGGCCTGGCTCTCGTCGGCGACGGCCGGCAGCGCCGATTCGACGGCCTCGCCGCGGTCGAGCCGTCGACCGAGTCCCTGGAGCGCGGCGGGGAGGCCGGACTCGACCGCGACGACGCGCTCCCGCACTCCGACGACCGGGCGGAAAACCCCGACGAGTGTCGTCCCGGCCCCGACGCCGACTGCGGCCACCGGGACACCCCAGGGAGGGAGGACTGGCGCTCCGATGCCTAGGCAGCCCACGCCGGCGACGAGACCGGCCAGAATGCCCATCCACGGACTGTCGGGGACATCGGGATGACTCCGGGAGACCACGACTGGCGGGAACGCGACCGGACGCCTGGCGAGAATCCAGGCGGCAGCGACGAGCACTCCGATCGGGAGGACGACGACGTAGGCGGCCACCAGCAGCGAACGGGTGACCGGAATCCCCGCCATCCCGGCGGCCGGGACGAGCGAGACGAGCGCGAGCGGGAGCAAGACGCCGAAGGCGTACAGCCCTGTCGTCGGAATCCGGAGCGATGCGGCGAAGGCGGCCATCTCCTCGCGTGTCCCTTCGAGCAGCAGTCTCCGGGTCGTCGCGAGGATCTCGTTCCGTTCGTCGGCCGGCGCCACGGCGGCGCGCTCGATGCCGGTGAGTGCACGTTCCAGTGCCGGAAACGTGGCGCCCCACTCCTCGGCGAACGCGCGCAATCCGCTCTGTGGAGTGTCACGCGCCCGCCGGTGGTGGGCGGCTAGACGTTCGGCGAGCAGCCCCGATCCCGTCTCGCTCGCGAACGCGGCCGCCCGTTCGGTCGTCGGCCACAGTTCGACGGCGAGGACGAGCCTGGTGACGAGCGACGGCGCGGTCCCCAGCGCCCGAACACGGCGGGCCTGTGCCGCCAACTCGACGCCGTACCGGCCGCCGGCCAGGCTCAGCCCCGCCAGGGAGAACGCGGTGATCGCCCCGACCTGGCTGCCCCCGAGGACACTCGCTGTGACACCGGTCCCGAAGAGCAGCGCCGTGAGCACGTAACTCGCCGCCAGCAACGACTCGGCGGTCACGTCCAGGTCCAGCAGTCGACAGGCACGCCGATAGGACTCGGGAACCGACACAATGAGGGGCCACGCCGATGCGAGCGCGACAACCGCCCCGCTCACGCCTGCTCCCGCGTGCGGTGTCCCGGCTCCCGGCTGGTCGTCTCGTTCGGGATCGCCGCCGACCGGTCCTCGATACGGGACCTGATCGCCGCATACGACTCCGACGGCCGTGCGAGCGTTTCGAGCAGTCGGCTGTTCCCACGGTCGATCGTTCCGGTCGGCTCGGTCGTGTCGCCGGTCCGCCTGAACAGTGGTTCGAACGTGACACCGGCCTCGCAGTCCCGAACTTCGTCGACGCGGCGGACGAACCGGTCGCCGGTCGCGTCCGACTGGCCGAGCGTCACGACGAGATCGGTGACGGCGAACGACGACTCGGGTACGCCGAGGTCGGTCACCAGTCGTTCGCTGACGGCCTCCGGGCCGCCGCCGTGGATCGTCCCCAGGACCGCGTCGTCGCCGTCGCCGACCCGCATCGCTTCGTACAGCACCGCTGCCTCCTCGCCGCGGATCTCGCCGACGACCAGCGATCCGTCCCCGAGACGGAGCGCCGTCCGGAGCGCTTCGGCCGGCTCGACCGCCGGACCATCGGAAGTGGTCGTCCGGAGCGCCTGGACATCGCGGCCGTCGGCCTGGAGCTGTTCGACCGGAAGCTCCGGCGTGTCCTCGATGAGGACGGTCCGCACGGACTGTGGGAGTTCCCACAGCAACGCACCGAGCGTCGTGGTCTTGCCGGCACCACGCGGGCCGGCCACGAGGCACGCTCCGCCACGCTCGACGGCGACAGACAGCAGTCCGGCCACGGCGGCGGGCATGGTCCCGTTGGCGACGAAGTCGCCCAGTCGCCAGCGATCGCTGTCGTGTGCGCGGAAGGCGAACGCGAGGCCGTCGCTGACCGGGTCCGCGACACCGGCGACACGAACCCGTCGTCCATCGACGGTGGCCGTGGCATCGAGCGTCGGCTTCGCCCGGGAGAACGCGCGACCGCTCGATCGGCGGAACTGCGAGGCGAGCGCCCGGGCTCCGTCGGCGGAGAGCCTGACGTTCGTCGCCATGGTCTCGCCGTCGACGCGGACCCGGAGGGGCGTCTCGGCGACCGGTGCCGTCGCGAACACGTCCGAGACCCGCGGGTCCGAAAAGAGGTCTTTCAGGACGCCCAGCCCCTCCGTGTGTTTCGCCAGGACGGCCCCGACGGCCGCGGCAGTCGCCCCGTCGTCGGTGACCGTGCCGGCGGCCTGATACGGCGTCGACGCGGCGCCGGCACTCGCCAGACGGTCGTACGCGCCTGCCAGCCGTGCGGTCGTCTCGTGGTCGAACCGCGCCTCGCGCGGTTCCAGGTGGTAGCTGTCCGTCCCCTCGCTGTGCTCGTACTGGCGGACGACCGCCTCCGTGTCGGTGGTCCACCGATCGACGAGCGTGGCGGCCGCTGGCAGCGTCGTCGCGATCCGCGCGTCGCTGACCGCCGGGCCGACGTACGCACGCAGCACGGTCTCGTAGTCGTCGGTCTGCTCGCTCGCGAGGGCGAGCCCCGTCTCCGCCGCCATCGTCGCGACCGGGCCGGCTCGCCCGACAGCCTCCTCGGCGGCGGCCAGTGGATCGGTCCGTGCGCGGTCGGCCAATCGCTGGTCGACCGTCGACACGCGGGCCGCGAACCGACCCGCTGCACACAGTAGTGCGGCCGCTCCGTCGATGTACACCCGTTCCAGTCCGCGCTGGCTCGTGACGATCCGCTCGATCGATCCCCCGCCCAGCGACTCGACGACGGTCCGTCGACAGGGTGCCTGGGCGGCGAGGTCACCACCGCCCGGGCAGTCGCTGGCGTCGACCCGAAGCAGCGCGTCGTCGACTGCCACCCGACAGCGACAGTCGGGCTCGTCGGTCGAGCCCGGTAGCAGTTCACACATAGCCCGTCGTGGCCGCGGCATCCGACTTAAACCGCCGGACGGTCACCACTCGACTCCCGTTGTGGTGACGGTACCCGAACACGAGCCGGTGTGTTCCGGCCGCCCGGAGCGTGAACTCGGTCCCGGCCGTCCGAAGCGGGAAGTCGACCAGCAGACGACGTGTTCGCCCGCCGTCGCTGACGCGCCAGGTCGCCACGGTCGTGTCGCCGTCGCTGAGAAACGACAGCGCGGTGATCCGACTCCGGGTGAACGAGCGGCGCGGGAGCCGTACGTCGGCCCGCAGTTGGGCACCGGGGCCAACGGTGGGGTCGTCGCGCTCGACCATGGCCTGGAGCCGTGTCGACAGGGTCTCCAGTTGGCGGGCGACGGTCGCGTCGGCGTGGTCCGCGCGGACGGTCCGTACGCCGGGCATGCTCGCCCCGATCAGCGCCGCGGTGACGACGACCGCGAGGACGAGACGGACGATCACAGGAGCGAGCGGATGCGGGCTAACACGCCGGCCCGTCGCTCGCCGTCCCCGGTTTCGCGGGCATCACCCGACTGCTGGGCGTCGTCACCGACGGTCCGTGGCGGTCTGATCCCGTCGGCGGTCTGGCGGTCGGTGGTCCCGTCCGCGTTCTCGCGGTCTGCCACCTCCCGGCCCGCGTCGGACCGTCCATCGGGCCGGGTACCGAACGGTTCTGGCTCCAGACCGGTCGACTGGGCGGGTCGTGCCGACTGGCGACCGTCCTCGTGCCGTGGCCGCTCTCGTGTCGCTTCCCGGTCGGCTGTGCCGTCGTCCGCGCGTGACTGCCGGGAGTCGAGCCGGTCTTCGATCCGATCGACGGCCGCCAGCGCGGCGTCCGCGCGCTGTTCGACATCCTCGTTGACCGATTTGATCGAGCCGACGTACCCGCGGAGCGCCTGTGTCGCTGCCTCCAGTTCGGTGACCCGCTCGTCGAGGTCCGCGAGTCGGGTCTCGATGTCGGCGACCCTGGGCTCTACCTCCGCGACCGCGCCGGCCTCGGGAAGCGTCTGTTCGCCGTCGGTCATCGCTCGCTCGACGGCGCTGACTCGTTCCGACAGTGTTTCGCTGTCCGCCATGTCGGCCGTTGGTCCCGTGGTGATACTTGAACCCTCGTCCGGGACCGTCCGGCGCCGGCGACCACTTTCACCGCGGTCGCAACACCTCTTTAGGCGGGGACGGCATACGCCAGCACGAATGACACGGGTGATACATACGGGCGACACCCACCTGGGGTACCAGCAGTACCACGTCCCCGAGCGTCGCCGGGACTTCCTCGACGCGTTCCGACAGGTCGTCGAGGACGCCATCGACGACGACGTGGACGCGGTCGTCCACGCCGGGGACCTGTTCCACGACCGTCGGCCGTCGCTGACGGACATCATGGGAACACTCTCCGTGCTGGAACAGCTCGACGACGCCGGCATTCCCTTTCTCGCCGTCGTGGGCAATCACGAGGCAAAGCGGGACGCGCAGTGGCTCGACCTCTACGAGTCGCTCGGGCTCGCAGTCCGGCTGGACGACGAGCCGACGGTGATCGACGACACAGCGTTCTACGGGCTCGATTTCGTCCCGCGGTCACAGCGGGACGACCTCGAATACGAGTTCGCCCCCCACGACGCCGACCACGCCGCGCTGGTCACCCACGGCCTGTTCCAGCCGTTCGACTACGGCGACTGGGACGCCGAGGAGGTACTGACAGCGTCGTCGGTCGCGTTCGACGCCCTCCTGCTGGGCGACAACCACGCGCCCGGCAGACAGGAAGTCGCCGACGCGTGGGTCACCTACTGTGGGTCCACCGAGCGCGCGAGCGCGAGCGAGCGCGGAGACCGCGGCTACAACATCGTCACCTTCGACGGCGAGGTCCGGATCACCCGCCGCGGGCTCGATACCCGCGAGTTCGTCTACGTCGACATCGACCTCGGCCCGGAGGAAGGCCTCGACCGCGTACGGAGCCAGGTCGGCCAGTACGACGTGGAAGGCGCGGTCGTCGTCGTCGGCATCGACGGCGACGGCGACCCGATCGCCCCGGCCAGCGTCGAGGAGTACGCGCTCGACGCGGGCGCACTGGTCGCCCGCGTCACCGACCACCGGGAGTTCGCGGCCGAGACGGGAGAGACCGACGTGAGCTTCGCGGACCCGGACGACGCGGTCACCGAGCGGGTGCGGGAACTGGGCCTGAGCGAGGCCGCCCGCGACATCGACGAGACGATCCGCGCCTCGAAAGTCGCCGACGCGAACGTCACGTCCGCGGTCGAGCAGCGGGTCCGCGACCTGATCGAAACAGAGCCCGAATCGCTCTCCGCGGGCGACGGGGCCGACCAGCCAGCGTCCGGGACGGCCGAGGGGAGCGAATCGACGGAGACGGCCACAGACGAACCGCCGACCGACAGTTCGCCGGCGGACGCCGAGGCCCGAGACGGCGAGGATCAGTCCAGCATGGAGGAGTTCATCTGATGGAGGGGTGGCGATGAGGTTCCAGCGCGTCCGCCTGGAGAATTTTAAGTGCTACGACGACGCCGACCTGCGACTGGACCCCGGCGTGACCGTCATCCACGGCCTCAACGGGAGCGGGAAGTCCTCGCTGCTTGAGGGGTGTTTCTTCGCCCTCTACGGCGCGACGGCCATCGACGAGACCCTCGGGGACGTGGTCACGCTCGGTGCCGACGACTGTACCGTCGAACTCTGGTTCAGTCACGCCGGCGAGGAGTACCACCTGACCCGGCGAGTGCGGGCGACGGGCGAGCGCCCGACCACCGCCAAGTGCGTCCTGGAGACGCCGACGGGGACCTTCGAGGGCGCCCGTGACGTTCGCGCCCGGGTCACCGAACTGCTGCGGATGGACAGCGAGGCGTTCGTCAACTGCGCGTACGTCCGCCAGGGCGAGGTGAACAAGCTCATCAACGCCACGCCGAGCGACCGCCAGGACATGCTCGACGACCTCCTGCAACTCGGGAAGCTGGAGACGTACCGTGAGCGGGCCAGCGACGCCCGCGTCGGGGTCGGCCGGGTGCGGGACGACAAGCAGGGGGCGCGCTCCCAGCTGGAAGACCAGATCGCCGAGAAGGAGTCACAGGACCTCCACGAGCGGCTCAACGGGCTGGAGACGGAACTCACCGAGGTCCAGTCCGACATCGAACACGTCGAGGAGCAACGGGCCGCCGCCGAGCGGACCCGCGACCAGGCCGAGTCCGTCCTCGACGAGTACGAGGAGAAACAGGCCGAACTGGCGGAGCTGACCGACGACATCGAGTCCCTGGAGTCGACGATCACCGAGGCCGAAACCGAACGAGAGCGGCTGAAAGACCGACTCTCCGAGCGGAAGGACGAGCGCGAGTCGCTGCAGGCGACACTGGAGGAGACGGTCGCGGCGACCGATCTGGACAGTCCGGACCGGGAGGCCGTCACCGCCCGCCTCGACGCCCTCGACGAGCGCGTCGAGGAACTGCGATCGCGCATCGAGACCCAGAAGGTCGAGGCACAGAAACACGGCGGCGAGGCCGAGAGTCTGAGCGAGCAGGCAGAGGAACTGGAAGCGCGCGCGGCGGACCACCGCGAGACCGCGACACAGTTGGAAGCGGACCTCGAAGCCGCGCGCGAGACGATCGCCGACCGGCGCGAGAAGCTCTCTGAGATCGACGCCGAGATCGAGTCCCTCGAAGCGACCTTCGAGGCGGCCGAGATCGACCGGGACGAGGTCGAATCCCACCGGGAGTCGGTCGCAACCGCACTGGCCGACGCCCGCCAGCGGGTGACCGAACTGGAGACCCGCCTGGAGAACGAACGGGCGTCGCTCGCCGAGGCCGAGGCACTGCTGGAAGAGGGCAAGTGTCCGGAATGCGGCCAGGACGTGACCGGGTCCCCCCACGTCGACTCCATCGAGTCGGACCGCGAGCGGATCGCAGACCTGGAAACCGACCTGTCCGAGGCCAGAGAGCGGGTCGAGACACTGGAAGCTGACCTCGAAACCGCCGAGGAACTGGCCGAGGCCGCCGATCGGCTGGCACAGCTCCGGGACACCCGGTCGACCGTCGTCCAGCTGATCGAGGAGAAAGAGTCCGGGCTGAACGCCGACGAGGAACGTATCGAGGAACTCCGTTCTGACGCCGCCGAACTGGACGCGGAGGCCGAATCGAAGCGCGAGGCCGCCACGGCGGCCGAGGAGCGGGCCGCGGAGTGTCGGTCGATCATCGGGGAATGCAACCAGGAGCGGCAGTCGGTCAAACGGTCGATCGGGCGGCTGGAGGAGATCGAAGACCTGCTCGACGAGGTCGAGGACTGCGAGAGCGACATCGAGCAGCTCCGCAGTCAGCGATCGCAGCTCGCCGAAGTCAACGACGAGCGCCGCCAGCGGCTGGCCGAGAAGCGCGAACGGAAACAGGAGCTCGCGGCGGCGGTCGACGAGTCCCGGATCGAAGACGCCCGCTCGGAGAGAGAGCGCGCGGCGGCGTACCTAGAGCAAGCCGAGGCGAAGCTGACGGAACTGCGTGAGCGCCGCGACGAACTCCAGAGCGCGATCGGCGGCGTCAGAACGGAACTGGACGAACTGGAATCGCTGCGCGACCGGCGGGCAGAACTGGCCGAGACGCTCGACCGACTGGACCGGCTGTACGACGAGGCCGAGCAGCTCCAGGAGATGTACGGGACGTTGCGAGCCGAGCTCCGCCAGCGCAACGTCGAGACGCTCGAACGGATGCTCAACGAGACCTTCGAGTTGATCTACCAGAACGACTCGTACTCACACATCGAACTGGACGGGGAGTACGAACTCACCGTCTACCAGAAAGACGGCGACGCCCTCGAACCCGAACAGCTCTCGGGCGGGGAGCGCGCACTGTTCAACCTGAGTCTGCGGTGTGCCATCTACCGCCTGCTCGCGGAGGGGATCGAGGGATCGGCGCCGATGCCGCCGCTGATCCTCGACGAGCCCACCGTCTTCCTCGACTCGGGTCACGTCACGCAGCTGCTCGATCTGATCGAGTACATGCGCGACGAGGTCGGCGTCGAGCAGATCCTCGTGGTCAGCCACGACGACGAACTCGTGGGCGCGGCCGACGACCTGGTCCGGGTCGAGAAAGACGCCACGTCGAACCGTTCGCGCGTCGAACGGGTCGAGGCGACCGTGGCGGAGTTAGTTTAGCGGCCGTCGAGCGCCGCCAGCGCGTCGGCCGTCGTCTCGGTGGCGTCGTACCCGGGCTGGCCGGCCACGGTCGCCTCCGTGACGAGCCCGGCGGCGCGGAACTCACCGAGTAAGCCGTGGAGGTCGCTCTCACAGAGGTCGTAGGCGGCCAGCAGGTCCGTCACCGCCAGGGGGCCACGGTCGTCGAGTTCGACGAGCAGGCCCAGCGATCGGTCGTCGTGGACCGCCGTCAGTAGCCGACGGACCGGTTCGGAGACTGCCGCCGCCGCGGTCTCTAACGGCGACTCGCCCTCGACCGGTTCGAGTCGGTCGTTCGCGACGTGCGTTCGCTCACCGGTCTCGGGGTCCCGGACCAGGCTCGACTCGCTGGACCGTTTGAGCAGGAGGTATCGTGTGCCCGACTCGTCGCGGACGGTTCGCATACGCCTTCGTAGCCGGGCTCGACAATTAGCCGTTGTGTTCCGCCGAGTCGGAAGGGGGTGGCGTGTCCGCGGAGGTGGTCCCCTCGCTCTCGCCGTCGTCGGTCGTCTCCCCGTCCTCGTCCTCACGGGCGTTCACGAACCGGTGATAGCGGAAGTAGCCGTACGCGAACGCGATGGCGCCGACCAGAAACACCTGGACGCCGCGCTCGACCTGTCCCTCGAAGTAGACGAGCATCGGCCCGACCGACAGTCCCAAGAGCGCGACGTTGAACACGATGACGAGCTTCCAGAACAGTCCGGTGGCCTCGCTGGCGGAGCCGTCCCGCGGCGGCTCCGGTGCCGACGGCGCCTCGGGGATCGACGGCCCGAGGCTGTCGGGGTCGAACTCGTCGGGTTCGTGGACGCTCTTCTCGTTGACGACGCTCGGGCCGGCGTCCGGGTCGTCGTTCTCGTCGGGGGGAAAGACCACGACTGGGCTACGGGAGCCGAGCGAAAAAGCGTTCCCGGTCCATCGCGGCGGCCGGATCGGCCGGCGGGCGACGCCGAGTCGGCCCGCTCAGTTGATCTCGTCGAGTGGCATCGTCACGTCCGACTGGAGCCACGCGAGCGGGTTCTGGGCGTCGTAGAACACTGTCCCGTTGTCCACCTCGTAGGTCTCCGTCGTCTGGACCGCGTCCGGAAGGGCCGGCTCCGAACGCAGTTGCTCCGACCGGTCCGCCTCGCCGTCAGGGGATGCGTGGTGCGACATGGGACTTCGTCGTTCGGTATGACACAGCATGACATATACTTTCTGCCCACGACAAATTCGACCGCCGGTGTTTTCATCGGGCACCTCGAAGGGGGGCCAATGAGTGACGAGAGCCAGCGAGCCCTCGGGGATTTCACGGGAGGGAGCGCCAGCGACGGCCGGCCGGCAGACGAGGCGGCAGCGGTCGCCGGCGGCGACGATAGCCACGCGGCGGTCGTCGACATCGACGAGCGGCAGTTCCCGCCTGTCGAGGACACTGTCGAGTTCGTCGTGACCCAGGTCGACTACACCGTCGAGGGGCGAGGTGACGACGAGTTCCCGGTCGTCCACGTCTTCGGCCGCACCGACGACAACGAGCCCGTCCACGCCGAGATATACGAGTTCAAGCCGTACTTCTACGCGCCGGCGTCGTCGGTCTCGCCCGATCGGCTCCGGGGGTACGACCGCATCACCGGCTGGGAGGAGACCGACGCCGACGGGGAGCCCTACGAGTCGATCCGGGGCGAGCGCCTGGTCAAGATCTTCGGCCAGACCCCGCGGGACGTGGGCCAGATGCGTGACGACTTCGACCACTACGAGGCCGACATCCTCTTTCCCAACCGGCTGCTGATCGACAAGGACATCACCAGCGGCGTCCGCGTGCCGGCCCGCGAGAGCGAGGACGGCTCCCTGACCGTCCACCACAGCGAGATCGAGGCCGTCGAGGCAAGCGCCGATCCGCGGGTCAACACCTTCGACATCGAGGTTGACGACCGCTCGGGCTTCCCCGAGGACGGCGAGGAGCCGATCGTCTGTCTCACCTCGCACGACTCCTACGACGACGAGTACATCCTCTGGCTCTACCAGTCGCCCGCGGGCGTCGACGGGCCCGATGCGCTGGCCGGCTACGACCCGATCGGCGACGGCGACCTCGACGTGGACGTGCGGATCTTCCAGAAAGAGGAGGCGATGCTGGAGGCGTTCGTCGACTACATCGTCGACACCGATCCCGACGTGCTGACCGGCTGGAACTTCGACGACTTCGACGCGCCGTACCTGCTCGACCGCCTGGAGGAACTCCAGAGCTTCGACCACGACTACGACCTGGACATCGACCGCCTCTCGCGGGTCGACGAGGTCTGGCGCAGCGACTGGCAGGGCCCGGACATCAAGGGTCGTGTCGTCTTCGATCTGCTATACGCCTACAAGCGCACGCAGTTCACCGAACTCGAATCCTACCGGCTGGACGCCGTCGGCGAGCAGGAACTCGGTGTCGGGAAGGAGCGCTACGCCGGCGACATCGGCGACCTCTGGGAGGACGACCCCGAGCGCCTGCTGGAGTACAACCTCCGGGACGTGGAGCTGTGTGTCGAACTCGACCGCGAGCAGGACATCGTCGACTTCTGGGACGAGGTCCGCACGTTCGTCGGCTGCAAGCTCGAAGACGCCACCACGCCCGGCGACGCCGTCGACATGTACGTCCTGCACAAGCTCCACGGGGAGTTCGCGCTCCCCTCGAAGGGCCAACAGGACAGCGAGGATTACGAAGGGGGCGCCGTCTTCGATCCGATCACCGGCGTCCGGGAGAACGTCACGGTGCTCGACCTGAAGTCGCTGTACCCGATGTGCATGGTGACGACCAACGCTTCACCCGAGACGAAGGTCGACCCCGAGCGCTACGACGGGGAGACCTACCGTGCGCCCAACGGGACCCACTTCCGGAAGGAACCCGACGGCGTCATCCGGGAGATGGTCGACGAACTCCTGACAGAGCGCGAGGAGAAGAAGGAACGCCGGAACTCGTTCGATCCCGACAATCCCGAGTACGAGCGCCTGGACCGCCAGCAAGCGGCGGTGAAGGTGATCATGAACTGCTTCACACCGGACACCGATGTGTTGACGCCCGACGGCGTGCGGAACATCCGGGACCTCGCTGTCGGCGACTCGGTGTACTCGCTGGACCCCGAGACGATGAAGATGGAGGTCAAACCGGTCGTCGAGACGCAGGCCTACCCCGAGTACCGGGGCGACCTCGTCGACATCGAGACGAGCAAGATCGACTTCCGGGTGACGCCGAACCACCGGATGCTCGTCCGGAAGAACGAGACGAACGGGATTACCGAAGACGGATACCGCTTCGTGGAGGCTGGCGATCTCGACGACGCGACCAACTACGAGCTCCCGCACGACTGGGACGGCCCTGACGGCGAACGGCTAGACGAGGTGGACCTCGTCGACATGCTCGACGGTGCGTTCGAGGTGTGGTGTGACAACGACGACCACGGACACACTCTCGCCGCGGAGGTGGGGTATCGTCCGGACAAGATGCAAAAGCAGGGCGAAGACGGGACCGGCTACGTGTTCGACGCCGAGTCGTTCCGGGAGCATCGTGCGTATCTCGACGGGAACTGTTCGGAGTTCTACGTACACGCCGAGCGCGGTCGCAAGTGGGTGCCACGGTTTTACGACGGCGACGACTTCCTCGAACTACTGGCGTGGTACATCACCGAAGGGAGCACCTACACGTCCGAGGACAAGCAGTTCGGTGACCAGTTCCGGGGAAGTTCGACGACGGTGAACATCGCACAGGACGCGGTCCCGGACGGCGGGTCCGGTGACGACCACACGCGGATCGGTACGCTCCTCGACAGCATGGGGTTCGGCGCGTCCGTCGACGAGAAAGGGTATCAGTTCACCTCGAAACTGCTGGGTGATCTCCTCGAACGGCTCTGTGGCAGCGACAGCTTCGAGAAGCGGATTCCCGAGTTCGTGTTCGAAACGACCCAAGCACAGAAACGGGCCTTCCTCGATACGCTCATCGCTGGCGACGGGGACTGGCAGACCAACAGTTGGCGCTACAGCACCGCGAGCGAGCGACTCCGCGACGACGTCTTGCGGCTCTGTGCCCATCTCGGACTCACCGCCAGCTACAACGAAGACAGTGGCACGTACCGCATCTACGTCACCGAGGAGAGCAAGAACACACTCCGGATGCACCGCTCGGGCGGTACCAGCGCCGCCGACGACGGCGTCTACTGCGTCACTGTCGAGGACAACCACACGCTCATGGCCGGCCGCAACGGCAAATTCCAGTTCGTCGGCCAGTCGCTCTACGGCGTTCTGGGATGGGATCGGTTCCGCCTGTACGACAAGGAGATGGGCGCGGCCGTCACCGCCACCGGTCGGGAGGTCATCGACTACACCGACGAGGTCGTCGCGAACGAGGGGTACGAGGTCGTATACGGTGATACCGACTCCGTCATGCTCCAACTCGGCGACATCGGTCCCGAGGATGTCGACGGCGACGTCGAGGTCTCCGACGCGATGCGGGAGAAACATCCCGAGATGAGTGACGCGGAACTCGAACTCATCGCGGCGACCGTCCAGAAGGGGTTCGAACTGGAGGAGACGATCAACGCGTCGTACGACGAGTTCGCGATGGAGCGGCTCAACGCGCAGTTCCACCGGTTCGAAATCGAGTTCGAGAAACTGTACCGACGGTTCTTCCAGGCGGGCAAGAAGAAACGCTACGCCGGCCACATCGTCTGGAAGGAGGGCAAGGATGTCGACGACATCGACATCACCGGCTTCGAGTACCAGCGGTCGGATATCGCACCGATCACCAAACGGGTCCAGAAGGAGGTAATCGACCGGATCGTCCACGGCGAGGACGCCGAGTCGATCAAAGACTACGTCGGTGAGGTCATCGAGGACTACCAGGCCGGTAACGTCGACCTGGACGACGTGGGCATCCCCGGCGGCATCGGGAAGAAACTGGACAACTACGACACCGACACCGCACAGGTCCGGGGCGCGAAGTATGCGAACCTGCTGCTGGGGACGAACTTCCAGAGCGGGTCGAAACCCAAGCGACTCTACCTGGACCGGGTCCACTCGGACTTCTTCGAACGAGTGGAGGCCGAGCGGGGACTCGATCCGGCACAGGACCCGCTGTACGGGGAGTTCCGCCGGGACCCCGACGTGATCTGTTTCGAGTACGCCGATCAGGTCCCCGAGGAGTTCGAGGTCGACTGGGACAAGATGCTCGACAAGACGCTGAAAGGGCCGATCGCCCGGATCCTCGAAGCGCTAGACATCTCCTGGGACGAGGTCAAGAGCGGCCAAGAGCAGACCGGTCTCGGCCAGTTCATGTAGTCACCTCGAAGCGGGCGCCGCCGGCCTCGCCGTCGGTGGCGACGACCGTCCAGCCGTGGGCCTGGACGATGTCACGGACGATAGACAGGCCGAACCCAGTGCCGTCCGAGTTCGTCGTATACCCTTCCTCGAAGATCTCGTCCCCTCTGTCGGAGGGGATGCCACTGCCCGTGTCCTCGACGTAGAACCCCGTCACGTCGTCGACCGAGCCGACGGTAATCGTCACCGGGTCGTCGTTGTGGTCGATGGCGTTCCGGAAGAGGTTCTCGAAGACGTGGAGCAGCCTGTCCCGGTCGGCTTCGACCGTCGGGAGTCGGTCGGCGACGACGACCTCCGAGTCGGCAGTCGAGACGTGTTGTGACGCGTCGGTAGCGACCGCCTGGAGGTCGACCGGGGCGGGGTCGGTGACCTCCTGCCCGACCCGTGCGAGCAAGAGCAGTTCGTCGATGATATCCTCCATTCGTTCGAGCGCTTCCTCGGCCCGCTGGAGGTCGTCGTCATCGGACGCACGGGCCAGCTCCAGCGAACCACTGGCAATCTGAAGCGGGTTCCGGAGGTCGTGGCTCACGAGCGACGCGAACTGGTCGAGGCGCTCGTTCTGTCGTTTGAGCTGTGCGGTCCGCTCGCGGAGTCGGCGCTGGCGGTCGATACGGTCCGTGTCGTCGGTGAAGATGACTACACGGCCGAGATACGCGTCCAGCGAGTCGTAGATCGGTGAGACATCCACGTCGAAGTGCCTGACGCCGTCGTTCGTGTCGACGGAGACAGTCTGACTCGTCTCGTGTGCGCCGGACAGTTCGATGTCGACGCCTGCACTGTCGAAGACGGACTCCAGAGCGGTTCCCCGGATGTCCGGCATCTGGATTATCTCACGTGCACTGCGGTTCAGATCGACGATCGTGTCGTCGCGGTCCAGCACGAGGACGCCGCTGTCGACGTTGTCGAGGACGATGTCGCGGGCGATCGGCGTGACATCGAGCAGCCGGTATCGGAAGATCGCGGCCGCGAACGTCAGTCCCATCACGGCGAACCCGATGGGTGACGGGTCGAACTCGAGCAGTCCGACGATGAACAGGAACGTCGTCGCGCTCGGAACGAGCGAGCCAACGAGGAGCAGTCCGAGCTGGTTCCGGTAGATCCGGGACTGGTTCCGCTGGAGGAACTCCCTGAACAGCAGATACAGCATCGCCAGGGCGAGCGCGTAGACGTGTATCGCCCAGACGTACCACAGCGTCCCCCGGTGTTCGTCGAGTACCGGCGGGGAACTCTGTGGTGTGACCGTCTCGCCGGCCCGCCACAGCCCGTGCCACTGGTTGGTCAGCACGACGGCCAACGCCAGCACGGAGATGCCCGCCAGGAGAACGACCGTCCGCCGTCGGAGCCACCGCTCCCGGTTCGTCGCCGCCAGGACGAACGTGACGAACGCCGGCGGGATCATCACGATACCGACGTACGCCACCCGGTTCCAGAAGAGTATCTCCGATGCGGTCGGGGCACCGAGACGGAGCGCGTCGGCGGCCGACCAGATGCCGACGCCGAGCATGAGAACGGCGAGCGACACTGCCTCCCGCTTGGGCCGGTGGCGAATCGCGACGGCCGCGACCGTCACCGAGAAGACCGCCGTCAGGAGGAAGACGACCGGATAGAGACCCCACAGACGGTAGGCCATGCGTACCCATCTTTGTATCAATCACCCTAAACTTTGGTGTGAGATCAGGAACCGATAACTGGGGCCCACCGAATCCGAGCGCGACCGCGCCACGTGCTCGCGGTCCCGTCGAGACGCGGCGCGCGAGCCACGAGGGGGTCGGGTGGAGAGTCGGTGTTTCACAGATGCGAATATCGCTTTCCGATTCGAAAACCGAAGCGTCGAAACTCGAAACTATTATCAGCGCCACGGCCCATGTTTCGGGTGACCTAAGAGACTACCATGGCAGTACTCGAAATCAACAATCTCCACGCCGAAGTCGCCGAAGAGGACGGTGAGACGATCCTTCGCGGTGTCGATCTCGAAGTCGAGTCGGGCGAGATCCACGCGCTGATGGGCCCCAACGGCTCCGGGAAGTCGACGACAGCGAAGATCATCGCCGGACACCCGGCCTACGAAGTCACCGACGGCGAGGTGCTCATCCACCTCGAAGACGACGAGTTCGGTGACGAAATCGACATCCCCGAGGACCTGCGGACCTGGGACCTGCTCGACCTGGAACCCAACGAGCGCGCGGCGCTGGGTATCTTCCTGGGCTTCCAGTACCCCGCCGAGATCGAGGGGGTCACGATGGTGAACTTCCTCCGGACGGCGCTGAACGCCAAGCTCGAAGAGCGCGAAGAGCTGTTCGAGGAGGACGAGGAAGACGAGCCCGAAGCCGAGGAGGCGACCAACGAGGACGCCGCCGGCTACGACACCTCGCCGATGGAGGGCAACGTCGAAGAGGGCGAGATCGGCGTCGCCGAGTTCCAGGAGATCCTCCAGGAGAAGATGGAGCAACTGGACATGGACGAGAAGTTCGCCTCCCGCTATCTGAACGCCGGCTTCTCCGGCGGGGAGAAAAAGCAAAACGAGGTCCTCCAGGCCGCGATCCTCGAACCGTCGATCGCCGTGCTCGACGAGATCGACTCCGGGCTGGACATCGACCGACTGCAGGACGTGTCCAACGGGATCAACGCGCTCCGTGACGAACAGGGCGCGGGCATCCTCCAGATCACGCACTACCAGCGCATCCTCGACTACGTCGAGCCCGACCACGTTCACGTGATGCTCGACGGCGAGATCGCCAAGAGCGGCGGCGCGGAGCTGGCCGAGAAGCTCGAAGACGAGGGGTACGACTGGGTCCGCGACGAGGTCTACGAGGCCGCGTAACGCCCATCACCCTACACCACTAACCTACACCAAACCATGAGCTCAGATCAAGACCACCTCAAAGAGACCGACACCGAGAAGCGCTTCGAGTTCAAGAAGGAGGAGAAGTCCGCCTTCGAAGCCGAGAAGGGCCTCACCGAGGAGACCATCCGGGTCATCTCGGAGGACAAGGACGAGCCACAGTGGATGCTCGACCGGCGACTCCGCGCGCTCGAACAGTACCACGAGATGCCGATGCCCGACGACTGGCCGGGTGCGCCCGACCTCTCGGCGGTGGATGTCGACGAGATCGTCCCGTACATCCGCCCGGACATCGAGACGCGCGGCGGCGTCGACGACTGGAACGACCTCCCCGAAGAGATCCGGGACACCTTCGACAAACTGGGCATCCCCGAAGCCGAGAAGAACGCCCTCTCGGGCGTCGGCGCCCAGTACGAGTCCGAGATCGTCTACCAGAACATGCAGGAGCGCTGGGAGGAGAAAGGCGTCATCTTCTGTGACATGGACAAGGCGGTCCAGGAACACGAAGAGATCGTCAAGGAGTACTTCATGACCAAGGCCGTGCCGCCCAGCGACAACAAGTTCGCGGCGCTGCACGGCGCCATCTGGTCCGGTGGGAGTTTCGTCTACGTCCCCGAGGACACCACCGTCGACATGCCCGTCCAGGCGTACTTCCGGATGAACTCCGACGGGATGGGCCAGTTCGAGCACACGCTCATCATCGCCGAGGAGAACTCCGAGGTCCACTACATCGAGGGCTGTTCCGCCCCGAAGTACTCCGAGTTCAACCTCCACAGCGGCGGCGTCGAAGTGTTCGTCAAGGAGAACGCCCACGTCCAGTACTCGACCGTGCAGAACTGGTCGAAAAACACCTACAACCTCAACACCAAGCGCGCCATCTGCGAGGCCGACGGAACGATGGAGTGGGTCTCGGGCTCCATGGGCTCGAAGGCCACCATGCTCTACCCGTCGACGGTCCTCAAGGGGCCGGGCGCGACGGACAACCACATCACCATCGCCTTCGCTGGCGAGGGCCAGGACATCGACACCGGCGCGAAGGTCTACCACAACGCGCCGGAGACGAAGTCCACCATCGAGTCCAAATCCATCAGCAAGGACGGCGGCCGCACGAACTACCGCGGTCTGGTCCACATCGCCGACGGCGCCGAGGACTCCTCGACCTCCGTCGAGTGTGACGCGCTGATGTTCGACAACGACTCCACGTCCGACACCATGCCGTACATGGAGATACAGGAGTCGAAAGTCGACGTGGCCCACGAGGCGACCGTCGGCAAGATCGGCGACGAGGACGTGTTCTACCTCCAATCTCGTGGCCTGGACGACGACGACGCGAAACAGATGATCGTCGCCGGCTTCATCGAGCCGATCACGGAGGAGCTGCCGATCGAGTACGCGGTCGAACTGAACCGCCTCATCGAACTGGAGATGGAGGGTTCGCTCGGATAACAATGAGTACGCAGGTACACGCAACACTGACAGCAGAGCAGGTCGAGCAGATCTCGGCCGATCTGGACGAGCCGGAGTGGCTGCTAGAGACACGCTTAGAGGCGTTCGAGGCGCTCGACTCCCTGGCGATGCCGGATGTCATCCGGACGCCCGGCCGCAGGTGGACGAACCTCGACGCGCTCGACTACGAGACGCTGGTCGACCCCCTGGAGTACGCCCAGGACAAGGACCGCATCGACGCCGAGGGCGTCGACGTGCTCTCGTGGACCGAGGCGCTCGACGAACACGGCGACCTGATCGAGGAGCACTTCGGCAGCGTCGTCGACCCCCAGCGGGACTACCTCACGGCGCTGTCGACCGCGCTGTTCTCGGCCGGGACCGTCGTCTACGTCCCCGAGGGCGTCGACGCCGAGGACGTGAAGATCCGGACGACGATGAACAGCCGATCGCTGTTCAACTACACGCTGGTCGTCGCCGAGGACTCGTCGTCGGTGACGATCCTCGAACGCCAGCAGACCGGCGACAGCGATGTCGACGGCGAGCGGTACTACTCCGGCGTCGTCGAGGCCGTGACCGGGGAGAACGCCTACGTCCAGTACGGCACGCTCCAGAACCTCTCCGAAGAGAGCTACAACTACCAGGTCAAGCGCGGCCACGCGAACACCTACAGTACGGTCAACTGGATCGAGGGCAACATCGGCTCGCGGCTCACGAAGACCAGCGTCGAGACGCGACTGCTTGGCGATTCCAGCGAGTCCCAGATCGTCGGCGCCTTCTTCGGCCACAACGACCAGCACTTCGACATCGGTTCCCGGGTCTGGCACGAGGCCGAACACACCGTCGCCGACCTGGTGACCCGGGGCGTCCTCGACGACGAAGCCCGCTCGGTCTACGAGGGGGTCCAGGATGTCGGGACAGAAGCCTGGGACACCTCCTCCTACCAGCGTGAGAACACGCTGATGCTCTCGGACGAATCCGAGGCCGACGCGTCGCCGAAGCTCATCATCAACAACCACGACACCGAGGCCTCCCACTCCGCGACCGTCGGGCAGGTCGACGAGGAGGACATGTTCTACATGACCTCCCGCGGCGTCAATCCGGAGGCGGCGAAGAACATGCTCGTCGAGGGCTTCTTCGTCCCCGTCCTCGACGAGGTCGAGGTCGACGAACTCCGCGAGGATCTGGACGACCTGATCGTCCAGCGCCTCACGCAGTAACCGCCGGGTTTCGCGTTCGCAGTACCTTCTTGTCTCGACGGCTTCGCCGGCGATCCGTGGCCCGATCGAACCACCGGCACAGCCCGTTAGGGTGCCCCCTTATTCACCTCCGGCCCCAGTTACCTGATGCGATGACCGAATCCAACTACGCGCTCCAGGCACGGTTCGAAGCCAAGCCCGACAAGACCGAGGAAGTCGCCGAGTTCCTCGAATCCGCGCTCCCGCAGGCCGAAGCCGAGGAGGGGACGACGACGTGGTTCGCGCTCCGCCTCGACGAGACGACGTTCGGCATCTTCGATACGTTCCCCGACGAGGACGGCCGACAGGCCCACCTCGACGGCGAGATCGCGGCCGAACTGATGGACCGGGCCGACGAACTGTTCGTCGAGGGGCCACAGATCGACGAGATCGAAGTCCTCGCGGCGAAACACGCCTGATCGACGGTTCTTCCAGGGGAAGGACGACACACCGACCGCAACGGCGATACCCGTGCCGCGTGTCGGTCCAGTCATGCCGTTCGAGACGCCGGACCTGCTCGACCCATCCGCGGCCGTTCCGGAGCGACTGTCGACCGACGAGTTCCTGCTCCGGCCGCTGGTGCCCGAGGACGCCGACATCGACTACGAAGCCGTGACCGGGAGCGGTGACCGACTACACGGGATCTTCGGCCCCGACGACGAGTGGCCGACGGGCCTCTCGGAGGCGCAAAACCGGGTCGACGTGTGCTGGCACTACAAGGAACACCAGCGGCGGGACGCGTTCACCTACGGGGTGTTCGACCCCGGCGAGACGGTCGAACTGGGCTGTCTGTATGTCCAGCCGACGCGGGTCGAGGGGTACGACGCCGCGGTGTACTACTGGGTGTCCGACCACGCGATCGAGCGTGGCCTGGCCGAAGCGATCGGGACGGCCTGTCGAGACTGGATCAGGACCGAGTGGCCCTTCGAGCGGGTCGCCTACCCCGGCCGGGACGTATCCTGGAGAGAATGGCCGCCAGCAGGGACCGCGGAGGACTGAGACAGGGCCGTCGCTCAGTCCCAGTGGGACTTGTCGCCGTGGAGCCAGACGTAGTCGTACGGGTCAAGCAGGAACGTGACGCCACCGTCCTCGACGTGGTAGCCGCCCGGGCCGACCTCCGTCGTGGTGTCGGCGTCGGGGACCTCCCACTGGAGGACGGACTCGCGGTAGTCGTCGGCGAAGTTGTGCGCGAAGATGTAGGCGTGGTCGTCGGTGTCGACCCGGTGGACCAGCACGTCCTTGTGACCGGTGTCGGTGATGTGGAAGTCGCCGTCACTGATGGCGGGGTTGTCCTGGCGCGTCTCGACGATGCGCTGGACCTGTGAGAGCAGCGAGTCCGGGTCCTCGCGCTGGTCGGCGACGTTGATCTGTTCGTAGCTGAACTCGTTGCCGACCATCGAGGGGTTGTAACAGTCCTCGCGGTCGGCGGTCGAGAAGCCGCCGTTCTCGCTGTCGTCCCACTGCATCGGCGTCCGGACGGACTCGCGTTCCTCCAGCCAGAGGTCCGAGCCCATCCCGATCTCGTCGCCCGAGAGGATCACCGGCGTCCCCGGATACGAGAGCAGGAGACTGTGAGCCATCGCGATGCGGTCGTGGTCGCCGTCGAGCAGGTCCGCAAGCCGGAGCCGGTGGCCCCGACCGAAGATCCACGAGGAGTCGTCCTCGGGGCCGAAATACTCCCGGGCGTGTTCCAGCGCCTCGTTTGGCAGTTTCAGCAGGTTCCACTCGTCGTGGTTGCGCAGGAAGTTCGCCCACTGACCCACGTGGGAAATATTCGGGAGGAGCTCGTCGGCGTGGTGGAGCGGCCAGGTGTCCCTGACGCCGAGCCCGTACACCATGTGGGCGTTCAGGACGAAGTTGAACATCAGGTCGAAGGCGTTGCCGTCCGCGAAGTAGTAGTCCAGTTCGTCGGGCTGGTCGTCGGCCTCCGCCAGCAGGATGGCGTGGTCTTTCTCGGCGCGGACGACATCTTTCATCTCCTCGAACATCCAGACGCCCTCGGTCGTGGCGTTGTGCCCTTTCGCCTGGAGCATCGGGTGGGCGGCGTCGATACGGAAGCCGTCCGCGCCCTGATCGAGCCAGAACCGCAGGACATCGTGCATCTCGTCGCGGACCTCGGGGTTCGCGACGTTGAGGTCGGGCTGGTGGTGGTAGAACTGGTGGAAGTAGTGTTTGCCGGCGGCCTCGTCGTAGCTCCAGACGCCGTCCTCGTACTCGGGGAAGATGTTGATCGTGTTGTAGGCGTCCTCGACGTGACTGGTCCAGAGATAGTAGTCGTGGTACTTCGAGTCGGGGTCCTCGCGGGCCTGCTGGAACCAGTCGTGCTCGATCGAGGTGTGGTTGAACACGAGGTCGGTCAGGACCTTGATACCCCGGTCGTGGGCCCGGTCGGTGAACTCCCGGAAGTCCGCCAGCGAGCCGAGTCGGTCGTCGACATCGCGGTAGCCGGCCACGTCGTAGCCGTTGTCACGGAGCGGACTCGGGTAGAACGGACGTAACCACAGACAGTCGACACCCAACTCGTCGATGTAGTCTAGTCTCTCGATGAGGCCCTGGAAGTCCCCCCAGCCGTCGCCGTCGCTGTCGTTGAACGTCTTCACGTCGAGCGTGTAGATAACGGCATCCTCGTGCCAGCCTGGGTCAGTCATCTCTTGGCCTACATCACCGTGTCCCGGGTAGTGAGCGTTTCGACTCGGGAGGGCGGCCCCTCCCCCGATAGACGGTACGAGCCGGGATCCCGCCGGTTTCGGGCCATAGCGTTCACTCACGGCGAGGTGCGATCGTCCCCAGCGTCCGTGGAACCGTCCACGTCTCGGGCCGGAACAGGGAACCGCTTAAGTCGACGCCTCCCCGAAGGGCGATTATGACCGTTTCGGCACGTGACCACCGGCCGGAGGGATCAGTGTGAGTCTGCAGGCGCCGATCGCCTCGGACCACCAGCTCACCCGACTCCTCCAGATCGGCGTCGTCCTCGAAGAGGTCGTCGAGGCCCGCTCGCAGAAGCACGCGCGGGCCAGCGACGAGCCACTGGAGCCGGCAGTGGCCGAGTTGCTGGACCACGCCGCCGCCGAGTCGGCCGACCACCGCGAACGCCTCGAAGCACTCGTCGACGAGCTGGACGCCGATACCGTTCCGTTCGACGAGATCGAAATGCTCGTCGAAGCCCAGTACGAGACCGACGAGGACTTCGACGGGATCCTCTACGACCAGTTGTGCAACGAGGAGACCGCCTACAAGTTCTACGACGATCTCATCGAGGCGATCGAGACCTCCGACGCCGAGTTCAGTATCGACCGTGAGCGGTTGCTGACGGTACTCAGAGAGATCCGCGAAGAAGAAGCCGACGGCGTCGAGGAGGTCACCGAACTGATGGAGGACCACGGATGAACACACAAGCCCAGTATCTGAAAGCGATCTACCTCGTCCAGGACCAGTCCGACGGCCCGGCGTCGACCGGCGACGTGGCCGACCTACTCGACGTGAGCCCCGCCAGTGCCAACGAAATGATCGGGAAGCTCGAAGACCGGGGCCTCCTGGAGCACGAGAAGTACAAGGGCGTCGATCTGACCGACGACGGCATCAAACAGGCCAGAGACGCGCTTCAGAACTACTGTATCATCGAGCGGTTCCTCGTCGAAGTGCTCGAAGTCGAGGAGTTCCGCACCGAAGCCAAACAGCTGGAAGGCGTCATCGACGAGACCGTCGCCGAACGCCTCGATACGATCATCGACCGGGAGCCGCAGTGTCCGGACTGTTTCGACGCGGAAGACGATGTCTGTGGCCTGCTGGAGACGGAAGCCGAAGTAATCAGCGACTGATACTCGAAGCGTTCAAGTGCGTTCCGGGGATTTGTGTTTCTGTCGAACGACGGAGTCCCGTGGTGTAGTGGCCAATCATAAGGGCCTTTGGAGACGGTCGGGATCACCCGAGCGTCGAAGACAGCCCTTGACGGCGGTTCGAATCCGCCCGGGACTACTTCTCCCGAACGAAAGTGAGCGGGAGTCGTCCCTGCGGATTCGAACCCTACGAGAGGAGCGAAGCGAGTCTCGCATCGGTTCGAATCCGCTCGGAGGGACGAGTTCCCCGTTGCACTCCGCAAGAGAGTGTAAATAAATCGAATTATTCCGTATTACGGTACATGTTTCAACGATCAATCAGAGAGATTTGTGCAGCATCCTAAGTTCAACGAGGATTGGTTCAATCCGAACGCGGACCTCCCGTACGCTGTTGAACCGGGCGAGGTCCGAGCAGCTATCAAGGAGTTCTACGACTTCTACGGCGACCTGAATCAGTTCCTGCTGCGGGAAGGACACGGACGCATCGAAACTGTTCTGCGGGCGAACAACGCACTCTCGGACTTCATCGGTAACGTAGCGACCGAGGAACTGGCACAGGCCAGCGATACACTCATAATCAATCAGAAACAGGATGGGTTCCCCGACATCCTCCCGGTAGACAACGAACAGTACGCTGAACAGGACTACGAGGTGCACCACGGTGAGGAGGGTATCGAAACGAAGTGTTCGAAGTCGAACGGCGGCTGGCAGGCCCACAACAACGAGGAGGCGTGGTTCATCGTGTTCCGCTACGAGCGCGGCGACCCTGAAGACGACGTTGACGAAATGGATCCGATCCGGTTGGTGCAGGTTCTCGCCGGGAGTTTGAACGAGGACGACTGGTCTCATTCGGGCCGGAACGATGACTCGCGCCGGACGATCACGTCGTCTATCATCTCGTCGGGGATGTACAAGCTCCGGTCGAATCCGGTGTACGAAGATCCCGCGGCTATCACGGGCCGCGGTGAGGAATTAGTCGAATACAAGCAACGGCACGCGCAGTTCGATCCGACCTTCGCAGACGAACACCCGGAGTACGTGACGGAGCAGACGACACAGGGTGAGAACTGATGGAAGGACCGCAGTTCCATGAACGGTAGCAATGAACGGGAATGATGACGGACGAATGTTTGGCGATCAGTTCGACGAGGCGCGTTTCAAACAGGGTCAAGCGGCAGACGAGATCGTTCGGTCGGTGCTGAAAGACGCATTCAAGGCGAGAAACGTCACGGCTGTCGAAGGCGAGGAAGCGTTCGACAACTTCGCCGAGAACAAGGCGATACGCCAGATCATGGACTACTCCGGCATAGATTATCTCGTGGACACGTTCGACTCTCCTGCTTTTGGGGTGAATCACCGGAACCATTTCAACGAGCGGGCGTCGAGATTCGACATTCGGGTGGAGACGGGTTCGACAGCTCCGTCAGAGTTGGACAAGCTGCGAAAAGCTGACCCGTGGGACATCGTGCCGAAGTACGCCACTCGGATGAAGATACCCGATGACGACGTGGAGTGGTTCCGGATCGTCGATTTGGCCGCGTTCGTCGACGCCATCGAGAACGACGGATTGGAACCAGATATGGAGTGGGACGACTGGGACAGTGGCGTGACAGCCTGGATGTATGACTACGAGGACCTGCGTGAGCGAGAGATAGTCGTCGCCGAGTTCGAACCCTAACTGAAATCGGAGAGTGATTGCGACTCGGTACGGTGTGCCGTCACGTCGTCTCGCTGTTCGATCTCTGTCGGCACTTTTGTGAGTTCAGGGATAGCCTCCTCTGCCATCTGATAGAAAGTTTCGTCCAGTTCGATTCCGACCGCATCGTAGCCGAGTGCGTGGGCTGCCGCGACAGTCGATCCACTTCCCATGAACGGATCGAGAATTGTCCCTTCACGAAGGGGAAGCGCGGCGTGACAGAGCTCCCGCATCAGCTTCTGGGGCTTCAGATTCGGATGGGCGACCCGCTCTTCCTCGTCGCCCGGATGGGCGTCCTTGACGATTTCTGTCTCTTCTTTCGGAGTCTTTCCGTTTCCGAGTAGATCTGTAAAGGGCCGATCATCAGATTCACGCCGGAGACCGCCCGTTTGCCACTCCGACAGATTGTCGTCTAAACGCCCGTCGAACGGTTTGCGGTAGAGGAGCCACGGCTCCCAGTAAACGCGTGGCATCGACGACACGTTCTGATACTCGGGATGGTCGTGCGCGCCTTTCGGGCGGTCGCCGCCTCGGAGGGTCTTCGTCTCACGGACAAGAACATCACGCCGCTCCAGCCCTGCTGCGTCCAGTTGCTTTGAGACCTCGTGCATCAGTAACTGCGTCGTCGCGAGAAAGACATGCCCACCCGGACGAAGAACACGTTCGACGGCTTCTCCAAACGTCTCGAAGAAGTTTCGAAGCTTGTCTTTGTCGTCCGCCGTGAGTGTCGTGAACCGAGGGAGTGGCTTGCGCTTGTTTCCGTCCAGTTCGGGAGGAATCCGCCAGACACCACCGGTTCCCTCACGCATTTTCTCGACATTCGCTGTTTCGAACTCTACGACACCATACGGCGGATCGGTCACAATAGCATGGACCGAGTTGTCCTCGAACTCCTCGGGTAAGACTCCGAAAGAGTTGCCCTGGTAGAGCTCATATCCCATCGTTTGAGTCATCTCGCTCATAGCGTCTTAGGCTCTATCCTTCTGTTTGTCACAAAAGTGTAAGTATTTTGAGCTAAAACATAAGTATTCTCATGTGTTAGAGGAGCTATCTCGTCAGTAAGATGGGTCAGGTTGAGGACGATGCGTCGTTCGTTGTACGGTCACCGCACCGTACGATGGTGCTTCGACGACTCGCCGAGGGGGCGGCGATCCCTGCACAGATACGGGAGGATACCGGGCAGGAGTATAGCCGCATCAGCGAGGCCGCTGGTACGCTCCGCGAGCGCGGCCTTATCGACCTCGTCGTCGATGACGACACGAAACGCGGACGACTGTATTCCATCACCGACCGAGGCGACGACGCGCTACAGTTTATGGACGAAAACGGGATGCTAAGCGACGGTACGAGCTTCGAACGACGGTGAACTCGCCCCTCACGCGAAGTCGATCTCGAACCCGTGGGCAGCGATGTCTTCGATCGTCGCGTCCCAGCCGCCGACGGTGAGCGTGCCGTCGTCGGTTTCGATCTCGAACTGCACGATGTCCGGGAGGATCGCCGTCCCTTCGAGTCCCGGTGGATCGACGGTGTAGTCACCGATGGTCCCCGTCCAGGTGTCGCGCTGGCCGGTATCGACCTCGTGGCCCTCGACCGTCGCGGTCAGGGTCGTCTCGTCCTCGAACGACGCAGAAAGTGCCGTCAGTGCCTGCCAGGGCGTCAGGAACCGCATCGGGAGCGTGTAGTCGGTCTGGATCGGGGGCGATCCCAGCCAGAACTGCTCGCCGTACCGGCGAAGCATATCGACGATATTGTCGTCGTCGGTCGCGAGCGCCTGGCGGTCCATCGACGGAACCCCGACCCCGCGAAACACACCGTACGAACGGTCGGCAGCGACGATCGTGTCTGCGCGGGTCCGATAGCGGACCTGAAGATCGTCGGGATACGCGAGGTTCTCGATCGCCGCCCGGTCCGGCGATTGGACCACCAGACGGACGGTAACGCCGCGGTCGAGGGCCGCGTCGAGTTCCGCCTCGACAGCCTGATACCACGGACGCGGCAGCGAGAGAAACAGCCACCAGTCCGCGCTCTCGATCGCGCTGGCCACGTGGCGCCGGACCGACGCCTCGTGTGTGAGAGACGTGACGAACCCGGCAGAAGTCGTGACCTCGGCGAACCGCTCGGAGAGCGTGTCGGTGGCCGTCTCGAACGTCGATTCGAACTGGGCGACCCGCTGGCGTTTCAGCGCCGTCAGGCCCGATTTCGGTGGGACCGCCACGGCCTGCTTCGCGTCGCTCCCCTCGTGGACTTCCACGAGGCCGACCTGCTGGAGGTCGTCGACGACATCGTAGATACGCTGTACGGGGACCTCGGCTTCCTCCGCGAGGTGCGTGAGTTCGGCTGTTCCCAGCGTCACGACTGCGATATAGCTCCGGGACTGGTACTCGGTCAGTCCGATCTCGCGGAGCGACTCGACGAGGTTGTCGTCCATCTACGACACCCCCGACTGACCTTGGTGGGAAACAGCACGCCACAGCGAGTCCATAGTGGTGACCGATTCCGCGTATGCAAATAGTTTCGGTCGGATCACGGGCGATATATCTCTTCACAGAAGCACGTGCAGCGGGTCAGAAACCGGGACCGGGACTGTCCGGCGGGCTGAAGCGGGCCGTGGCCTCGGACAGTCGCCGACCGTTGGAGTGCCGAGTCTCACTTAACTAAACACGACCGGACTACGCGGCAGAATCGTTCACCACTGTCGGTGGTGAACAGTTGGGATCGACGAGAGTTTATATATCAGGGTACCGACTTGTCGCTCATGGATTCCGGAGAGATGGTAGTGCGAGCGGTCGTCGACCGGGTGGCAGCGCGCGAGGGTGTCGACCCGGTATCACTCGACCCACCCCTACACGCAGCAATCGATACGGACGCGCTCTCGACGCTGTTCGGAAGCCAGGAGACCGACGGCGAGACAGTCGTCCAGTTCACCTACCAGGGGTACCGGATCACAGTCGGCGGGCCGGAAAGTATCCGCGTCAGCGATCCGATCCAGGAACCGGACACGGCGTTGTAGCACCACACGGCGGCGTCGGTACCGACCGCGGTTTTCATCCTCCGGGAACGGAGAGCCGGGTTTTTGTCCGGACAGATCGAACACGCGACTATGGAGCACCTGCACATCCCGATCGACGGCGGGTTCGTGCCGGCTCACCTGACGACCGGCTTCCCGGCCGGCGATATCCTCGTCGGTGTCGGTGTGGCCCTGGTGCTGTTTGGCCTGTACTACCGGCTGGTCCTCGAACCGGCACGTCGGGAGGCCACCGCACAGCCGCCGTCGGCGTTCGACGACACCGGCGACTAGAGGTACGCCGCGTCCCACCGGAGCGGCTTCCGGACGTTACCGCAGTTGTCACACTCGATGCGCCCCATCGAGTCCATCGCGTTGGCCAGCGTGTTGCAGTTGCTACAGAAGTAGCCGTATCTATCCTCGCCCGTCTCGTCGGCGAAGACCACCTGAAACGGCGCGATAGACCCTCGTTCGTGGTTGTCGTGGTCTACGTAGACGGTCCGACCGTTCCCGTCGTCGAGTGGTTCGCGGCCCCACTGTTCGGCCTCGGAGTAGATGTTCTCGACGTAGGTGCGGCCGTCGATCTCGACCTGTTCCGTGCCGACGTGTTCGAACCCACGCTCCGTGTAGAACGTGTTGCCCTCGACGTTGTCTTCGAGGACGCGACCGTGGAGATTAGATGCGCCCCGCTGCTCCAGATGAGTCCGCGTGGCGTCGAACAGTTCTGAGGCGAGTCCTTCGCCCCGGTGTGCCGGGTCGACGTGGATCCACAGGAGCGTGCCGGTGTCGTCGGCCGCGACGACGCTCTCGGAGAAGCCGACGACCTGCTCGTCCCGTTCGACGACGAGCAGGAGTCGATCGCCGTCGGCCAGCGTCTCGGCGAGTCGCCCCTCGTCGTACCACTCCTCGATGGCGCTGGTGATAGCCTGTGGCCCCAGGGAGTACGACGCCTGGAGCGATCGCCGTGCCACGTCCCTGATCGCTGGTCTGTCTGCGGGTTCTGCTGGTCGGATATCCATGTGTCAATCGTCGGTATGGATCGGTATAAACGTACAGCCCGCCACCCCCGTCCGGAGAGCGACAGCGTCGGAAAACTAGTACGTCCACTATTTCATTATATTGTGCTGTTTTCGTCCGAGAAAGCCTTATATATCTGGACAGAGTTGCTTCGAATAGACGTGGAGGTGAACAGATAGGAACACAGCTGCCCGCGACACACCATCGAGGCAGAGGTTGTGCTGTACCGCCTGTCCGTCCGACTTGTCGTCAGGGTACCACGCTCGCTCAACCATCGTGCGTTTCGGTACCCGCGCGGTTTTACGTGTCGCTGTCACCGATCAGTCGACAGCGCCTGCCGTCCCGCCGAAGACATGAGCCTGTCGTAACGCTAAAGAGTCGAACGTGCCTTCCTAGCTATAAGATGAATATCGGAATCTGTCGGCGGAGGTGGTTCTGTGGGCGTCGAAATTAGGGAGTCACCAGTTTCGGACGAGGAGTTCGAAGCCATGCAGGTGTTCGTCCACGACTATCTGACTGCCAGTGTCGAGAACGAGGACGAGGGCGGCCGGATGCGATGGTACCCCTGGCACTCGGCGGAGTATCGGTTCAACCACATCCTCAACGTCGTCGACCTGGCGACGAAGATCGCCCGTCAGGAGGGTGCAAACGTCGACGTGACGCGAGTCGCCGCACTGTTTCACGACATCGCGAAACTGGAGGCCGAGCAGGACGTACACGCCGAAGCCGGCGCGCGTATCGCCCGCGAGTATCTGCACTCACACGGCGACTACCCCGAATCGTTCGTCGAACAGGTGTGTGCAGCCGTCGCCGATCACTCCTATCAGGGTGACCTGACCGACCTCCCACTGGAGACTCAGTGTCTCATCGAGGCGGACATCCTCGACAAGGTCGGCGCGAACGGGACGGCGCTCATGTTGTTGCGCATGGGCTACGAGGCCCGCACGCACATGGACGCCGCCGAGATGGTCGACCGGGTGATCGAACGCGGCTACGACGCACGCGAACGTGTCGAGAGCGACACCGCCGAGTCGATCGTCCACAAACGGCTCAAACGCACCCGCTGGTTCCAGGAGTGGCTCGAACTGGAGGTCGCCGAGATGGACGCCGACGACGCTCTGGACGACGTGGCGACCGGGATGGGCGACTCATAGCGCCTCGAACAGGAACAACACACCCGATCCCGCGAGCACGAGCGCGCTCGCCCACGCGACGACCGGTGCGAGCCGTTCGACACGCCGCCGAGCAGCGGTGATCGCCGCCGGAAACCCCGTTATCCAGACGGCGATGCCGCCGAACAGTCCCGCGAGCAACACGGGATGGCCCGTCTGGACCACCAACAGGCCCGCCAGGTCCGTCCCGACGACCGGGAGCGACGCGAGGACATCCACGCTCCCGTCCTCTAGCAGGCCGATACCGACGGTGAGCCAGAACGCGACCTGATAGGGGTTGGTCAGCGCGAGCACGAACGCCTTCCGGAACCCCTGGCTCTGTTCGGCCACGTCGGCCTCGGCGGTCGAGAGGGTGTTTGCCTCCCGGACGGCGCCGTAGGCGAACCAGAGCATCAGGAGGCCGCCGCCGGCGATCATCACCCGCCTGAGTCCGGGCGTGTCCGTCACGATCGTCGCGGCGCCCAGGAGGGCCAACACGAAGAAACACGCGTCGGCGGTCATCGCACCGAGGCCGGCGGTGAACCCGGCGCGCCACCCACGTACCGCGCTCTCTTCGGCGATGACCGCGTTCATCGGTCCGGGCGGGGCCGCCAGCGCGAGGCCGAACAACACGCCGCCGGCGGCTGTCGGAACGAGTGTCAGAACGCCGAGCACCGGAACAGTCCAGAGATACATCTACAGTCGGGAAAATCGAGAGAACAGTGGTCGCAGATTACAGCTTGCCGGCCTTCTGCAGCTTCATCAGGTCCTCGGTGTCGAGGGTCTCGCCTTCCTTGAACTTCTGGTAGATCTCTTCGGCCTCCTCCTTGGCGGCCTCCTGCTTTTCCTCGCGGGCGGAGCGTTCCTGTTTCTCCTCTTTCTTGTCCAGTTCGCGCAGGCGCTTCTGGACGCGGACGAAGTCCTCGTGGTGCTGGTCGGCGGCTTCCTGGGCCTCGACGAACTCCTCGTGCTTCTCGTCGGCCTCGTCACGGATCTCGTCGGCCTCGCGGTAGGCCTCGATCATCTGGTTGTGGTGCTTCTGGGCCTCGTCGGCCAGTTCCGTGACTTTCTGGTGGTGCTTCGAGGCTTCCGAGCGGACCTCTTCGGCCTCGGCCTTGAGCTCTTCGAGGTCGTCGGTCTGATCGAGCTTCTCCGTCTTCTCCTGGAGTTTCTCGCGTTTCTCCTCGATCTTCTCGATGAGCTCTTTCTCGTCCTCCGAGGAGAGCACCTCGGTCTGTTGCTTGAACTCGAGGTCCTCGATCTCGTCTTTGAGCTCGTCGACGGACTTGCCCTCGTCGAGTTCGAGATCGTTCTTGAGGCTGTCGACCTTGTCGAACAGCTCGTTGGCCTTCGCGTTGAGCTCGTTGCGCTTGTCCTTGTGCTCTTGGACCTGCTCGTTGAGCTCGTCGCGCTCCTCGCGGTGTTCCTGTGCCTCGTCGACCTTCTCGCGCGTCTTCGCGTTCAGGTCGTCGCGGCTGGAGGCCCGCTCGGAGGCCATCTGGTTCAGCTCGTTGCGTCGGTCGCGGAGCTGACCGGCGAGTTTGATGAGCTCGCCCTTCGATTTGTTTTCGAGATCCTCTTCGGTTACTGTGACGTTTTTCGATTCGTCTATCGAGTCTGCCATTGTTGAAACCTCTATGCCATCACCGCTTCCGGATAGACAGTCGATCCGCTAGTGAGGGGCTGACGCCAATAACAAGGGTTCCCTCTCATGTTGGGCGGAAGGCGATACTGCCTGAACGCGGAAGCGTTCTGGTAGTTCAACATACCGGGGGGAGTTGTTTAAATATTCCGGTGCAACAGATACCGTGGTTTCGGCTCACACACCTGGCAACGGGCGCGTGAAGTATTGACACAGATATGGAACAATATATAAACTCGGTCGTGTCAGACGCCACTTTCACTTTCACTCCGGGGATGGCTCGCATTGACATAGCTGTCGGCCCTCCGGAAGAATATGCTGGACGAACTCGACGACCTCCGGACCCCGACCTGTGAGCACGAGGCGTGTGACCGTTCGCTGGGTGAGCCAGCACTCGTCTTCCGAACCGAAAGCGGGTGTCGGGCGGCCTACGAATGCCCGTGTGGTGCGGTGACAGTGACCGTCATCGGCCCCGAGTCCGCGCGCTAAAGTGCGTCGCCGGCCCAGCACGCGTATGAACGAAGTCGTCCACGCGAGCGGTCACGAAAACGTCAGCGCCGAACACGGAAGCACGCTCGAGGTCACCAGCGACGACTTCCTCACCCCCGCCGGGGACTGCATCCTCGGTATCGAGGCCGACCGCGTCCCGGGGGCGTTCGACGGCGAGTTCGTCGCGGCGTGCCAGGACGGGGCGGCGACGATCACCGCGACCTTCGAGGCCGGCGGCCACAGCGTCGTCGTCGAAGGGAGCGGCCACCCGGACCTGACCTTCGAGGACGACCGCAGCCACGTCCTCCGAACCAGCGACTACGTCGACGATCGGACCGTGATGGTCGAGGCGGACGCCGCCGCCGGCGATCTCGACCGCGCTCTCGTCGACGCGCTCGCGGCCGGTGCCGACCTCACGATGACCCTCAGCGTCGACGCCTGATCGTCAGAACGCGGTTTCAGGACCGCGGCGGGAGTGGCGGTTCGGCCGGTCGCTTTTGCCCTTCGAGTCCGACAAACGGGTATGGACGATCCCGAACCGGAACGCAACATCAGCGGGGGCGCTGCGGGCGGTGGCACCGAACAGGGGTTCGACCCCGCCACCGCCGGGACCCGTGCCGAGGCGGTCGTCGACGCGCTCGGCGAGCTGTACTGGCAGAAACGCTACGGCGGCCGGGACGGGTTCGAGTGTCTCGTCCGGACGATCCTCAGCCAGAACACCAGCGACAAGGCGAGCCAACCGGCCCACGACGCGCTCGTCGATCGGTACGGCGGCGGCGACCTCGTGGCTGCCCTCGCGGACGCCGACCAGCAGGAACTGGCCGAGACCATCTCCGCAGCGGGACTGTACAACCAGAAATCGGAACGGATCGTCGCCATCGCCGAGCTGATCCGCGAGGAGTACGGCGGCGAGGGGGCGTTCGACACGTTCGTCAAGGACGGCGACCCCGACGAGGTCAGGGAGCGACTGCTCGATTTCAACGGCGTCGGCCCGAAGACTGCCGACTGCGTGTTGCTGTTCGCGGGCGGCCGGGGCGGCGTCTTCCCCGTCGACACCCACGTCCACCGGATCGCCCGCCGGATGGGACTGGCCCCGGCCGACGCCGACCACGAGACGGTCCGGGAACACCTCGAAGCGGCCGTGCCGGCCGAGAAATGCGGGTTCGGCCACACCGCGATGATCCAGTTCGGGAGGGAGTACTGCCGCGCGCGCAAGCCCGCCTGCCTGGACGACCCCGACGCCTGTCCGCTGGCGGAGTACTGCGACCAGGTCGGTGTCTATCCGGCCAGCGGCGAGGTCGTCGATCCGGCCGAGGCGAGCGACTGAACCCCCCGCAGACCTGTCAGGACGTTCGGTGGCCCCAGCGGCGCCCGTCGTCGGCGTAGCGGGCCGAGACGATCCGGTTGAACTGGTCGTCCGAGAGCGAGAGCTCGACCGCGCCGACGTTCTCGTCGAGTTGCCCGACCGTGCGGGCGCCGACGATCGGGACACAGGTGAAGTCGTGCTGTTCGATCAGCCAGCGGAGCGCGACCTGTGCCGGCGTGGCGTCGAGGTCGGCAGCGACCGCACGGAGTTCGTCCAGCACGTGCCAGCCACGCTCGGAGAGGTAGTAGTCCTCGAAGGAGTCGTAGATGTCGCCGCGGGCGCCCTCGGGCCCCTCGAACTGCGTGGGGTCGTCGGGGTCGGCCCGCTCGTACTTCCCGGTGAGGAACCCACCCGCAAGCGGCGAGTACGGGCAGACCGCGATGTCCTGATCGGAACACACGTCGAGGTACTCTTTCACGTCGTCCCGGTAGCCGGCGTGAAAGAGCGGCTGGGTGACCTCGAACCGTTCGAGTCCTTCGACATCTGACTTCCAGAGGGCCTTCGTGAGCTGCCAGGCGGCCATCGTCGAGGCACCGAGGTAGTTGACTTTCCCCTCGCGCACGAGGTCGTTCAGCGTCCGCAACGTCTCCTCGATGTCGCTGTGCTCGTCCCAGCGGTGGATGTAGTAGAGATCCAGATAGTCGGTCCCGAGGCGGTCCAGGGTCCCCTCGACCTGCGCGCGGATGTGTTTCCGGCCCAGTCCGGAGTCGTTCGGACCCGGCTCGCCCCAGCCGTCGAACGGGAAGTACACCTTCGAGGCGACGACGAAGTCCTCGCGGTCGTGGTCGTCGAGCCACTCCCCGATGTACTCCTCGCTGAGTCCGTTTGGCGTGCCGTAGACGTTCGCGGTGTCGATGAAGTTGATTCCCCGTTCCCAGGCCGCGTCCAGCAGTTCGTGGGCCTCCTCACGGTCCGTCTCGACGACGCCGCCGGTCTCGCGGCCGAAGCGCCAGGTGCCAAAACAGAGCTTCGAGACGGTCGTCCCCGTCGATCCGAGGCGTGTGTACTCCATGTGCGAGCCGACGGCCGGTCGACGCAAAACCGTTGCCCCCGGTCACTCCCTGGCCTGCCACCAGCAGGCGGCGACTCCGCCAGTGACGAGCGAAAACGCCAGCAGGGAGAGGTTCGGGATCGTCAACAGTCCGAACAGTCGGTACTGGACGGTGGCACAGCTGACGACGCCGACCGAACACGTCGTCTGTGTCACCTGGAGCCAGGAGTGATACGCCGCCAGGCCGAGTCCGAAGACGGACAGGGGCAGGACCGTCCGGGCGACCGCGGGTCGTTCCTCGACGGCGGCGACACCGAGGACGACCACGAGCGGGTACATGAGGATCCGCTGGTACCAGCAGAGCCGACACGGCGTCAGTCCGAGGCCGAGCGAAAAGAAGAGGCTGCCAGCCGTGGCGACGGTAGCCACGACGGTCGCGACGGTCAGCAACAGCCGCGGGGACCGGGCAGCGTCGGCGCGGGACATACCGGTGCTGTCGGCGGACGGGTCAAAAGCGTTCCCGGTCTGGCGGCGCCACAGCGAAGGCGGCGGCCGCCGATATCCGTGTATGCAGATCACACAGACGGTCGTCCGGACGGAGTACGACTGGGTCCGCGAGCGCGCGCCGGTCGTGGTCCCTCTCGTCAACGAGACACGGAGTCGGTTGGGCGAGCAGTTCGGCGTCGACGTGTCGTCGGTCTCGGTCGAGGAGTACGACGACTGCATCGAGGCCGTCTTCGCCGACGGCGACCGCGCGGTCAACGTCGCGGCACTGACCCGACTGTTGCGAACGCTGGATGTCGACGACGACTACCCGGGGTTCGTGGTTGACGAACTCCTGGGTCGGGAACTGGCGGCGATGATCGCCGGCGACCAGCCGCTCAGACTGCTGGCCGAGGCGACGTTTCACGTCGCGGATGTCCACACGCACGGACGCGAGGGCGACGCCGCCGGGGCCGACGACCTCGATGCGGCCCTCGCGGCGGGCACCCAGACCAGGATTCCGGGGTGGCCCTGGCGCGAGGGGGCGAGCCCCTTTGCCGTCGAGTAGCTGGCGAACCCGTCCAACCTTTTTATCGCCCCCCTTCGACCGCCCGATATGGATACGATCGGGTTCATCTGCGAGCGTACCCATCCGGTGTTCTGGCCGGTGGCCGAGCGCCTCGCAGCGCGGGGGTTCGACGTGCGGTTTTTCGAGCCGGGCGAGCGGATCACACGCGCCGAGATCGGGGAGCTGGCGGCGCTGGTCAACAAGAAGATCAGGCCGGAGTCGTTCGCCGCCCTCCACTACGCCGACCGGATCGGCGTCCCGACGTGGAACGGCTTCTTCGCGACGACCGCGCTCTCGTGTCGGCTCGTCGCGCTCAACGCCTTAGAGGCGGTCGGCTGTCGGGTCCCCGCGGTCCACTTCGAGAAACCGCCGAGCGAGTACGTCGCGAAGGGACGGTACAGCTGGACCGGGTCGCCGACGCTCGGCGGAGAGGGGGATTTCTACCAGGAGCGCGTCCGAGCAGCGCCGATCGACTACAAGTACTACGCGGTCGACGACGGCCGCGAGACCCACGTTCGCGTGCTCACCGCCCGGTCGAAACTGACCGAGCAGAAGGAACTCGTCGGCGAGGGCGACGTGGATATCACGCTCGCGGCCCAGGTCCGCGAACTCCTGGACGAGTTCGGCGCACGCGCACTGGGCGTGGACTTCGTCCGCGGCGAGGAGGAGTTCTACGCCGTCGATGTCAACCCCGCGCCGAGTTTCACCGGGACCGGAATGGAGCGGCGCATCGCCGACTCGATCGCCTCGCTGACGACCATCGGCGCCTGAGCTACCACTCGACCCGACAGAGCACGCCCTCGCTGCCGTCACGAAGGTCGTGGTAGTGGACGGTTACCACGCCCGCGTCGGCGTCGATGTCGAGCCAGCGGAGGTCCCCGTCGTACTCGGGGTCGCTCTTGCCGAAGTGACGGGCCAGAACGTGAGTGACTCCGCCGGTTTCGTGGGTCGCACGACCCCGATCCGGGGAGTAGTGGCCGCTGTTGACGAGCACTGTCTCGCCCCGTTCCAGCCGGCGCTGGACGGCGGGGTAGTTCAGCGTGTACCGATAGGCGCCCGTCCGCCCCTGGTTCCAGTTGTCCAGCCCCGGGAACTGTGTCAGCGGCGTGTGACAGTAGACGAACGTCGGTACCTCGCTGTCGGCGTCGAACAGGCGATCCAGCAGGGAGAGCTGTGGCGCGGTGACGAAGTTCTGTGTCTGATACAGCGCGTGGTAGCCGGCGCTCGGGCTCGAATCGAGGAAGACGTGTCGGACCCCGCCCTCGCGGGTGGCCCAGAACCGCGGGTGGTCCTCGGCGTCGAACACCGCCTGAAACGCCGACAGCGGACGGTCGTGGTTGCCCCGGATCACCCGGTAGGGCGCGTCGAGCGCCTCGTCGAACAGCCGCTTCACTCGCCGGAAGTCCTTGCGGTAGTACTGATCCTCGGCGTCGCCGTGCCAGGTGCCCCAGCCGACACGCTCGGTCGTCTTCGAGGCCAGCGACCGCAGATCGCCGCCCAGGAGCGTCCAGTCGACGCCGTTCTCGTTGAGGATCGCACAGCCACGGCGGGCGCGCTCGGCGCCGTCGTAGGCCCGTCGCTGCCCGCGCGTGACGTGAACGTCGAACAGCAGTCCGACCCGCATCGTCACTCCGAGAACAGCTGGACGGCGGTCCCCCGATCGACCGTCGCGGTCCCGTCCTCGACGCGTGCTCTGAGCGTGAACCCACCGTAGACCTCCCGGCCGTCCCTGATCGCGTCGGGATCGTCGGGCGCGACCTCGACCATCGGCGTCTGGAGGTCGCCGGTGCGTGTCAGGTCGACCTCGGTCTCGTAGTGGTCGCCGTCGAGGTGGCGCTGTGTGAGCCACAGCGACAGCGTCGCGCCGGTCTCGACGGAGACGTGCCCGACGACGTTGAGGTACAGCGGTACGTCGTCGTGGCCGCCCAGGTACGGCAGTGTGAACCGACTGCGCTGGAGCGTGACGTACTTGCCCGTCTCGACGGACCAGTCGGCGTCTCCCGGTCCGTCGGCACCGGGTGCGGGGCCGAGCGGCCACGAGGTGACCAGTTCCGGCCCCCCGGTCCGGGGTCGGTAGTCTCGTGAGGCCAGCCCCGAGGAACTGGCGTCGAGTGGTGACGGTCGGGTCCCGTCGTCCGAGGAGCCGTTCGTGTGACGTTCTGTCATACGAGGAAATCCGGGGGCGTGGGCCTTCAGTGTGGGTGCCGGGCCGAAGCGTAGTGGGTTTGTACCCCCCGTGTCAGAGTACGGGTATGAGCGGCGAGCAGGAACTCGGTATCACCGAGTCCAAAGAGTACGCGACCGGCGAGTGGTACGCCGAAGTGGTACAGAAGGCCGGCCTGGCGGACTACGCGCCCATGGGCGGGTTCATCGTCACACGCCCCCGCGGGTACGCCATCTGGGAGCACATCCAGGACCACCTCGACGGCTGGTTCAAGGACACCGGCGTCGACAACGCCTACTTCCCACTCTTTATCCCCGAATCGTACCTCGAACGGGAGAAAGACGTGGTCGAAGGGTTCGACCCCGAGGTGGCGTGGGTGACCCACGGCGGCCACGACGAACTCGAAGAGCGCCTGGCCGTGCGCCCGACCAGCGAGTCCATCATCGCGCCCTTCATGGCGCAGTGGACCCGCTCCCACCGAGACCTCCCGATGCGGCTCAACCAGTGGTGTTCCGTGGTGCGGTGGGAGGCCACCGAGACCAAGCCGTTCTTCCGGACCAAGGAGTTCCTCTGGCAGGAGGGCCACACCGCCCACACCGACGAAGACGGCGCGTGGGACGAGACGATGACCCGGCTGGACCAGTACGCTCGCCTCTACGAGGACGTGATGGCGATGCCGCCGCTGAAGGGGCGCAAACCAGACCACGACAAGTTCCCGGGTGCCGACACCACCACGACCGTCGAGACGCTGATGCCCGACGGGAAGAGCGTCCAGGCCGCGACCTCTCACTACCTGGGGACCTCCTTCGCCGAGGCGTTCGACATCACCTACGCCGACGAGGACGAGGAGGACACGACCGCCCACACGACCTCCTGGGGGCTGTCCTGGCGCGCGATGGGCGCGCTCATCATGACCCACTCCGACGACCAGGGGCTCGTGCTCCCGCCCGCCGTCGCGCCGACCCAGGTCGTCGTCGTCCCCATCTGGCAGGAAGACACCAAAGACGACGTGATCGAGTACGCCGCCGACCTGGCCGCCGAACTGGAGGAAGCCGGCGTCCGCGTCGACCTCGACGACCGCGAACACCGCAATCCCGGCTTCAAGTACAACGAACACGAGCTCAACGGCGTCCCCCTCCGCGTGGAGGTCGGCCCCCACGAGGTCGAAGACGAGGAGGCGACGCTCGTCCACCGCCCCGACGGCGAGAGCGAGAGCGTCGACCGCGAGGGCATCGCCGGGACAGCACGGGATCACCTGGACACCGTCCACGCGAAACTGTACGCAAGCGCCGAGGAGACGCTGGACGGCGAGATCCGCGAGGCCGAGTCCCGCGAGGAGATTTTGGGGACGATCGGCCAGCACGGCGGCTACGTCAAGGCCGGCTGGTGCGGTGACGAGGAGTGTGAGGAGCCGATCAAGGACGCCATCGCCGCCGAGATCGTGATGGTGCCCCTGGACCGGGACGAGGAACCCATCCACGACGAGTGTGCCATCTGTGGCGAGGACAGCGAGGAGACGGCGTACTTCGCGAAGTCCTACTAGCCTACCGTCTTCGACTGTGGGTTCGAGTGTGCCGAAGTCGAGCGTTCGACCCCTGATCAAAGACGTGGGCGGTTCGCTCGTCGCGGAGCGGCGACGCGAACCCGACGATGAAAAAGGTGGTATGTGGTGAGCGTCCACTTAGTCGTATGACCGACTCAGTGCCGGCCGACGCCAAGGCGGAAGTCGCCCAGGCAGTACGGGCCGCGCTCGCGGAACACGGCTACGCGCGGCTGACGACCGCGAAGATCGCCGCCGAGTACCCCAAAAGCGAGGCGGGTCTGTACTACCACTTCGACTCGAAAGACGAGATGATCGCGGCCTTCCTCGAATACGCCGCGGGAGAGTTGGCCGACGAACTGGCCGATATCGGTACCGACGACCCCGAGACGCGCCTCCGAGCGGCCTGTGAGTACCTCTTCCTGTCGCCGGGCGAGGAGGGAGCCGGGGTCCACGTCGCCGTCATGGAACTGCTCTCGCACGCGCCCCACAACGAGACCCTGCGGGAGCCGTTGCTGACCCTGGAGTCGGCGACGCTGGAGACGCTCACGGCGATCGTCCGCGACGGCGTCGAACAGGGGGTGTTTCGCTCAGTCGACCCCGAGGCGACGGCGGCGTTCCTGCTGGCCGCGGCGGACGGTTCGACCGGCTTCCACACCGCACTGGAGATGGACGTAGGGGAAGCGATCACGACCGGCTGGTCGGGATACGTCGACTGTCTCCTTGCCGACGCGTGACCCGGCGCGGGGAGTGAGTACCGTCCATAGGTGAAAAGTGAGTGCTTACTCAGTAGCTTTATTATCCCGCTCACGGAACCGAGGAGACGATGATCACGGTCTCACTGATCGAAGAACTGACCCTCGGCGTGCACATCTTTGCCGGGTTCGTCGCACTGGGCGGGGGACTCGGTGCGTTCGTCACCGCCAAGGGCGGGCGTCGGCACCGTCGATTCGGGATCGCCTACGTCTACGCGATGGCGGTCGTCTCCGGAACGTCGCTGCTCCTGTACGTCATCGAGCCGGTCTCGTTTCGCCTGTTTCTCGCGCTGGTCGCGATCTTCAGTTTCTACTTCGCGTACTCCGGCTATCGGGTCCTCTCGCGTAAGCGACCGACGGACGCGCCCGGCCGACGCGACTGGGTCGCGCTGGGACTGTTCGGCGTGGCGAGCGTCGGGCTGGTCGTCGTCGGTGCCCTGTGGTATCTCGACGGAAACGGGTTCGCGCCGGTGATCCTGGTGTTCGGGACGGTGGGGACGGCGTTTGCAGCGGGCGATCTCCGATCGTTCGGAACACCGCCCGAATCCGGCGAGTGGATCGGACAACACGTCACGCGGATGGGCGCCGGCTACATCGCCGCGGTCTCCGCGTTCTCGGCCGTGAACTTCCTCTTCCTGCCAGCCGTCGCCAGATGGCTCTGGCCGACGGTCCTCGGGACGCCGCTACTGGTCTACCTTGGCCGGACGTACACACAGCGGTTCGGGCCGGCCGAGTCGACGTAGTCGGGAAGAACTGTGGGGTAGGGAGCGTGTGACCTTCTCCATGCCCCCAGGCAAGAGTCACCACCGATAGTATATAAAGTGGCGTCAGACCAGAGTCATACAAACGGAAGACGGCGGACAGATTGGGCGGCTATCACGACGGAACGACGAGCGACGCGGTTGACGCCGAGTATAATGTGTATAAGGTACATAATTTTGACCATACGTCACCCTATTCCTATACCACATTTATTGCCAGTTTTCTATTAAAGTTGGAATAGCTTCGAATACTTTATGTACTGTACTGGACAGTCGTCCAAATATGGGCAAGGCAGTCAACCCGTTCGAGAGTTTCCAGGAACAGGTAGACGAGGCCGCGAGGTACCTCGATGTCGACGAGGGCATGCTCAACCGGCTGAAAAACCCGGAGCGAATCCTCGAAACGAACCTCTCCGTGGAGATGGACGACGGCTCCATCGAGGTCTTTCGTGCGTACCGCTCACAGTTCAACGGTGACCGCGGCCCCTACAAGGGTGGCATCCGGTATCACCCGGGCGTCTCCCGCGACGAAGTGAAGGCGCTGTCGGGCTGGATGGCGTACAAGACAGCGACAGTCGGCATCCCGCTTGGCGGTGGGAAAGGCGGAATCATCATCGACCCCACCGAGTACTCCGAGGACGAACTCGAACGGATCACGCGGGCCTTCGCCGAGGAACTGACCCCGATCATCGGTGTCGACCAGGACATCCCGGCACCGGACGTGAACACCGGTCAGCGCGAGATGAACTGGATCAAAGACACCTACGAGACCCTCGAAAACACGACCGAACCCGGTGTCATCACCGGGAAGGACATCTCCAGCGGCGGGAGCGAGGGGCGCGTCGAGGCGACCGGCCGCTCGACGGTCATCGCCGCCCGCGAGGCGTTCGACTACCTCGGGAAGGACATCGCGGACGCGACCGTCGCCGTCCAGGGCTACGGCAACGCGGGCTGGATCTCCGCCAAACTCGCCGAGGAACTCGGCGCGACGGTCGTCGCCGTCTCGGACTCCAGCGGCGGAATCTACGACGAAGACGGGCTGAGCGCCGTCGACGCCAAGAGCCACAAACGCGAGACGGGAAGCGTCGTCGGCTACCCCGGTGCCGCCACCGAGATCACGAACGACGAACTCCTCCAGCTCGATGTCGACCTGCTGATCCCGGCCGCCCTCGAAAACGCGATCACCGAGGAGATCGCCGAAGGCGTCGAGGCGGACGTGATCTCGGAGGCAGCCAACGGTCCGGTGACGCCCGACGGCGACGACGTTCTCGCCGAGAAAGACACCCTGATCGTCCCGGACATCCTCGCGAACGCCGGCGGGGTCACCGTGTCGTACTTCGAGTGGGTCCAGAACCGACAGCGGTTCTACTGGGACGAGGAGCGCGTCAACGAGGAACTGGAAGCCATCATCGTCGACCAGTTCGAGACCCTCGTCGAGGCCTACGAGGAACACAACCTCCCAAGCATGCGCGTCGCGGCGTACGTCGTCGCGATCCAGCGCGTCGTCGAAGCGGCCGAACAGTCCGATATCTGGCCCTGACCGACCGCGACGACACGACCGTGGGCACGGAACCCTTCGGTTCGCTCTCGAACTGAACGTACGTCGTATTTACATAAAATAATTTAACAGCCCGACAAATTTATACCACGGGCGTTGGTATCAACACGCATGGACGATATCTTTGTCGGCCGACTGATGTCCTCACCTGTAACGACCGTCGCCGCGGACGCGTCCGCCGAGTCGGTCGCAGAGCGGATGCTGGACGAAGGGATTAGCTCTGTCGTCGCCGTCGACGACGAGAACCACATCGAGGGGATCCTCACCTCGACCGATTTCGTCCGGATCGCGGCACAGGGCGGTCGGACCAGCGCGGTGACGGTCGCGGACCACATGAGTACCGAGGTCGTGACGGCCACCGCGAACGACCCCATCCAGCACGTCGCGGACCTGATGATCGACCACGCGATCCATCACGTCCCCGTCGTCGACGAGACGGAAGGCGTCGTGGGGATCATCACGACGACCGATCTCACCGCCTACCTCTCGGGTATCGAGGAGCCGTCGCCCACTCGGGTCACGACCTGAACCCATCCTGATCGCGACAGCGGGCCTCGGGGGCCGTGAGGAACCGACAACAATAGGCAATTATCGTGCATAATATATATGCCCTAATTTGGGGTTTAAGAACACTTATACCTTGAGGGACACCCTCTTGTGCCCGTTTTCCAGAGACCTATGCACATATGGTTGAGCGACCTACGGGTGAGTCTGCGGGTGAGGCCGGGCTCGCGGACCCCACGGACGCGCGGTCGAACTGTGGCGTCGGGGTAGTAATGGACCTCGACGGCGACAGCGACCACTGGGTAGTATCGGACGGACTGGACCTTCTGGAGAACCTCGAACACCGAGGGACGACGGGGGCCGAGAAGAACACCGGCGACGGTGCCGGGATCATGCTGCAGACACCGCACGACTTTTTCGCCGAGGAGGTCGACGCAGACCTCCCCGCACCCGGCGAGTACGCCGTCGGGACGCTGTTTCTACCGAGCGACGAGGACGAGGCGGCCGCTCTCAAACAGCTCGTCGAGTCGAAACTGGCCGCCGAGGACCTCGCGGTCGTCGAGTGGCGGTCGGTGCCGACGGACAACGACGGGCTGGGCGAGACCGCACTGGAGTCCGAACCCGAGATCGTCCAGTGTTTCGTCACCAGCGAGACCGGCGCGACCGGGACCGAGTTCGACAATCAACTGTACGTCGGCCGGCGCGCGCTGGAGAACGCGGTCGAGTCCGAGGAGCCGGCGGGCCACGAGCGGTTCTACGTCGTCTCGCTGGCGACCGACGTAGTCGTCTACAAGGGGCTGCTGACGGCCGAACAGCTCCCCGACTACTATCCGGATCTCGCCGACGAGCGGCTCGATTCGACGTTCGCGATGGTCCACGCCCGGTTCTCGACGAACACGCTGGGCGCGTGGCACCTCGCACACCCCTACCGCCGGATCATCCACAACGGCGAGTTCAACACCATCCAGGGCAACATCAACTGGATGCGCGCCCGGGAGACGGACATCCAGAGCGATGCCTTCGGCGAGGACATCGAGACGATCAAGCCGATCATCGACGACCCCGAGCAGTCCGACACCGCGAGCGTCGACAACGCGCTCGAACTGCTGCTCCAGGGCGGGCGTGACCTCCCGCACGCGCTCCGGATGCTCATTCCCGAGGCGTGGCGCGGCGAGATGAACAACGTCTCCGGTGACCGCCGTGACTTCTACGACTACCACGCCTCCCTGGTCGAGCCCTGGGACGGCCCCGCACTCGTCGCGGCGACCGACGGCGACCGGATCGGCGCCGTGCTGGACCGGAACGGGCTGCGCCCGTGCCGGTACGACGTGCTGGAGGACAACACGCTCGTGATGTCCTCGGAGGCCGGCGCGCTCGACCACGACACCAGCGAGATCAGCGAACGCGGACGCCTCCAGCCCGGCCAGTGTTTCCTCGCCGACCCCGAGGAGGGGCGCGTGATCCCGGACGCCGAGGTGTTCGACGAGATCACCGACGAGAAGTACGGCGAGTGGGTCGATCAGGAGCAACTGGACATGGCGGACATCACCGACAGAGCGGACAACACGCCACAGGGCGAGGTCGGTGGTCTCCGGAGCCAGCAGGCGATGTACGGCTACACGTACGACGAGGTCGACCACCTCATCGAGCCGATGGCCGAGAAGGGGAAAGACCCGGTCGGCTCGATGGGCGACGACACGCCGCTGTCGGTGCTCTCGCAGTTCAACCGCCCGCTGTTTACCTACTTCAAGCAGCTGTTCGCCCAGGTGACAAACCCGCCCCTCGACTACATCCGCGAGGAGCTCGTCACCTCGATGGAGTCCCGACTGGGCTTCCAGCGTAACCTGCTTGACGAGAGCTCCGACCACGCCCGCCAGCTCGTCCTCGACTCGCCGATCCTCACCGACGACGAGACAGGAGCGATCAAGGAGCTGGGGTCGTCTGCCGACGCGAACGGCATGTCGACGAAGGTGCTCGACATGACCTACGATCCCGACACGGACCTGGAGACCGCCGTCGAGGAACTCCGGTCGACCGCCGACTCGGCGGCCGAGGAGCACGACATCCTCGTCCTCTCGGACCGGGCGGCCGGCGACGACCGGGTCCCGATCCCGTCGTTGCTCGCGGTCGGTGGCATCCACCACCACCTCGTCCGCAACGGCCTACGCAACCACGTCGGCCTCGTCGTCGAGTCCGGCGATCCGCGTGCGGTCCATCACTTCGCGACGCTGATCGGCTACGGCGCGGGCGCGGTCAACCCCTACCTGGCCTACCAGACCATCGAGGACCTCGTGGCCGGCCCGGACGGCGCGGACTTAGAGCAGTCGATCGACGCCTACGTCGGCGCCGTCGAGGACGGCCTGCTGAAGACGATGGCCAAGATGGGCATCTCGACCGTCGAGTCCTACCAGGGCGCCCAGATCTTCGAGGCCGTCGGGCTCTCCTCCGATTTCATCGCGGAGTACTTCGAGGGGACGACCTGCCGGACCGAAGGGATCGGTATCGACGACATCGAGGAGGACCTCCGCCAGCGCCACGACGTGGCCTGGAGCGAAGAAGAGCCGGAGATGCCCCGCCAGGGCGAGTACGAGTTCCGCTCGAACGGCATCCACCACCAGTGGAACCCCGACACGGTCGGCAAGATCCAGCAGGCCGTCCGCACGGGCGACTACGGGACGTACAAGGAGTTCGCCGGGCTCATCAACGAGCAAAACGAGCAACTCCAGACGCTTCGCGGGCTGCTCGAACTGGACTCGGACCGCGAGTCCATCCCGGTCGAGGATGTCGAGCCAGTCGAGGACATCGTCACGCGCTTCGAGACGGCGGCGATGTCGCTTGGCTCACTCTCGCCGGAGATGCACGAGAACAACGCCATCGCGATGAACCGACTGGGCGCCAACGCCAACACCGGCGAGGGCGGCGAACCGCCCGAACGCTTCGGTACCGAGAAGGAGTGTACCACGAAGCAGGTCGCCTCCGGCCGCTTCGGCGTGACCTCCGACTACCTGGCCTCGGCCGACGAACTCCAGATCAAGATGGCACAGGGCTCGAAACCCGGCGAGGGCGGTCACCTCCCCGGGATGAAGGTCAACGAGATGATCGCCCACGTCCGGTACGCGACTCCGGGCGTCGGCCTCATCTCCCCGCCGCCGCTGCACGACATCTACTCCATCGAGGACCTCAAACAGCTTATCCACGACCTGAAGGCGAGCAACCCGGAGGCCGACATCAACGTCAAACTGGTCGCCGAGGACGGCATCGGCACCATCGCGGCCGGCGTCGCGAAGGCAAACGCCGACGTGGTCCACATCTCGGGCCACTCGGGCGGCACCGGCGCCTCGCCCAAGACTTCGATCAAGAACGCCGGCCTCCCCTGGGAACTGGGCGTCGCGGAGGCGAACCAGATGCTCCGGGCGACCGGCCTGCGCTCGCGCATCAAGATCACGACGGACGGCGGGATGAAGACCGGCCGGGACGTTGCCGTCGCCGCGCTGCTGGGCGCCGAGGGGTACACCTTCGGGACCGCCTCGATGGTCACCTCGGGCTGTGTGATGGCCCGGCAGTGCCACGAGAACACCTGTCCGGTCGGCGTCGCGACACAGAACGAGAAGCTGCGCGACCGGTTCCCCGGCGAACCCCAGCACGTCATCAACTACATGACCTTCGTCGCCCAGGAACTGCGGGAACTGATGGCCGACCTTGGCTTTGCGTCGATCGACGAGATGATCGGCCGTGCCGGTGTGCTCCAGATGCGCGACGATGTCGAACAGCCCAAAGCGAAGAAACTCGACCTCTCGTCGGTCATCGCCGAACCGGACGGCGACGACGGGCGCTACAAGCAACGCGAACAGACTCACGACATCGACGCACAGCTGGACTGGGAGCTGATCGAGGCCGCCGAGCCGGCCATCGAGACCGGCGAACCCGTCGCCATCGACACCGAGATCGACAACGTCGACCGCGCGGTCGGGGCGACGCTCTCGAACCGGATCTCCCGCGAGTACGGCAAACAGGGGCTGGCCGACGACACCGTCCGGATCGACGCGGCCGGGACCGCCGGCCAGTCCTTCGGCGCGTTCCTCGCGACCGGCGTGACGATGGATCTGACCGGGACGGCGAACGACTACGTCGGCAAGGGCCTCTCGGGCGGGAAGCTCATCGTCAACACGCCCGAGGAGGCGTCTTACGCGGCCGACGAGAACATCGTCATCGGCAACGTCGCCCTCTACGGCGCGACCCGGGGCGAGGTGTACATCAACGGCCGGGCCGGCGAGCGCTTCGCCGTCCGCAACTCCGGGGTCAAAGGCGTCGTCGAGGGCGTCGGCGACCACGGCTGTGAGTACATGACCGGCGGCGCTATCGTCGTCCTCGGGGACACGGGCAAGAACTTCGCGGCCGGGATGTCCGGCGGCGTCGCCTACGTCTACGATCCCGACGGGAGCTTCGCCGAGCAAGCGAACACCGGCATGGTGACCGTCATGGACGACCTCGAAGGCAAGGACCGCCAGATGATCACCCGCCTCGTCGAGAACCACGCCGCCTACACCGACTCCGACCGAGCGGCCGAACTGCTGGAGGAGTGGGACGCGGTCGTCGAGAACTTCACGAAGGTGATGCCCGACGCCTACGCCGAAGTGATCGCGGACCGCGAGCGCGACGACGTGCGCAACGAACCGCCGGCCTCGGCCACCGCGACGGCCGACGCCACGGAGACGGACTTCGCGGCCTCGACCGACGACTGATCGCGGCTCGCCGGACGAGCGCGTCGAGGGCCGCACGACCCCACTCGTTTTCCCGCCGCCGTCCGAGAACCGGGTATGGCTACCGTACTGATCATCGGTGGGACACGGTTCATCGGGCGCTCCACTGTCGAGGAGTTCCGGGCGGCCGGCTACGATGTCGCGACGTTCAACCGGGGTCGCCACGACGACCCCTTCGCGGACGACGACAGCGTCACGCAGGTGACCGGCGACCGTCGGGAGCGTGACGCGCTGGAACGCGCTCGCGAGGCCGTCGATCCCGACATCGTCGTCGACTGTGTCGCGTACTTCCCCGCGGACGTGCGGACGGCGACGGACGTGTTCGCCGACAGCACGTACGTCTACGTCTCCAGCGGCGCGGCCTACGGCGTCGATCGGACGCCAAAGCGGGAGGACGAGACGCCGCTCGCTGACTGTTCGGCCGAGCAGGCGACGACCGACAGCGCCGAGACGTACGGCCCGCGCAAGGCCGAGGGCGACCGCGAGGTGTTCGCGGCGGCCGACGACGGCGTCCGTGCGATGAGCGTCCGGCCGACGGTGGTCTACGGCCCCCACGACTACACCGAGCGGTTCGCCTACTGGGTCGACCGGGTCGACACCGACGACCGGGTCCTCCTCCCGCAGGACGGGCTGAGCCTCTGGCAACACGTCTACGTCGAGGATGTCGCCAGCGCCCTGCGCGTGGTCGCCGAGGAGGGGACCGCCGGCGAGGCGTACAACGTCGGCGACGAGCACGCCCCCACGCTCGCCGAGTGGATCGACCTGCTGGCCGGCGTCTGTGGGACGACCGTCGAGACGGTCGGGGCGAGCGCCCGCGAACTCGCGACCGAGGGGATCGAGCCAGAGGACTTCCCGCTGTACCGGCGCCCGCCACATCTGCTCTCGACGGCGAAGCTCCGGGGGCTGGGCTGGTCGTCGACGAGCCACGCGAGAGCGCTCGAACGGACCGTCGAAGAACACCGCGAGAACGGCCGAACGGGGCGGGAGCACGGCCCGGACCGAGCCGCCGAACGGGCGCTGATCGAGCGGTTGACGGGCTGAGCTACGCCGGCCGGAGCGTCGTCTGCTTGGTCTCGTAGTCCTCCAGGAAGGCGTCGATACCGCCCACGGAGAGGCGACGGTCGCCGGTGTCGACGACAAGGGAGTTCTCGAAGCCGAAGTCGCTGGCCGGCGGGTCGAGCAGGTTCTGTCGCACGTCGACGACCTCGCCGACGACCGTCTCGAAGGCGTCGTCGGTCCCGGTCGGGCGGGCGTACAGTTCGGCCCTCAGTTCGGTCCCCGCACGCCGGTGCAGCGTCGCCGCGAGGACGGCGTGTCTGAACATCCGGGAGGTCAGGGGCAGGTCGGGCGGCCGCGCGACCGCGACCGTCTCGCCGATCGGCCAGTAGTTCCCCAGATACGAGCCCACCAGGACCGCCGCGATAGCCTCCTGTGAGAACGTGATCGCCCGCGTCTCGTCGTGGTCCCAGCTGAGCATCGTCGCCGGCGAGACGACGCCGCGCTGCTGGTCGATCGACAGCAACGAGGGCGCACCGGCGATGCCGCGTCGGGCGACCGTCGCGACGCCGTCGAGGTCGAGCGGCGACGACGGACCGCTGGGCGGGAGCAGCGACGACGACTCGTCGTGAGCCGAGAGGCTCAACAGGATCAACACGCCCCGATCGTGGGCCCGTCGGAGGTTCTCACTGACCTCCGGCAGGCGCTGGGACGGGAGCTGGAGGACGATCTCGTCTTCGGCGGCGTCGATGTACTGTTCGAGTCGCTTGACGATCGTCGACCGGGACTTGACGACCTCGAAGGAGTTGTCGTCATCGTTCTGTTGTTCGTACCGTGCGGTGACGGCCGATTCGAGTGTGTCGAGTTCGCTTCGCATCGCGCCGAACGCCTCCGCGGGGTCGGTCGCCTGGATACGTGTCGGCGTCCGATGGTCGTCGACGCTGAGGAACCCCTCGGACGCGAGGCGATCACAGATGTCGTAGACGTAGCTCGTCGAGACGCCGGCCGCGTCGGCGATCGTACTGGCGGTCGCGGAGCCGCGTTCGACGACCGCGAGGTACGTCTCGGCTTCGGTCTCGGAGAACCCGTGGCGCTGGAGCGTCTCTCGAAGCGTCGCCGTGTCGGTCATATCCTGGTCTCGCATCGTCTGTTCCGTAGTCCCAACGTGCGTCACTATCACCGCTCCCGGCAGGGAAATACCTGTGGTCGGGGACCGCCTCAGGACGACCGACGGGCGTCTTTCAGCAGGTCGACGACATCCTCCATCGTCGGGTCCTGGCTCCGAGCGGTCCCGGAGCCGGTTCCCCCGCTACCCGGGATCGGATCGGGGTCCGTGATGCTCGCCGTGTTCTGGACGGTGAGCGTCGTGGTCGGTCCGTCCTGGCCGACCGTGAGTTCGTAGTCACCGGCCTCGACGACCTTCGGACCGAGCGCGAGTACGTCGCCCGGGACGACCTCCAGAGCAGCCAGGTCGGCGGTGATCTCGACCGTCGTCTGCTCGCCCGAGTCGAGCGAGACCCGTTCGTAGCCCAGCAGCCGGCGGATCGGCTGGAGGACCGAGCCGTACGACTGGGTGTTGAACACCTCGACGACGTGCTCGCCGGCCATCTCGCCCGAGTTCCGGACTTCGACCGTGACGGTCACCTCCGAGGTGTTGGCGGGGTTGCCCACGGTCGAGGGCGTCACCGACACTGACTCGTAGGTGAAGTCGGTGTAGGAGAGCCCGTAACCGAACTCGAACATCGGGGTGTTGTCGGTCGCGCCGGTCGAAGTCGGATCGTAGCGGTTGTACTGGACCGGCGTCGTCCCGACGTTCTCGGGCCAACTGAACGCGAGTTTCCCCGACGGGTTGTAGTTGCCTACGAGGGTGTCTGCGATCGCGGGCCCGCCGTCGCTGCCGGGCTGGCCGGCGAACAGCGCCGCGTCGAGCTTCGAGAACGTCTCGGGGGAGCCACGCGGGCTCCCGGCCAGGAAGACACCGACGACCTGGGTCGAGTCGTCGACGGCCGAGGCGACGGTGTCGAGGAGGTCCTGCTGTGCCTCGTCGAGCACCAGTTCGTCGCGGTCGCCGAAGCCCTCGTTGTGGGTCCCCTCGCCGAGGACGACGACGGCGGCGTCGGCGTCGGGCGCGGCGGCCTCGACCTGCTGGCGCTGGCGCTCGGTGAACTCGAAGTTGCCGTTCTCGTCGGTCTGCTGGTTCGGGCCGTCCCCCTCGCCGGCCCACCAGCCGGCGTTGTTGTAGGTGGTCGGAACGTGTGTGAGGCTGCTGACGCGGTCCCGGAGCGCGTCGGTCAGCAGTTCCTGTCGCGGGTACGGGCCGCCGGCACTGGCTCCCTGCCAGCCGAGCGTCCAGCCGCCGTGTTGCATCAGCGCCCTGGTGTTGTTGCCGTTGCTGTCGACGCCGGGACCGGTCAGCAAGACGTTGTCCCGGCTCGATATCGGGAGGGCGCCGTTGTCGTTTTTCAGCAGGACGAGCGACTCCCGGGCCAGCTGTTCGGAGGTGTCCGCGGCGCCGCCGAGCGTACCCCCGATCCGCGATTCGTCGACCGTCGGCTCGGCGAACAGCCCGAGATCCTCCTTCAACTCCAGGATGCGCCGGACAGCTTCGTCGATGCGGCTCGTCGGGATCTCGCCGTCCTCGACCAGCGAGACGACGGTGTCGATGTACTCGACCGGACCGGGGGCGGAGCCGCCGTTGCCGATCATGTACATGTCGACGCCGGCGTTGATCGCCTCCTTCGTCGCGGTCCGGAAGTCCGGCGCGTAGTCGTGGTTGGTGATCATCCGGTTGAGGTCGTCGTAGTCGGAGATGACCACGCCCTCGAAGCCGTAGTGGTCCCGGAGCATCCGCGTCAACAGCCAGTGAGAGGCGTGAGCGGGCTTGCCGTTGACGGCGCCGCTGTTGACCATGACCGTCCCGGGTTCCGGCTCGAGCGCGTCCCGATACGGCGGCATGACGTTGGTCCGGAGGTCCCGCATCGAGGTGTCGACCGGCGCCCGGTCGTTGCCGTTGTTTGGCATCGAGTACGCGGCGAAGTGTTTGACACAGGCAGTCAGCCGGTCGTCGTCTTCCAATGCCTGTGCCCGGACCCGGGAGATGTCGCCGGTGAGCTTCGGGTCTTCGCTGATCCCCTCGAAGAACCGGCCCCAGCGGGGGTCTCGCTGGAGGTCCGTCGTCGGCGCGAACGTCCAGTGGGCACCCATCGAGGCCGTCGCGTCGCTTGTGTGGCGCTCGGCCTGTGCGATCAGTTCGGGGTCCCGCGTCGCGCCCATGTTCATCCGCTGTGGGAACGCCGTCGCTCCCTCCAACAGGACGTTGCCGTGGGTGGCGTCGACGCCGTAGAGGAACGGAATCCCGTGGTCGGCGTTGTTCAGGTTGTACTCCTGCAGCGAATTGACGCCCTCGACGACCTCCGACGCTTCGAAGGACGGCGGTGCGGCCCCGCCCGAGAGGACTGATCCGATCCCGAGTTCGCTGAAGTACTCCCCGACCGTGTCGACCCCGAAGTTACCGGGGACGTTCGACCCGCTTGGCTCCGGTTCGAAGGAGCTGATCGCCACCTGGGTCATCTGTGCCACCTTCTGTTCCAGCGTCAGATCGTCGATGATCGCGTCGATGTCGGTCTGTGCGGCCGCGGTGCCCGTGCCTGCGACGACCGCGCCCGTCGCAGCGCCGGTTGCTTTCATGAACGTCCGCCGAGAGGTTTCCCCGACCGCCCCATCCGTCGTATCGTTGTCGTGTGCCATCGCGTTCCATCCCAGCCGATATGCATAATTATCAGTTTGGGAAAGGATTCGTGGGACGGCGTTCCAAACGTTTGTTTCTGTAGTTCGAGTCCGGAAACAGTCGCGTGACACGACAGACTGCGGGCCGCCGGAAGGACAAACCGTTTTGCCACCGGGGTGACGAGAGACAGGTATGTTCGACAAGCGCACCTGGATCCGGCTCCCGCGCAACGTCGTGGTCGGCCACGACGTGCTCGGGGAGACGATCCACGCCGTCGAGGAACTCCACCTCACCGGCCGACCGCTGGTCGTTTCGAGCCCGACACCCCACGACGTGGCCGGCGAACGGGTCGTCGAGCAGTTCGCCGCCCAGGGGTACGAGCCGGCCGAAATCGTCATCGAAGAGGCGAGTTTCGGGGCCGTCGAGACGGTCATCGACCACGCAGAGTCCGTCGAGGCGGGCTTCCTGCTGGGGGTCGGCGGGGGCAAGGCCATCGACATCACGAAGATGGCCGCCGACGACCTGGGGCTGGGGTTCGTCTCCGTGCCGACCGCGGCCAGTCACGACGGCATCGTCTCGGGCCGGGGGTCGGTGCCCGAAGGCGACACGCGCCACAGCGTCGCGGCCGAGCCGCCGCTCGCGGTCGTCGCCGACACCGCGATACTCGCAGAGGCCCCCTGGCGGCTGACCACCGCCGGCTGTGCGGACATCATCTCGAACTACACGGCGGTCCGGGACTGGGAACTGGCCCAGCGGCTCCAGAACGTCGAATACTCCGAGTATGCCGGCGCGCTGGCCCGGATGACCGCCGAGATGCTCGTCGAGAACGCGGGGTCGGTCAAACGCGGTCTGGAGGAGTCGGCCTGGATCGTCGTGAAGGCGCTGGTCTCCTCGGGCGTCGCGATGTCGATCGCCGGCTCCTCGCGGCCGGCCTCCGGGGCCGAACACCTCTTTTCGCACCAACTGGACCGGCTCGTTCCCGAGGCGGCGCTGCACGGCCACCAGGTCGGCGTCGGCTCGATCATCACGGCGTACCTCCAGGACGGCGAGAAGGGGATGTGGCGCAACATCCGCGACGCGCTGGCACAGATCGGCGCCCCGACGACCGCCGAGGAACTGGGGATCGACGACGAGACGGTCGTCGAGGCGCTGACGACCGCCCACGAGATCCGCGACCGCTACACCATCCTCGGCAACGGGATGAACGAGGAAGCGGCGATCGAAGCCGCGACCGTCACGGGCGTCATCTGATCACACCGGGGCGTCGACGGCGTGCGTGGGCTCCCAGTGACCGTCCGCGGGAGCTGCCGGATCGACGGCGTCGGCCACGTAGACGACAGCGAGCCGGTAGACGGCCTTCGATCCCGGGTCGTCGCCGTTGCGGATCCCGCGGATCGTCGCCTCGGTGGCCTCGCGCGGGACACAGTCGATGCCGGTCTGTGCCTGTGCGATCCGTCGTGCGGCCGTCCCGATCGACTCCCCCGGGTCGGTTTCCCCGTAGGGAAGCCTGTCGTCCTCCCCGGGTGTCACCAACACGTCGCCCTCCTCGTTGGTGATCGCGACCCGGACCCCGAAGACGCCGTCGAGCGACCGATCGATCGCTGTCCGGTACTGCTCGGCGGTCGCCACCACGGTCTCCTGGTTCACCGTCGGCGACCGTTCCCCCTCGGTGAGCCGGTCTAACCGTTCCTGTACCCGGTCACGCGCCCGGTCGACCCCCTCCATGTGCTCGACAGTGCGACCCCGGCGACATAAAGCCAGCACGTCGTTTTCACGGGCTGAAACGGCAGTTCGTGACGCCCCGGGCTCAGACGTGCTGGTCGAGGAACTCGACGACGCGGCTGTAGGCCTCGATGCGGTTCTCGCGCTTGCTGATGCCGTGACCCTCGTCGTCGAAGAGCAGTTTCTCGACGGGCACACCTTGCTCGCGGGCCTGCTCGGCGATCTGTTCGGCCTCGCCGACCGGCACGCGTGGATCGTTCTCGCCGTGGAGGACGAACAGCGGCGCCGCGATCCGGTCGACGTTGTTGATCGGCGAGATCGACTCCAGGAACTCCCGGTCCTCGGCGAGCGAGCCGTACTCGGCCTCCCGAAGCGACCGGCGCCAGTCGCCGGTGTTTTCGAGGAACGTGACGAAGTTCGCGATCCCGACCACGTCGACGCCGGCCGCCCAGAGGTCCGGATACTCTGTCAGCGCCGAGAGGACCATGAAGCCGCCGTAGGAGCCGCCCATGGCGACGATCCGGTCGGGATCGACCGCGGCCTGGTCGCGGAGCCACTCGACGCCGGCCCGGAGGTCTTTCACCGAGTCCAGGCGCTTCTCGACATCGTCGAGGTGGGTGTAGGCCTTCCCGTACCCCGTCGAACCGCGGACGTTGGGCTCGAAGACGGCGTACCCCCGCGAGAGGAAGTACTGGGTCAGCCCGGAGAAAGAGGGTCGGCGCTGGCTCTCGGGCCCGCCGTGGATGTCGACGATCACGGGCGTCTCGCCGGCCGGGGCGTCGGCCGGCAGCGAGAACAGCGCGGGGATCTCGCGGCCGTCGAACGACTCGAAGCGGACCACCTCGGGTTCGACGAACGTCTCGCTCGGGATGCCGGCCGTCGAGGCCCGCGTCCAGCGTTCGCTTTCGCCAGTCGCCGTCTCGACGAGGAAGACGTTCGTGTTCTGTCGCCGGCCGGTGACGCTGAGCGCGAACCGCTCGGCGCCGGGTCCCCAAGAGACGCCGCCGGCCAGCCCGCCGGGCAGGTCCGGCGCCGGGAACTCCTCGACGGTCGTCGGCCCGGTCAGTTCGCCGACGGTGAGTTCGGTGTACCCCTCGACGTTGCGCGAGTAGACGAGTCGGCCGGTGTCCTGGTCCAGCGCGACGCCGTCGATGTTCCACTCACCGCCCTCCCGGACCGTCTCCAGCGTACCGTCCAGTCGGAGCCGCGCAAGCGAGAGCGTGTCGCTGTCCCGGTCGGTGACGAGATACAGCGCCTCGCCGTGGGGACCCCACGAGACGCTCGTGTACCGGACCGACCCCTCGTGTGGCGTCAGATGGTCCAGCTCGCCGCTGTCGACATCGAGAACGTACACGTCCTGATCGAAACTGGAGTGGGCCTCGGTGACGACCAGTTTCTCGCCGTCGGGCGCCCACCCGCCGACGGTGAACCAGCCGTCGCCCTCGTAGACCAGTTCGGCGTCGCCGTCGCGGTCCTGGACGTAGATGTCGAAGACGGCCTCGTCCCGGCGGTTCGACGCGAACGCGAACCGCTCGCCGTCGGGGTGCCAGCCGCCCCAGCGGTGTTTGGCGCCGGGCCGGCCGGTGAGGTTCCGCACCCGGCCCTCGGCGTCTAAGCGGTAGAGCTGCTGGCGTTCGTTGCCCCCCTGGTCCATCCCGAAGACCAGTTCCGATCGGGTCGGGGAGTAGTCGACGAAACTCACCGGCTCGTCGGCGAAGGTCCGCTGTTCGGGCCAGCCACACGGCTCGTCCAGGGTCCAGACCTGGGCGACACCGGTCGTGTCCATCAGGAACGCGACCTGGCCGTCCGGACTGAGCGAGGCCCCGTAGGCGCTGCGGACGTTCAGGTAGCGTTCGAGGTCGTAGTCGTACACGGCGGTGTCGAGGCGTCCGACGGCCAAAACGCTTTGTGGCGAACGGATGGCTTTTTTACTGCCCCCCGTGTGCCGACGGGTATGCGTGTCGCGGTCGTCGCCATGGAGACGCTTCGCCACCGTGACACCGAGGGACGACGCCGGCTGGAACGGCTCGCGACCCACCTGGCCGACGCCGGCCACGATGTCACCGTCTTCTGCGCACAGTGGTGGGAGGGACAGAACAACCGCTTCGAGCCCGAGAACGTCTCGTATCGGGCCGTCACGACGGCCCCGGCCGAGCCCTCGTTCTGTCTCCGGCTCCCGGCGCTGCTTGCGGCCCACAACCCCGACGTGATCCACGCGCTGTCGCATCCGCCGGGGGTCGCGCTCGCGGCCGGGCTGGGGGAAGCCTGGCCCGGGCGCCCGTCGCCGTCGACTGGTTCGGGGACGAGTCGCTGCCCCGGTCGCGGACGACCGGCCTGGCGCTTCGGTGGGCCGACCGACTCACCGTCCCGGCACAGATGCAACAGACCCACCTGCGCGAGCGGGGGTACGACGACGGCCGGACCGCCATCCTCCCCGAGAGCATCGACGTGGCGACGATCCGGGAGACGGAACCGGCCGACGACATCGACGTGGTCTACGCCCACCCGTTAGGCGAGAGCGCAAACGTCGAGTCGCTCCTGCTGGGGCTGGCCGAACTGCGCGACCGGGACTGGTCGGTGACCATCGTCGGCGACGGCCCCGAACGCGGGACCTACGAACAGGAAGTCTCGGACCTGCGGATCGACGACCGGGTGACCTTCGCCGGCGAGTGCGACCGCGAGCGCCGCGTCGCCATCTACAAGGGCGCTCACACGTTCGTCCAGACGGCCGTCCGCGAGCAGTTCGCCACCGAACTGCTGTGGGCGATGGCCTGTGGCTGTCTGGGGATCGTCGAGTACCAGGCCGAGTCCAGCGCCCACGAACTCGTCGAACAGCGCGATCGGGCCTTCCGCGTGACCAACCCCCAGGAGATCGCCGACACCATCGTCGAGTCGGCCGACCACGAACGGCTGGCCATCGACGACTCCTTCGCAGAGTTCGACCACGACGCCGTCCGGAAGCGGTACGAGGCGCTCTACGACGAACTCGTCGCCGAACACGGCCTGTTCTGAGCTGTCGGGCCGGCGAGGAGACGGGCAACGAAACCCGTTTGCCCGTCCCGGCGCTACGACAGCCCAATGACCACGGACGAGACAGCGGGAGCGGGGCCGCCAGCCGAGGAGTCCCCGGCAGACGACGCGGACACCGACAGGGAGGACGATCGACCGCTGGAACTGGACGCGGTGTACGACGCCATCGACGCTGTCGGTCGCCCCCACCTGACGGCGACGGAACTCTCCCGGAAGACAGACCTGACGCCCGAGGCGGCCCGCGAGGCACTGGAGACGCTGGCGGCCGAGGGCGACATCCAGCGCCAGGACGTAGCCGACATCGAGTCGGTGTGGTACCCGACCGACCTCGCCGAGGTCACCGACCGCGAGCGGGTCGTCCTCTTTCCCGATCGGCGCGAGATCGTCGTCGAACACCCCCACCAGTTCACGCGGGCACAGCTCTCGCAGTTCGCTCGGCTGCAAGACACCAACCGCTCGGGCGGCTACGTCTACGAACTCCGCGAGGAGGACATCTGGGCGGCCCCACACGAATCACTGGACGAACTGCTTTCGACGATGCGAGACGTGCTGGGCGAGCGCTCGCCGCATCTGGAGGAGTGGGTGACGAGCCAGTGGGAACGGGCCCGGAAGTTCCGGCTCTACACGCACGAGGACGGCTACGTCGTCCTGGAAGCCGAGAACGACGACCTGATGGGCAACGTCGCCCGGCAGAAACTCGACGACGACCTCCTCCGGGCGCCCATCTCGGACGCGGAGTCGTGGGTCAACGCCGACGCGACCGCCCAGGTCAAACGCACCCTCTACGAGGCCGGCTACCCGGTCCGAGACGACCGCGAACTGGAGACCGGCGACGCCCTGGAGATGGAACTGCGCCTGCGACTGCGTGACTACCAGGCCGACTGGGTCGAGCGCTTCACCGACCAGGGGTCGGGGGTGTTCGTCGGCCCGCCGGGGTCGGGCAAGACCGTCGCCGCGATGGGCGCGATGGCAGCCGTCGGCGGCGAGACGCTCATTCTGGTTCCCTCGCGCGAACTCGCGACCCAGTGGCGCGGCGAACTGGTCCGTCACACCACACTGACCGACGACGACATCGGCGAGTACCACGGCGGCGAGAAGTCGATCGAGCCGGTGACCATCGCCACCTACCGGACCGCCGGGATGGACCGCCACCGGAAACTGTTCGACCAGCGCAAGTGGGGGCTGATCGTCTACGACGAGGTCCATCACGTCCCCAGCCCGATCCACCGGCGGAGCGCGGACCTCCAGACGAAACACCGGCTCGGGCTGACCGCGACGCCGACCCGCGAGAGCGACGACGAGGAGGAGATATTCACGCTCGTCGGGCCACCCATCGGCACCGACTGGGGCAAACTGTTCGACGAGGGGTACGTCGCCGAACCGGAGGTCGAGATCCGCCTCGTCCCGTGGGGCAGCGACACCGAACGCAGCGAGTACGCAACCACCTCGGGCCACGGTCGCCGGCAGGCTGCCGCCGAGAACACCGGGAAGATCGACGAGATCCGCTACACGCTCGAACAACACCCTGCGGCGAAGGCGCTGCTCTTCGTGGAGTATCTCGACCAGGGCGAGGCGATCAGCGAGGCCCTCGACGTTCCCTTCGTCAGCGGCGAGATGCCCCACGCCCGCCGGGAGAAACTGTTCGACGAGTTCCGCCGCAGCGAACGGGACACGCTGCTCGTCTCGCGGGTCGGCGACGAGGGGATCGACCTGCCCGACGCGGAACTGGCCGTTGTCGCCTCGGGACTGGGCGGGTCGCGCCGCCAGGGCGCCCAGCGGGCCGGGCGGACGATGCGGCCGGCCGGTGACGCCCGGATGGTCGTGCTGGCGACGCGGGGAACGACCGAGGAGGACTTCGTCCGCCGGCAGATGCGCCACCTCGCCTCGAAGGGGATCAGGGTCACCGAGACGGAGTCGGAGGTCGTCGAGACGCCGGTCGACGGGGAGTGAACGGTCGTCGACGGCGGCCGATCAGGCTCGCGCCCGAAAGAAGGCGAAGGCCCCGCCCAGTTCGTCGTCGACGACTTCGACATCGGTGACCGTGAAGCCGGCGTCGGTCAGCAGTTCGCGGTTGCGCTCGCGGCCGTGGAAACTCCAGGCCATCTCGGTGCCGGTGTCGAGCCAGTCGTCGTTGTTCCCCTCCCACTCCTCGTTGCCCAGCGCGGCCAGCAGCCGGCCGCCGGGTGCGAGGACACGTTCGAACTCGGCGAAGACGGCGGCGTGTTCGGCCCGCGGGACGTGGATGACCGCGTGCAGGGAGACGAGGGCGTCGAAGGTGTCGTCGACGAACGGTAGCGCCGCGAGGTCGCCCTGACAGAACAGTGAGTCGGGGAGTCGCGCCCCGGCCGAGCGCAACTGCTCGCGGGAGATGTCCAATCCGGTCACCGCGTGGTCGCCGACGACGACATCGAGGGCGGGCGTCCCGGCGCCACAGCCGGCGTCGAGCACGCGGCTTCCGGCCGGTAGCGCCGCGGACAGGTCCGTGAGGAGGCGTCGTTCGCGGCCGTCCCCGTCGCGTTCGGCCGTGTACGTCGCGGCGATGTCGTCGTAGCCCGTCCGGACGGTCTCGCGCTGGTCCTCGTCCATACGCCGCGCTCTCGACAGCGACGAATAGCTCTTGTGGAGCCCTGACAAGCGGTGACAGTCTCACTCCGCGCCGAACCGACTCGGATCGTCGGCCGCCTCGACGACGTTGACGGCGGCGACGTTCTCGGGCACGTCGTGGACGCGGACGATGTCGGCCCCGCGCTCTGTGGCCAGTGCCGTCGCGGCGACGGTCGCGTGCTCGCGTTCGTCGGCGTCCTGCCCGATCAGGCCAAAGAGGGACTTGTGGGAGTGCCCGACCAGCACCGGACAGCCAAGCGCCTGGAACTCGTCGAGTCGGTCGAGCAGTTCGAAGCTCTCGGCGGCGGACTTCCCGAAGCCGACGCCGGGGTCGACGACGATCTGCTCGCGGTCCAGGCCGGCCTTCTCGGCCAGCAGGACTCGCTCGGTGAGGGCGTCGATGCAGTCGGTGACCACGTCGTCGTAGTGGATGTCGCTGTCGGGGTCGACCGGCACCTCGATCGAGTGCATCACGACGACGGGCACGTCGTACTCGGCGGCGACCAGGCGCATCTCGGGGTCCGCCAGCCCGGAGACATCGTTGAGGATGTCCGCGCCGGCGTCCAGCGCCGCCCGTGCGACGCTCGCCTTCCGGGTGTCGACCGACAGCGCTACGTCGTGGTCCGCAAGCGCCTCGACGACCGGGACGACCCGCTCGCGTTCCGCCTCGGCGGGCACCACGTCGGCGCCGGGCCGGGTCGACTCCCCGCCGATGTCGAGGATGTCGACACCCGCCTCGATCATCGCCTCGGCGCGGCCGACGGCGTCCTCGACTGCGTTGTACTCGCCGCCGTCGTGGAAGGAGTCCGGCGTGATGTTGAGGATGCCCATGACCGCGGTGCCGTCGCTCCAGGGGTAGTCGTGGTCCGTGGTGGGTTGCTGGATGTCAAGCGCCCCCCGGAGTTCGTCCGCGAACGTCGAGAGGCCGTAGGGCTGGCCGTCGAGTTTGTCGGCCAGGCGCTTGAACTGGGCCATCGTCGCCATCATCACGATGTCGACGTTCTCCTCGTCCTGGTCGTTCAGCCCCGAGATCGCACACTCGCCGCCCAGCGACAGCAGTTCCTCCTTGAGATACTGGGCCTGGCGGGGCTGGACGCGGGTCCGCAGGACGCGGTGGACGCCTTTCCCGCGCATCCGCCAGGCGCCGGCCTCGGTGACGTGGGCGGCTTCGAGCGTCCGGCGAGCCTCGGGGATCGAGTCGATCCGCTTCGGGACCATCGGCCGTGCCCACCGCGTGCGGGCCTCACGGACGGCGTACAGCGAGCCGGTGACCAGTACCGCGTCGTCGGGGCCGGCCGCGTCGAGTGCCATCCCGAGGGCGCCGGCGACATCCGACCGAGTCTCGACGGTCGCGTCGGCCGTCGTCCGCAACGCCGCGGCGACCACCTCGGCGGACTCGGCCCGGCCGATATTGGGGTGACAGGCGATCGCGCGGTCGAACGCCGGCAGCGCCGCGGCGATGCGTTCGTGGTCCTTGTCGACCATCGCGCCGACGACGACGTGGAGGTCGTCGTAGTCGAAGGTGTCGAGCGTCTCGGCGACCCGCTCGATCCCGCCGGGGTTGTGCGCGCCGTCGAGGACGACGAGCGGGTCCTCGCCCATGACCTCGAAGCGGCCGGGCCAGTGGGCGTTTCGGAGGCCCCGTTCCAGGTCGGCCGACGACACGTCCGCGACCTGCCGACACAGCGTCGCCGCGACGCCGGCGTTGGTCGCCTGATGCGCACCCAGTAAGGGGAGGTGCGTGTCGACGGTCCAGTCGGGCCCCTCGACGGTGACCGCGCCCTCCAGGCCGTCGCGCCCGCGGTAAGTGACGGACACGTCCGCGTCGTCGCCGACGGTCACCACGTCGCCGGCGACCTCCCGGACAGCCGCCAGCGCGTCGCCGGTCGTCGCCGTCACGAGGGGAGCGTCGTCGGGCGCGACGTGGGCCTTGTCGGTCGCGATCTCGGCGACGGTGTCCCCGAGTATGTCGGTGTGTTCGAGCGTCACCGAGGTGACCGTACTGGCGATCGGGTCGACGACGCTCGTGGCGTCGTACTTGCCGCCGATACCGACCTCCAGGACGGCGATGTCGACGTTCCGGCGGTCGAACTCCCACAGCGCCAGCGCGGTCAGCGTCTCGAAGAAGGTGGGCGACTCGCCGACGGCGCCCTGTTCGGTGACGTACGGTTCGACCGTCTCGGCGTACTCCACGAGCGCTGCTTCGGGGATCTTACGACCGTTGACCCGGATGCGCTCGCGGACATCGTCGAGGTGTGGCGAGGTGTAGAGGCCGACATCCAGTCCGGCCTCCCGGAGGGTCCGTTCGACCATGCGGGCGGTCGATCCCTTCCCGTTCGACCCGGCGATCTGGACACAGTCTATGCGCTCGTGGGGGTCCCCGAGCGCCGACAGCAGGTCCCGCGTGGCGTCGGTGCCGGGCCGGGAGGCGAACCGGCGCAACTCGAAGAGGAAGTTCGCGGCCTCGTGGAACTCCATGCTCGCGGTAATCACGTCGTCGCGCTTTAGCCTGTCGGACCTACGACTCCCGCTGGAGCCAGCGGACCACCGCACCGCTCAGCGCGACGAAGGCGACACCCAGGAGCGGTGCCCGGTCGAGACTCCCGTCGCCGGCGAGTTCGGACTCGTCCGCTGACGGCGCCGGCTTGTCGGCGTCGGACTCGCTCGCCGACTCCGCCGTCGTGTCGGCCGCCACGACGCGCTCGGTCGCCGCTTCCGAGGACTCTTCTGCCGTCGGCGCCCCCTGTTCGTCGCGTTCGGCCTCGCTAGCGTCCGGTTCGGCGTCGGTATCGGGTTCGTCGGTGGGTGTGTCCACGGTCGGGGCGTCGAACTCCGTCGGGCCGGCGCCGGTCGAATCGTCGCCGGCGACCGCTGTATCGTCGTCACCGGCCACCCGGTCGCCGGGGACCCCGTCGGGGTTCGGGACGGTCCCGGTGCTACCGGGTTGGTCCTCGGTCGCGGCGACGGCCGTCTCCTCCCATGCAGGGCTCTCGAACTCCGTCTCGGGCGTCGGGGCGCTGTCGCGGTTCCGTCGCCGGTACCACCACAGGCCGGCGGTCGCGACGCCGGCGCCGATCATGGCGACCGCCGCGGCGAGCAGGCCGTACTCGCCGACCAGCGACCGGGGCTGACCGCCCCGACCGGAACCGTCGTCGACCGCGTCGGCGTCGTCGGCTACTGTGTCGGTCCGACCGGGGAGCGGCGTCACGCGCTCTGTCTCCGGGTCGAACTCCTCGGGCACTTCGACCCCGGGAACCGCTCTCGCCGCCCGCCTGACAACGTCGCTGTCGATGTCGATGCGGACGACCGTGTAGTCGCTCATACCTCTGGCTTGGTGCCCGGGGAGCAAAAACAACGGTGGCCGGGGATCGGACACTAACCAGTAAGGTACGGTCGTTCACCCGACAGGTGCCAGCGACGGGCTGTGGAGTGAAACCGCACGACAGCGGCCGTATCCAGGCGATCGGAGCCGGTCCAAACTGGTGAGGTCGTACGGTGAGGGACCTGGGGCCTGTTGTCGGGGACACGATGACGGGACAGGCCACCACGGTATCCGCGACGGCAGTCGAGTGCGTTCGAGCAGCCATCACCGAGACCTGCGGCGGGTTCGAACAGCGGACCCGACTGCTCCTCGAACGCAACGGCCTCCCCGAGCCGGAGCGGGGCGAGTGGTACCCGCTGGCGAACGTGCGGGCGCTGTACGAGGACCTGCACTCGACGACCGGCCGGAACATCGTCGAACAGATCGGCGTGACCTTCCCTCGGGTCACGGACTGGCCGGGCGGCGTCGACGGCGTCGGCGCGGCGCTGGCCGGACTCGACGGCGTCCACCGGGACCTCCACCGGGGCGAAGCCGGCGGGTACAGCTTCACCCGCACCGGCGAGCGGACCGGCCGCCTGGTGTGTGACACCCCGTATCCGGCCGCCTTCGAACGGGGCGTCGTCCGCGGGATCGGAAAACGCTTCGGCGTCGACACCGGCTTCGTCGCGATCGACGACCACACCCGCAGCGACGGCGCGACGGTCTGTACCGTCGAGTGGTGGGGCGAGCGCGGCACGAGCGCGACCGCACGTCTGGGTACGTCGAGCGACACCGAGTTCGTGACCGGCGACTAACGCTCCTCTGTCTCCCGTTCTCGCTCCCCGCGATCTGTTCCCCGGTCCCGTCCGTCCCGCCCGGCTTCGGCGACGGCCCGCTCGTCGGCGACCGCACGGGCCGACGGGGTGTCCCGTTCGTCGTCTTCCTCGTCGAGAAGTGTCCGCAGCCGGGCTTCGAGTTCCGCCTCGCTCAGTTCCCCGTCGACGTAGCGCTGTGTGAGCGCCTCGCGGCGCTCCTCGACGGTCGGCTCGGGCGGTTCGAACCGGTCGGCGAGCCCGAGCGCCGACAGCGGCGGGACGAACCGCTCCAGGCGACCCAGTCCGTCGGCGACCCGCTGACTCTTCGGGAGCGAGGCCGACGCCGCGAGCGACGTGACCAGGCGGACGCCGAAGACGACACACAGCCCGAACAGGGCCAGCGACCCGAAGACGGTACCGGCGACGATACCGAGGATCGGCCCGCCGGTGAGGAGGACAGACAGGGTCGTGAACAGGCCGACGACGGCGACGCCGACTGCTCCCAGTCCCGAGAGGACGGTGACGGCGAACAACAGCCAGTTGCGGTTCTCCCTCAGCCAGTGCACGTCGGGACGTACTCGCAGGTCGGAGATATGGGTTTGGGACTCAGTCGTCCTCGTGGCCGTTGACCGGCACGTACCAACGGCCCGACTCCGAGAACGAGCCCAGAAGCCACTCCCGGACGGTGAGCTGTCGCTTCCGACCGGCTTTGCGGGCGCTCGCCAGTCGCCGCTCGGTCGTCTGGAAGTAGTTGACCACGGTCACGAGCACGACGCCGCCGATGGAGTTCCCGAGCAGGACCGGTAGGACGAACTGCGTGGTCCCGACCGCGAGGCTGAGTTCGCCGATGAACACGAGATACAGCATCTCCGTCGCGGAGACGACCACGTGATAGAGGTTCGCGAAGGGGATCGCCAGGAAGGAGACGTAGACGAGGGCGAGCCTGGAGATGCTGTCCCGCAGCGAGTAGTCGACCCAGACGACGCCGGCCACGATGAGCCCGGCGAAGACGGCCTTCGAGAACAGCGTCCACCACGGCGTCTCGATGGCCTTCCGGGCGAACCCCTCGGCCGCCAGGGCCGCGTCGGGCGAGAGCACGCCGGTCGAGGCGAGCGCGAACGCACCGAGCGCACCCCCCGGCGAGGTTGGCGACGAGCACCAGCCCCCAGATCCGGAACAGGGAGGGGGGAGACTCGCCAGTCGTTCCAGCGTCAGCGCGACCGGCGGGAGCGTGTTCTCCGTGTAGAGCTGGTAGTCCCCGAGGATGATGAACACGAACCCGAGCGGGTACAGCAGTGCGCTCAGGACCGGATCGCCGTCGGTCGACGCGTACAGCGACGCGTACAACAGGAAGGTGACGGTGATCGCGAAGCCCGCAGCCAGCCCGCTGGCCAGCAGTTCGCGCCGTGACGCGGTCACCTCGTGGTCAGCGGCGACGATGATGCGCTGGAAGATCTCGTCGGCGGAGAACCGGTCCCTGATGACGTGGCCGCCGGCCGGTGCGCCGCTCTGTGAACGGTCGACCGCGTCCCTGACCGCCCGTTCACGGTCTGTATCGTCTGTCATAGCCGGCGTCTTGACCGGCCCGCGGCAAACAGCTTTCGAGACCGGACGAGGTTCGGGCCGACGGGTGGTGCTGTTCAGTCGTGCCGGAAGCTGCGCTGGCCGGTGAACACCATCGTCATGTCGTGTTCGTTCGCGGCCTCGATGACCGAGTCGTCGTTCTTCGAGCCGCCGGGCTGGATGACCGCCTCGATCCCGGCCTCGGCGGCCTCCTCGATCCCGTCCGGGAACGGGAAGAAGGCGTCCGAGGCCATCACGGCGCCGTCGGCGTCTTTCCCCTCGGCGTGTTCGTCGGCCTTCATCGCGGCCAGCCGGACGGCGTCGACCCGGGAGACCTGTCCCATGCCGATCCCGACCGTCTCGGTGTCCTTGGCGAAGAGGATGCCATTCGATTTGACGTGTTTCAGCGTGTGCCAGGCGAACAGCATCGACTCGATCTGGTCGTCGGTCGGCTCGCGCTCAGTGACGACCTCCAGGTCGTCGGCGGTGAGATGCTGGGTGTCACGCTCCTGGACGAGGCGACCGCCGACGAGGGGTTTCTCCGTGAGCGTGTCGGTGACTTCGAAGTTGTCGTTGACATCGAGCACTCGGAGGTTCTCCTTCTCGAAGAGCACGTCCAGCGCGGCGTCGGTGTACCCCGGCGCGACGACGACCTCCTTGAACGAGTCGATGATCTGTTCTGCGGTGTCGGCGTCGCACTCGCGGTTCAGGGCGACGATGCCGCCGAAGGCGCTCATCGGGTCGGTCGAGAGCGCGTCGGCGTAGGCCTCGGCCAGCGTGTCGGCGGTCGCACAGCCGGCCGGGTTGGTGTGTTTGATGACCGCCGCGGCGGGCTCGTCGAACTCCTTGATGAGGTTCAGGGCGCCGTCCGCGTCGTTGTAGTTGTTGTACGACAGCGCCTTCGCGCCCTCGTTGAGCTGGTCGGCGTGGACGACGCTGGCCTCCGAGACGGTGCTGTCGGCGTACAGCGCGGCGTCCTGGTGGGGGTTCTCCCCGTAGCGCAGGTCGGCGGCGCGGTCGTCCGAGACGATGCGTCGGGCCGGGAAGTCACCGCCCTCGTCGCCCTCGACGGTGACGGTGCCGTCGTCCTCGACGGTGACCCGATCCCCGGCGAACCACTTGACCGCTCGCGGGTAGGCGGTGAACTCCCCCTCGTAGAGGACCCGTTCTTTCAGCGAGTCCTCGTCGTCGCCCTCGAAGACGGGGATCGGTTCCTGGGTGACGATCGGCCCGCCGTCGACCGTCTCGTCGACGACGTGGACCGTACAGCCCGACACCTTCACGCCCGAGTCGAGCACCTGCTCGTGGGCGTCCATGCCCGCGAAGTTCGGCAGCAGGGAGGGGTGGACGTTCAGCGTCGTCGGCGTCTCCGAGAGGAACGTCTCGCTGAGGATGCGCATGTAGCCGTCGAGCGTGACAAGCTCGAAGTCGTACTCCGACAGGGCGTCGAGCACACGCCGCTCGTGGGCCTCGCGGGCCTCGTCGGGGTCGCGCTCGACGACCTCCGTCGGGATGCCCCGCTCGGCGGCGTCGTCGAGGACGGGCGCGTCGGCGTCGTTTGTCAGCACGACCGCGAACTCCGCCCCACCCGGAGCGCGGTCGGCGATGTTCAGCAGGTTCCGGCCACGATTGCTGGCCATACCGGCGAGTTTCATATCTGAGTGGCTGCGGGGAGCCCGCAAAGTAGTTGCGAAACGGACGCCGAGACCGCTGACACCGACGACGGTGAATCGCCCGTGTACCGGCGTCTCACCCCACTCGACACAGCGGATCGGGAGAGGTGGCTTCGGACGGCTCCCGGCGCACAGGCAGACACGCCGCGTGTGGCCTTCGGACAGAGCCCCGTGGCCGGGCCAAGCACCCGTTACTCCGTTCCGTCCCGGAACGAGCCACGAGCACGCGGGCAGTGCTCCCCCGTCTCCGACGCTCCGGCGGTTCCCCTCGCTTACCCGTCGGCAAGGCGGGACTAGACGCCCCGATCTGACGGGGGTGGTCCGTCCACCGAACGCCGGAACCGACGGGCACGGTTCCGGAAATCCCAGGTTTACTGACCCTTCTTCGCGCGGATAGCGCGGTGTGACTGACCGGCGCCTGTCGGACCGGAGACCGCGTGCACGCACCGGCCACAGACAGTGCGAGATACGGGACACATAACAATACCGAAAGGTCGCGTAGGAGCGGGCACCATGCCATCCGTAGAACCGTCCGTGCTCCAGCTAGACACCGGGCTACTCGGGGAGACGATCGCCGGTTTCGTCGACTTCCTCCCACAGCTGGTCGGCGCGGTGCTCATCCTCGTCATCGGTTGGTTCATCGGGCGACTCGTCGGGGGCCTCGTCCGTCGCCTCGTCGACCGGACGGAGATCGACCGCCTCGTGCTGAAGACGCCACTGGGCGGCGCGCTCGGCGGGAGCGAGCGGGCGGTCTCGACGAGTCTCGGCAGGATCGGGGCCTTCTTCGTGTACGCGCTGGCCATCCTGGCGGCGGCGGACGCGCTCGCCATCGAACTCCTCTCGCAGTGGATCGCCGACGCGGTGTCGTACCTGCCGGCCCTCATCGCCGGGTTGCTCATCATCGTCATCGGGTTCGTCCTCGCCGACTTCCTCAGCGACATCGTCGCCCACACCGAGACGGTGACCGACACGGGCTACACCGACGTGTTCGCCGACGGGCTCCGCGCGTTCCTCTACTTCGTCACCGTCATCATCGGCCTCGGGACGATGGGCGTCGACGTACAGATTCTGAACACCTTCGCCCAGGCGGCAGCCTGGGGCCTCGCGGCCGGCGTCGCGCTCGCCATCGGGATCGCCTTCGGACTCGGTGGCCGCGACTACGTCGCCGCGAACATCGGTGACTGGCTCCCCGGACGGACACCCGATAGCACCTCGACCGCCATCGGACAGACCGACGGCGGCGAGGAGCCGACTGACTGAACGGCCGGCCCCGACAGCGGTCGTCGGAGTGGGCTGTGTCGTGTCGACGTGCCTTAGTACCCGGACCGACGAGACGCCAGTATGTCGAAACTCCGGTGTCAGTGGGCGGGCGCTGTCGCGGCCGTCGGCGGCCTTCTCTGGACGGGGTGGGCGGGGGCGGCCCACGTCCTCGGCCGGACACCCGCCCCGGTGGTCGGCACCATCGTCGTCTCGGCGCTTGGCGTCGTCGCGGGCTGTTACGCCGTCGAGGAGTTCTACGGCCAGCGTATGAAGCGGCCGGGGACGGCCGGCGCCTGGCTGGGCGGCCTCGCCGCCCTCGTGTTCGGAATCGGCCAGGGGCTCAGGCTCGCGACCGGCGGCGGCGAGGCGACGCTGGCGATCGGCGGGTTGGGCCTGTCGGTCGGCTCGCTGCTGATGGCTACCGGGCTGGTCCGGACCCGCATCCAGCCCCCGTGGCTCGGCGTCGTCCTGGCGATCGGGACGATCGGCTTTCTCCTGTACGAGGCGGTTCCGGCCGCGGCCGCCCTGTACGGGCTGGCCTGGGTGGCGCTGGGTCAGGACTTCTACCGCCACGACCCACCCGACGGGCGCTTTGGCGAGCCCGGCGCGGACTACGGCTGGCTCTCCTGACACCGGGTCGAAGCGGGGCCAATCGAGCCAACAGCTATACCGTGTGCTCCCTCACCAACAGACATGATCGACGAGACGGTTCGAGAGATCGAGGAGATGGACACACAGAGCGCCTCGATCGTGGCCGTAAAGGCCGCGAAGGCACTGCTTGACCTCGTCGACCGGGAGGCCCACAGCGTCGAGGAGTTCCAGCGCACCCTCGAACGGAACAGCGGCGCCCTCCAGCGGGCGAACCGCTCGCACGCGCCGCTGTATACGACCCAACAGCGGATCGTCGACGCGGTGGCCGAGGCCGACCCCGACACGGTCGCGGCGGCCAAAGCGGTGCTGGAAGCCGCCGTCGATGAGGTCGTCACAGAAGTCGAGTCCAGTAAGGCCGCCGCGGCCGAGCGGGCGGCCACGCTGATCGAGGACGGCGACGTACTCTTGACACACGAGAACTCCTCGACGGTGATGGCGACGCTCGAACAGGCCCTCGACGACGGGAAACAGTTCGAGTTGTACGTCACCGAGTCGCGGCCCCGCTATCTCGGTCGGCGGACGGCACGGCAGTTGCGCGACCGCGACGGCGTCGACGTGACGCTCGTGGTCGACGGGGCCGCCGGCTACGCCGTGCGGAAGTGCGACCGCGTCCTCGTCGGCATGAACTGTCTCATCGAGGACCGGATGTACAACCGGATCGGAACCTACCCCATCGTCGCCACGGCCGCCGATCAGGGCGTCCCCGTCGCCGTCGTCGCCTCCTCCGCGAAGTTCATCGGCGGTGGGTTCACGTTCCAGAACACGTACCGCTCGCCCTCGGAAGTGATGCTCGAACCGCCAGAGGGATTCGCGGTCGAGAACCCCGGCTACGACGAGGTCCCGACGCGACTGCTGGATGTCGTCGTCACCGAGGACACGATGCTGGAGTTCTGATCGCCACAGCGACCGTGCTCGCCGGAACCCTGAGGTAGGAGGCTCGTCACTACCCTGGTGTGACAGACGACCAGACCGATCCGGTCAAGGCGGGGTTGTCCGGCTCGACAGATCTCTACGACATCGCGTCGTGGGACGCCCGGTCGGCGCTCGACCGAGTCTCGGTGTCGTTGTACGGGTTCTTGCACGCCTCCCGACGGTGGCTGCTCATCGCCGTCGGCGTCCTCCTGTTCGTCGCCCAGTTGGCCGCGACGGTGCTGCTCGTCGTTCGCCAGCCCTCCGTCGGCGTGCTCGCGGCGCTGTCGGCGCTGCCGGCGCTCGCGATCGTCGGCTATCTCTGGTACGACGACCCGACGATACGCGAGCCGATCGAGCCGCTCGCGATCACGTTCGTTCTGGCGATCATCTTCGCCAGCATCGCCGCGCTGTTCAACACGCTGTTGCAGCCGCTGTTCGGGTTCGTTCCCGTCGTCGGGATGGCGCTCTTTTTCTTCCTCGTCGTCGGCCCCGTCGAGGAAACTGTCAAGTGGCTCGGAATCAGGGTCGGCGCCTTCGACACCATCGACGCCGTCGTCGACGGCGTGGTGTACGGCGCTGTCGCCGGCCTCGGGTTCGCCACCATCGAGAACCTGCTGTACATCTCCCAGGGATACCTCCAGGCCAGTTCCGGCCAGTCGATGGAGCCGGTGCTGGCGGCGGTCCAGACGGCCACGAGCCGCGCGTTCGTCGGGCCGGGCCACGTCCTGTACTCCTCGTTTGCCGGCTACTACCTCGGCCTGGCGAAGTTCAACCCCGAGAGCAAGGGGCCGATCGTCGTGAAAGGCATCCTCATCGCCGCGATCATCCACGCCGTCTACAACACCGCCGTCACCTACCTCCCACAGTTGGGGTTCTGGAACCTCTTTACCTTCGTCGGCTTCGTCGTCGTCTTCGACGCCCTCGTCGGCTACGCGCTCTACCGGAAACTCTCCCGGTACAAGCACCACTACAACCAACTCGACGGCGGCCAGGCCGAGAGCCAGACCGGAGCGGCCGAGGCGGCAAGCGAGTCGTAACGACACGCTTTTTCGCGCCTCTCGCGTCCCCTCTCGCATGACCGAGAGAGGGCCACTCGCCGCCGTCTCGCCGCTCGACGGCCGCTACGCCCGCTACACCGAACCGCTCGTCCCGTACGCCAGCGAGCGGGCGCTGATGCGCGCCCGCGTCCAGGTCGAAGTCGAGTACCTACTCGCGCTCGCGGCTCTCGACGCGACGCCGCTGTCGATCAGCGAGGACCAGCGCGCGACACTGCGGGCGCTGTACGAGGAGTTCGACGACGAAGACGCGAGCGTCGTCAAACAGCTCGAAACGGAAGGCTACGGCGAGTACAGCGCCACGAACCACGACGTGAAAGCCGTCGAGTACTTCGTCCGTCTGGGGATGCCCGACGGGCTCGACGCCGACCACTGGATCCACTTCGGGCTGACCAGCGAGGATGTCAACAACCTCGCTCACCGCCTGCTCGTCAAGCCCGCAGTGACCGACGTGCTGGTCCCGGAACTGCGCGAGATCAGGGACGCGCTCGTCGAGATGGCCCACGGCTACGGCGACGTGCCGATGCTCGCCCGCACACACGGCCAGCCCGCGACGCCGACGACCTTCGGCAAGGAGATGGCCGTCTACGCCTCCCGACTCGGGAAAGCCATCGGCCGGGTCGAGCGTGCCGCCGCCGCCCTCTCGGGGAAACTCGCGGGCGCCTCGGGGACCTACGCCGCCCACCACGCCGCCTACCCCGACGTGGACTGGCCCGCGTTCTCGAAGGCGTTCGTCGCGGACCTCGGGCTGGACCACGAACCGCTGACCACGCAGGTCAACCCCTGTGACGACCTCCAGACCGTCTTCGACGCGCTCCGCGGGGCGAACAACGTCCTGCTCGACATGGACCTGGACATGTGGCTGTACGTCTCGGACCGCTACCTCGGTCAGGAGGCGGTCGAAGGCGAGACTGGCTCCTCGACGATGCCCCACAAGGTCAACCCCATCGACTTCGAGAACAGCGAGGGGAACCTCTCGAAGGCAAACTCGGATCTCACCTTCCTCGGTGATTACGTCACCAAGTCCCGCCTCCAGCGTGACCTCTCGGACTCGACGGTCAAGCGCAACGTCGGTGCGGCGTTCGCCCACTGTCTCATCGGCTACAGCAAGTGCCAGAACGGGCTGGCGAAGGTCGTCCCCAACGAGCAGGTGATGCGGGAGGACCTGGAGGCGACCCCGGAGATCATCGGCGAGGCGGTCCAGACGATCCTCCGCCGCGAAGGGTTCGAAGACGCCTACGAGCAGGTCAAGAAAGCCACCCGCGGCCAGCAGGTCACGATGGCGGACTTCCAGGCGATGATCGACGACCTCGATGTCGACGAGTCCGTCCGCGCCGAACTGTCGGCACTGACGCCGACGGGCTACACCGGGATCGCCGAGCAGTTGGCCGAAGACATCTGAGCCGCGTCGGCGGTCGAGTGACCGCGCTTTCGCCGGGCAATTCGGGCCGTCTCCGAATAGCCGTGGCGACCGGAACCCTCACCACGGGCCAGTCCTACCGCCACAGTAGATGGTCCTCGGCACCGACTCTCGGGTCCTCACTCTGGCGTTCGCGCGGATGGCCGACGCCCTGGGCAACTCGTTTCTCATCATCGTCCTCCCGCTGTACATCGCCAGCGGGCAGGTGACTCTGACCGGGATCGTCGGCACCGAACTGTTCGGGTTCGTCCTCCGGGAGGAGACGCTCATCGGGCTCGTACTCTCCCTGTTTGGCCTGTTGAACAGCTTCGGCCAGCCGTTCACGGGCCGACTCTCCGATCGGACCGGTCGGCGACGGGCGTTCGTGTTGATCGGACTCGTCCTCTTTGCGATCGGGAGCGCGGCCTACCCGTTCCTGTCGAGTTACTGGGCCGTTCTGGGTGCACGGGCGTTCCAGGGGGTCGGCGCGGCCTTCACGATCCCGGCGACGATCGCGCTGGTCAACGACTACGCCGAGAGCGACAGCGAGCGGGGCGGGAACTTCGGCGTGTTCAACACCTTCCGGCTGATCGGCTTCGGCTTCGGGCCGATCGTCGCCGGCATCGTCATCACGGGCGGGCTGGCCGCCGAGGGGGTCGTCACGTACGACCTGCTCGGGACCGCGCTGTCGGGGTTCAACGCCGCGTTCGCGATCGCCGTCGGCGGCGCCCTGGTCAGCCTCGCGCTGGTCGCACTGCTCATCACCGATCCCCCTGTCGCCGCCGACGCCGCGAGCAAGAACCTCTCAATCGCGGTCAGAGACCCCGACGGGCAGGGCCTCGACTCGGTGTTCGTCCTCGGCGTCGGGACCTTCCTGATGGCGACGACCATCGCGCTGTTTGCCACGCTGGAAGGCCCGATCCGGATGCGCCTGGACGAGTCGACGTTCATGTTCAGCGTCCAGTTCGCGGCCGTCGTCATCGCGAACGTCCTCCTCCAGGTGCCGATCGGCCGGGCGAGCGACCGGATCGGCCGCCGGCCGTTCGTGGTCGCCGGCTTCGTCGTCCTCGTCCCGTCGGTGTTCGCACAGGGGGTCGTCACGGACCCGTGGCTGATGCTGGCCGCGCGGTTCGTCCAGGGGATCGCCGTCGCGCTCGTGTTCGCGCCGTCGCTGGCGCTCGCCGGCGATCTCGCGGGCGAGCGCGGCTCCGGGACCACCCTGTCGGTGCTGACGATGGCGTTCGGACTGGGGGTGGCCGTCGGGCCGCTGGCCTCCGGCGTCCTGTTCAACCTCGGCGGCTTCTCGACGCCGTTTACCGTCGGCGCAGGACTGGCCGTGGTGGCGCTGGTGTTGACCTACACGCAGGTCTCTGAGACGCTCACCGATGCCGACGGCGGGCTGGACCCGAACCCACAGGACTGACCCGAACGGCTAAGCGTGTCAGCGAACTATCTAGACGTATGTTCACTAACCGTACGTCAGCCGGCGAACGGCTCGCCGACGAACTCCGTCGGCAGGAGCTCGGCGCCGATCTGGTGCTGGCGATCCCGCGGGGCGGACTCCCGGTCGGTCGCCCGGTCGCCGACGCGCTGGGCGTCCCACTGGACGTGGTGGTGGCGAAGAAGATCGGCGCGCCCGGGAACCCCGAACTCGCGGTCGCCGCAGTCGCCGACGACGGGACGCTCTGGCGCAACGAGTCACTGATCGGCGCGCTCGATCTGACCGAGGAGTACGTCGCCGCCGAGCGCGAGCGCGAGCGGGTCGCCGCGAAGGAGAAGTTCGACCGCTACCGCGCGGACAGGCCGCCGCTGGACCTCACGGGGACCCGGGTCGTGATCGTCGACGACGGCCTGGCGACCGGCGCGACGATGCGGGCCTGTCTCCGGCGTGTCGTCGACGGCGGCGCCGGCAGCGTCGTCGTCGCCGTCCCGGTCGGTTCACCGGACACCGTTGCGGCCCTGGAGTCGGTCGCCGACGCGGTCGTCGCGCTGGAACAGCCGCCGGGCTTTCGAGCGGTCGGACAGTACTACAGGGACTTCGGGCAGGTCAGCGACGAGGACGCGATGGCGTATCTACAGTAGCCGCTCGACGGTCTCACGGACCGCCCGGGCGGCCGTCCGGACCTCCGAGAGCCGGACGTACTCCCGGTTCGAGTGGGCGACCGCGCCGGCGTCGTCGCTCAACTCGCCCGGGCCGAAGACGACGGTCGGTGCCCGCTGAGCGAAGTACGAAGCCTCCGTCGCGGCGCCGAACGGGCGGACCGACCCGCCGCTCGCCTCGGCGAGCGTGCGGACCAACGGCTCGTCGGCGTCGGTGGCGAAGGCCTCCGGAAACGGCGTGTCGGGCCGGATGAGTTCCACCGAGAGGGCCATCCCGTCGGGGAGCCACTGGCCGAGATGTTCGGCGAGCGCCGAACAGAACTGGTCGCTGGTCTCGGGCGGGACGCTCCGGCGATCGAAGGTGATCGTACACTCGGCTGGCACCTGGTTGGTCGCCTCGCCGCCCTCGATCATCGAGGCCGTCAGTATCGGCCGTCCCAGGACATCGTGGTCGTCGGGGCCGCGCTGTTCGTCGTAGCTCTCCATCGCCTGCAAGAGTGGGGCGGCCGCCCGGACGGCGTTCATCCCGCTGCCGGGGTCCGCGGCGTGGGCGCTCTCGCCGTGGATCGTGACGGTGCCCTCGAACTGGCCGCGGGCGGCGGTACAGACATCCAGCCCGGTCGGTTCGCCGACGATGTACCCGTCGGCGTCGACCGTCTCGGCCAGGTGTGCGCCCCCGGTCTGTGTCGTCTCCTCGTCGATCGAGACCGCGAGCGTCACCCGGCCGTCACCCGGGGTGACGGTGAGAAACGCCTCCAGCAGCGCCGCGAGCGGTCCCTTCGCGTCACAGGCGCCGCGGCCACAGACCACGTCGCCGGCGTCTCGCCGTTCCCGCTTGCCCCCGCTCGACTGTTCCGAGGCGTGGGGCGCCCCGTCCCCCTCGTCGCCGCTCCCGTCGACGGTTTCGTCCGCTCCGGGTGGCTCCGCGCGGCGCTCGTAGGGCAGGTGTGGCGGGACGGTGTCGATGTGGGTGTTGAACGCGACGTGGGTCCCGTCGCCGTCGCCGCGGGTCGCCACGACGTTGCCGATCTCGTCGACGGCCGGGTCGACACCGGCCTCGCTCAGGGTCTCGACGAGCACCTCCCGCATCGCGTCGACGTTCTCGTGGGAGGGCGTCTCGACTGCCCGACGGTGAAACGTATCGAGGTCAAATTCGGGAGTCATCGCTCGACCCGGGTCACGTCCGCCAGCGTCTCCCGTTCCCGGACGACCCGGGCGTCGTCGTCTTCGATTGCGACTTCGGCAGGTCGGGGCTGGGAGTGGAACTGGTTCGCCAGTTCGTAGCCGTACGCGCCGGCGTTCCCGATGGCGAGCAGGTCTTCGCGCTCGGGCCGGGCGACCGGCCGATCCGTACAGAACACGTCCGCGCTCGTACAGCAGGGGCCGCCGACCGACACCGGTTCGGCGCCGCGGTCGGGCGCGGAGACGTTCCGGATCGGGTGGTACGAGCCGAACATCGCCGGGCGGATCAGCGTCGCCAGCGAGGCGTCGACGCCGACGACGGTCGCCGCCGGCGTCTCCTTGACCGTGTTGACCTCGGTGAGGATGCACTCGGCGTCGGCGACGACGTACCGGCCGGGTTCGAGTTTGACCTGGGCGTCGAGGTCGCCGACCGCCTCGCTGACCCGCTCGCCGACGACCTGCATGTCCAGCGGGTCCTCGTCCTCGCGGTAGGGGACGCCAAAGCCCCCGCCGAAGTCGACGAACGCCAGGTCGTGGGACTGCTCGACGGTTCGCCCCATCTCGGCGACCTTGGCGATGGCCCGGCAGTGGTCGTCCAGGTCGTCGTGGAGGACGCCGCTGCCGGCGTGAGCGTGGATGCCGACCAGATCGAACCGCTCGCCGATCTCGTCGGCGAGGCCGGGCACCTCGTCGTAGGGGATCCCGAACTTCGCGTCCTTGCCCGTCGCGACCTTCTCGTGGTGGCCGGTGCCGATACCGGGATTGATCCGGATGGCGACACGGCCGTCGTAGCCGCGCGCTTCGAGGCGGTCGAAGGTGTCGCGCGCGCCGCCGGTGATCGTCAGTCCCGGGTGGTCCTCGGCCAGATCGACCGCGTAGTCGAGGTCACGGTCTGGCGGGTTGACGGCGGTGTACTGGAGCGTATCGGGGTCGGCACCGGCGTCGATGGCTCGCTGGAGTTCACCCCAGGCGGCACACTCGATGTCCGCGCCCGTCTCCAGCAGTTTCGACAGCACCGCGTGGCCGGTGTGGGCCTTCGCGGCGTACATCACGTGGGCGTCGGGAAACGCCGACGCGAACCGCTCGTAGTTCGCTGCGACGCGGTCGAGGTCGAGGACGTACAGTGGTGTCCCGTGCTCGGCGGCGAGTCGGGACAGCCGGTCGTGGTCCCAGTCGGCGAGGCGACGGACCGGCGGCGAGGCGTGACTCATTGCACGAGACACGGTGGCGGCGAGTAACAAGGGTTCCGCTCTGTCGCGACCGTGGTCCGGCCGCCCGGCGATCCCGCCACCGTCGCCGACACATACTTATCAGAGGGGAAACGTTACTCTGCCAAGACACCCGGCCGCGACGGGGGAATCGCGGCCGCCACTCGCCATGCCACCGGACGTGCCACAGCGACCACCACTGGAGATCGTCAAGCAGGGACGGGTGTGGCTCGTCGAGGAGTATCGTAGAGGCGCCCGCGACGGCGAGACGTACTCGACACACGACGAACAGATCGACGCCGTCCGCAGCGCGAAATCACGGATGGACGCCGACACGCACCCGTGTGCCGTCCGCTGGGACGGCCCCCGGAGCGTCAGCGAGGTGTACTGGAACCCCCTGTTCGAGTGTCTGGTGGTCGGCTACGACGACCTCGTCGGTGCCTGGACGGTCGTCCCCGAGGCCGGGACCTGTGCGATGGCAGTCCACGACTCCCGCGAGGCCGCGGGCAAGCGCGGCAAGCAACTCCAGCGGGCCTACGACTTCAAACACCTCCACGCCTACGACCGGCGCGGCGAGAGCTACGAGGAACGGGACCACCGGTTCCTGCGCCACGACGTGACCCGCTCCGGGGTGCGGTTCAGCAAGGAAGCCATCGAGTCCGTCCCGCCGCCGGAACGGGACGACGACCCCGAGGAGACCGACGCAGCGACCACCAGCGACGCCACCGAGGTCGACTACGTCGGCCCCGCGAGCCCCGGCCAACTGGGCGCGTCGATCCCCGACGTGACCAAAGTCGAGTTCATCGACACCGACGGGGTCGTCCACCGGTACGCGACGCCGTGGGACGGGGGCACCTACGCGGAGATCCTGGCAGTGTCGAGCAAGCACGGCACCGACGGGGGCGTACAACCGGCCTTCTCCGAACGGCTCTCGCGCTGGGAGACGGTCGACGACAGCGCCCACGTGGCGACGGTCCACGAGTCGGGGACCGCCCCGACGCCGTGGGTCGCCTACCGCGTCGGAAAACACACGCTGGGCGAGATCGGGACCGACCTCCCTGTCGAAGTCCGCCTGGACATCCTCGGCGACATCGTCGACGCCGCCACGACCGTCGCGGACTCGTCGCTACCGGTCTGTGGACTCTACCCGGCGAACGTCCACCTCAAGGGCGGGGACAGCGGCTGGCGGGCGACGGTCTCGAACTGGGGGATCGAGTGGGCCGTCCGGGAGGCGCTGGGCGTCGACCACGGCAGCCCCTTCACCGCACCCGAACAGCTCGACGGACGGCTCACGCCGACGACCGTCGTCTACCAGCTCGGCGCGATCGCCTACTGGCTCCTCTGTGGGACGACACCGGTCGAGGAGACCGCCACGGGGTCCCGGGCGACGATGCGGACCGGCCAGCTCCGGACGCCCCAGCCCGTCGACGAGATCTCTCAGGCGGTCGAGCCGGTGCTGCGCCGGGCGCTGGCTCCCGCCCCCGACGACCGCTACGGTTCGCCGATCGCGTTCTACCGGGATCTGACGGGGTCGGTCTGAGCGGGTCGCTCTTCGGGAGCCCGAGCAACGCGAGGATCTCACTCTCCTCCACGGTTCGCTCCGCTCGCCGCGTCGGTGTCGAGGCGCTTCGCTGCGCTCAGCGCCTCGCTGCTCGCGGCTCCAATCGTCGCCGCTCGCTTTCGGGATTCCTCGCTCCGTTCGGAATCCCGCTAGTCCCGAAGCGCGTCTTCCCGTTCGGTCGCTTCCAGCGTCTCCTCTTCGACATCGGTCGCCACCACGGCGGGCTTGTAGGCGCCGCCGTCGAACAGGTCGTGCTCGCCGACCGAGGAGTCGACGAAGCGCTGGAACGCGCGCCGCTCGGGCGGCAGTTCGCCGTAGAGCACCTCGTCCTCGACGAGGTCGTAGACCGGAATCCGGGGCGTCAACAGCGTGTTCTCGCCGACGACCGAGCCCTCGCCGACGACGAACCCGCTGGTGACGCGACAGCCGGCGCCGAGCGCCACGTCGTCCTCGACGATGACCGGCGCGCTCTCGACGGGTTCGAGGACGCCGCCGATGAGCGTGTTCGCGCCGAGCTTGACGTTCTCGCCGATCTGGGCACAGGAGCCGACGGTGTCACAGGAGTCGATCAGCGTCCCGTCACCGACGTGGGCGCCGATGTTGACGAACGACGGCGACATCATGATACAGTCCTCGCCCAGGTACGCCCCCCGGCGGATGGTCGTCCCGTCCGGCGTGTTGCGTGTCCCGCGCTCCCCCAGGTCGCCGGTGTCCCGCAGCGGCAGGACATCGTGGTAGTCGACATCGCCGTAGGTCCGGCTGTAGGTCTTCCGGAACGCGAAGTTCAGCAGGATGCCGCGCTTGACCCACTCGTTGACCTGCCACTCGCCGTCAACCTTCTCGGCGGCGCGCACGTCGCCGTTCTCCAGCGCGGTCAGGAAGTCGTCGAGCGTGTCCAGCTGCGGGGGTTCGACATCTTCCACCGTCGCGCCCTGTTCGTAGGCCGTCCACAGGTCCCCGATGTTCCGTTCGAGGTCTTGTCCGAGCATCGTATCCCTCGGTACCGTCCCCGGTGGTTTAAGCACTCCCGAATGTCGCCGGTGCTCAGGCGTCGACGACGGCGCCGAAGTCGTACCAGCCCGGGTCGCGGCCGTCGAGCCAGGCGGCGGCGTCGAGCGCGCCGGCGGCGAAGACCCCGCGGTCCTCGGCGCGATGCGAGAGGGAGAGGACCTCGTCGTTGCCCGCCAGGATCAGCTCGTGCTCGCCGCGGATGTCGCCGGCCCGCCGGGCGAAGACGCCGATCTCGTCGTCCTCGCGGGGGGCGTGGCCTTCGCGGCCGTAGACGGGTTCGACATCGCGCTTCTCTTGGATGGTCTCTAAGAGCGTGTTCGCGGTGCCGGAGGGCGCGTCGACCTTCCCGTTGTGATGGCTCTCCATGAGTTCCAGATCGTAGTCGTCCAGCGTGGCGACGGCCTCGCTGACGAGGCGGTTGAGGACCTGGATGCCCTGCGAGAAGTTCGTGGCCTTCAACAGCGGCGCCTCCTCGCTGGCGTCGTCCAGTCGGGCCACCCCGTCCTCGTCGAACCCGGTCGTCCCGACGACCAGCGCCGTGCCGGTCTCGGCACAGGCCGCCGCGAGCGGCAGGGTCGACTCTGGGATCGAGAAGTCGACGACCACGTCGACATCGTACTCGGTGAGTGTCCCCGCGATGTCGTCGCTGTCGACGACCGGGACGCCGTCGACCTCGCCGCTCGCGACATCGAAGCCGACGACGACCTCCAGGTCGCGGTCGGCGGCCGTCTCGATGACCGTCTTCCCCATCCGGCCGGTCGCGCCGTTGACGGCGACGCGTGTCATCGCTCGACCTCCGCGTACTCGTCTTCGAGGTCCTCGTCGTCCAGCACCGCCAGCACGTCACGGAGTTCGTCGAGGTGTTCCTCCGAGAGGCGCGTCAGCGGCGAGCGGAGGTGTGCGGGCCCGTATCCACGGATTCGCATGGCCTCCTTGACCGGGATGGGGTTGGTCTCGGCGAACAGCGCCCGGAACAGCGGGCCGAGTTCGTGGTGGAGCGCGCGTGCACGCTCGTAGTCCTCTGCCAGCGCCGCCCCGACCATCGCACAGGTCCGCTCGGGTTCGACGTTGGCGGCCACGGAGATACAGCCGTGGGCACCCACCGAGAGCATCGGCAGGGTCATCCCGTCGTCGCCCGAGAGCACCGCGAACTCCTCGTCGCGCGTGCGTTCGATGATCTCCGAGATCTGGTTCATGTCGCCGCTGGCGGCCTTGAACGCCGCGATGTTCTCGTGGCTCGCCAGTTCGACCGCGGTGTCCGGTTCGATGTTGCGGCCGGTCCGGGAGGGGACGTTGTAGACGATCTGTGGGCAGTCGACCTCGTCCGCGATAGCGGTGAAGTGGTCGACCAGACCCTGCTGTTCGGGCTTGTTGTAGTACGGCGAGATGAGCAAGAGCGCGTCGGCGCCGGCCCGTGCCGCGCGGCGGGACAGCGAGAGCGCCTCGCGGGTGTTGTTGCTGCCGGTGCCGGCGATGACCGGCACGTCGTCGACGGCGTCGATGACGGCCTCGACCACGTCGATGTGTTCGTCGTGGGTCATGGTGGCCGACTCGCCGGTCGAACCGACCGGCACGAGACCGTCGACGCCCGCCGCTTCGAGGCGCTGGGCGTCGGTCTGGAGTGTTTCGAAGTCGATACTGCGTTCCTCGTCGTCGTGGAACGGCGTGCACATCGCGGGGTACACGCCGCGGAAGTCGATGGCTGTCATTGCTGGGTGTGTCGTCTCGCGTCGGGATATGTCGTCCGGTTGCCGATGCACGGAACCGGCCCGGGACGGGGACGCCACGCCCGCCACGAGCCACTAGAAGAGCCGTTTGCGTTTCGGCGGAGAGACGGCCCGCTGGCGCGGGGCGATCGCACACTGGCCGGTCAGGGGCCGTCGCATGGACGGATGACAGTTCGTGAGGGACTTAGCTGTTGTGTTCGCTCCTCGAACCCCGAAAGGCTATTTCCACGGGCCGGACAACCACCGGTATGCCAGTCTCTCATTCTGGACAGCGCGTGACCGTCCTCGCGGACGCGCAGAACCTCTATCACACGGCTCAGAGCATCTACTCGCGGAACATCGACTACTCGTCGCTGCTCGACGGTGCCGTCGACGGCCGGGAACTGACCCGCGCGATCGCCTACGTCATCCGCGCCGACTCCCCCGAGGAGGAGACGTTCTTCGAGGCGCTCGACGACATCGGCTTCGAGACGCGGATCAAGGACATCAAGACCTTCCAGGACGGCTCGAAGAAGGCCGACTGGGACGTGGGGATGAGCCTCGACGCCGTCACGCTCGCGAAACACAACGACGCGGTGGTCCTCTGTACGGGCGACGGCGACTTCGCACGGCTCTGTCGGTATCTCCGTCACGAGGGCTGTCGCGTCGAGGCGATGGGCTTCGAAGAGTCGTCCTCTGAAGACCTCAAGGAGGCTGTCGATATGTTCGTCGACCTGAGCGAGGACACCGAACGGTTCCTGCTCTAGACGGCGCGGCCGTCTTCGGAGGTGCCGACCAGCAACGATCCGGCGGCGAGTCCCAGCGCGGCGACCGCTGCCGCGTACACCGGAACGCCGAGCGATAGCTGACCCGTACCGAGAATCAGGACACTGCTGACGAACAGCAGCAGCGCACCCAGTCCGACCTTTCGCGTATCTGTTGCCATGGGATCAGCTATGGATTCATCCGGTATAAATTTCCCCAAAACCGCCAGAGGGGCGTACGATAAATCATGATAGATTCCGAGAAGGCCGTCAACACTACACACGCTCGTGGACCGAAACACCGTTGTCCGCGGCCCGTCCAGAGCGACCATGACCGACCGAGAGCTCCGCGGGCTCCGCCGCTCGGCCGACTATCAGTTCGGTCGGGGCGCCGGAGCGGCGCTGTTTTCCCCGCCCGACGACCTGACGGTGACCCACACGTCGTCCGGTCGACCCCGGCAAGTCCACGACGGGGACGGCCGAGTGGTGACCTACGGGAGCGACGGCCGATTCAGGCTCGGACCGGCCGGCGGCACACGGCTCGCGGACGGGTTCGCGGCCCCCCGTCACCGCGTCGTCGTCGGCGACGAGAGCGAACCGTTCGTCCGTGAGGGACGCAACGTCTTCGCGAAGTTCGTCCAGCGGGCCGACCCCGAACTGCGCCCCGGCGACGAGGTGCTCGTACTGCACGAAGAGGGCGACCTGCTGGCCGTCGGACGGGCGGAACTGCCCGGCGCAGGCATGGCCGACTTCGAGACCGGGATGGCCGTGAAGGTCCGCCAGGGCATCGAGGACTGAGCGCTCCGGACGGCGGTCGGGTCGCTATGTTTTTCCGGACGGAACGCGCACCTCCGGGTATGTTCGGCGGAGGCGGCGGGATGAACCCGCGCAAGATGAAACAGATGATGGAACAGATGGGCATCGACATGGACGATATCGATGCCGAAGAGGTAATCATCCGCACACCCGACGAAGAGCTCGTCTTCACGGACGCGGAGGTCCAGCTGATGGAGGCCCAGGGCCAGAAGACCTACCAGGTCGTCGGCGAACCCGAGTCCCGGGAACTGGGCGCGGGCGAGCCAAACGAGGACGACACCGACGCGGACGACGGCGACGACGACAGCGCTATCGACGCCGACGACGTGGAACTCGTGGCGATGCGGGCCGGCGTCGACGAGGAGACCGCCCGCGAGGCGCTAGAAGCCAACGACGGCGACCTCGCCGACGCGGTCGACCAGCTGGAGTAACGTGGCCTACCTCTTCGTCCACGAGGACCGCGAGTACCTGCTGGAACCCGGCGAGCGCTTCGAGTCCGATCTTGGCATCCTGGAGGTCCCCGAGGACGTGACCCCCGGCGATGTCGTCGAGACCCATCTGGGCACCGGCTTCACCGTGCGGGCGCTGCGCGGGCCGGACCTCTTTACCCACCTCGAACGGACCGGCGCGCCGATGATGCCCCGCGACGTTGGGCTCGTCCTGGGGAAGACCGGAATCTCGGCTGGTGACCGCGTCCTCGACGCCGGGACCGGGACCGGTATCCTGGCCGCCTACATGGGGCGGGCCGGTGCCGAAGTGGTGACCTACGAGCGCGACCCCGACTTCGCTGCGGTCGCCCGCGAGAACATGGCCGTCGCCGGCGTCGCCGACACCGTCGCGGTCAGAACCGGCGACGTGACCGACGACCTCGCCGATCTGGCGGGGTTCGACGCGCTGACGCTCGATACCGAGGACGCGCCGACGGTCGTCGAGCGAGCGCCGACGCTGTTGTCCAGAGGCGGGTCGCTTGCGGTGTACTCGCCGTTCGTCGAGAACACCCGCGAGGCGGTCGCGGCCGCACGCGAGGTGGGTCTCGACGGGATCGAGACGCTGGACACGATCCAGCGGGAGATGGACTTCGACGACCGCGGGTCGCGCCCGTCGACGGGCGGGGTCGGTCACACCGGCTATCTCACCTTCGCGCGCCGGCCCTGATCGGGAGTCGGGGCGGGGTTTCAAACCCTTCTGGCCCCTACGGACAGGTAGATGAGCGACTCAGACACCACCGAGACGACCACATGGCCGGAACTGGCGATCGGACTCTACGACCGGCTGACCGGGCGAAACGCCGAGATCACCTACGATTTCGAGGAGATGGAGGTCGACGTGCCGAGTCGAACCGGCGACGACCCCGAGTACGCCCACTGGCGCATCGACGGCACAGTGACGGTCAGGACCCGCGAACAGGACTGAGCCAGTGACGACGACCCAGCGATCGCCGGAGGAACCGATCGAGACGGTCGCGGAACTACTGGATGTCATCGAACGCCGTCCGTCGCTCGCAGTCGAGGCCGACCTCACCGTCGCCGTCGACGGGACCGCCGTCGCCATCACCGGCTACGACGATGTCGTCGCGGCCGACGTGGCCTCGTTCGGTCCCGTCGTCGCGCTCTGGCGCCGCTACGGCGACCGGACGATGGACGGCGCCGCCGCGCTGGCCTCGGTCGGACTGACCGCGAGCTGCGCGTCCGTGGCGTCCCGGTGGCCCGCCTGGGTGCCGACGCCGATCCGAGCCCGCTCGCGCGCCGGCTCGGACTCGGGCCGGTCGAACTCGTTCCGGAAGGGCCGTTGCTGGCGGCGATCACTCGACGGCGCGGATGAGCCCGAGCAGTTCCTCCCGGTAGTCACGGCTCGGTCGCGTGAGCACGTCGGCGGGCGAGTCGATGTCGAGCACGTCCGCGACCGGCCGGTCGGGGTACGCGCCCGCCGCGATCCGGAACCCGTCGCCGTGCCAGACCGCGACCCACCCCTCGATCGAGAGCGTCGAATCGGCGTCTGTGAGCTCCAGCGACGCCGTGTACCGCCGGATGCGAGCGCGGTCGCCGCTGTCGACGCGGACGCGTTCGGTCCGGTCGCGGTCGACGGCGGCGAACCCCGCTCGCGCAGTTCGTCCGCGAAGGCCGACTGGGCCTCCGAGCGGACCGTCGGGAGGATCATCGCCGGGCCGATACCGGGCGACAGCGGCGGCTGGAAGGTCAGCCGCGTCGCGAAGAAAAAGCGCCACTGGCGGTCGATCCCGGTCGCCGTCTCGGCGGCCGCCCGCGTTCGGACATCGTCGTACAGCTTCGTCGCCCCGTCGACGCGCGCCGTCGGGAGCTTGAACACCGTCTCGACGCTCTCGTCGATCAGCTCCCAGCCGCCGTCGGCCAGGTCGTCGTCCGAAACGGTCGGGAAGGCGGCGTCGGACACACTACCGCCTCAGTGGTCGTCCTCGCGCCACTTGTGCTCGCACTCGGTACAGGTGAAAAAGCGCGTCTCCGACTCGTCGGCGGCCCGGATCTGTTTCATCTCGTAGTACGCGCGCTCGTTGCCACACTCCGGACAGCGCGCGCCCGTCGTCGGGCCCATGTCCTCGGCGTCGACCTCGGAGGTGTCGACGATCTCGGACTCCTCCTGGCCCTGTGTCGTCACCGCCATCTCCTGTTCGGCAGCCTCGTCGCGCAGCGTCTCGTAGCCACAGCTCCCACAGACCCAGCTGTCACCCTCGGTCTTCATCATCGAGCCGCAGTCGTCGCAGAATTTCATTGTTGTGCTCCTTTAGGCCGCTGGACCGTGTTAAACGCCGGGGTTCGGCTCAGTCGTTTTTCGTCCAGGCCGAGCAGGCGTCCATGTCGTCCATCAGTTCCTCGTGGAACCCGCAGTACGGTTCGATGTCGCCGTCGGCCATCACGTACTGGAAGTGCCGGCAGTTGCCACAGTAGGTGTCGGGTTCGCCGCGGTGGACGGCAGTGTCGGTGATCGGATCGCCCGAGAGACTCTGGGTCCCGCCGTCGGCGCTAGCGGTCGACTCCGGCCCGGCCTGGACGATGTCGGTGTCGAGGTCGGGCTGTGCCTGGTCCTGTGTCTGGCGCGGTCGCTCCGGCGACCGCTGTGGGTCGGTGTCGACCGTCTCGGTGCCCGCCGGAGACTCGCCGCCGGAACTGTGCTGGTGGTCCGTGGCGCCGCTCCCGTCGCTCCGGGCGGCCGACTGGCCCGCCCGGTTGGTCTGGGTCTCGACATCGCCGTCGGGCTCACCGCCGAAGAGACCGACGCCGCCCATCGACGGCACCGACCGGGCTTCCTCGACGAGGCGGATCGTCCCGGACTCGGTGACCTCCATCCGCGCGGTCCCGCCCGGATCGTTGCGGGTCTTGAACGTCGCCACGGCGGCAAACAGCGCCCAGAACGCGGCCAGGATCCCGAGCGAGTAGACGATGCTGACACCGAGCGCCAGCAGCGGCGCCGACTCGACCCAGTTGTAGGGGTAGATGCTGCGGAACAGCGCCACGCCGAGGACGGCGACGCTCGTCCCCAGCGCGGCGGCGGCGCGGGTCCGCCGGCCCGACGGCAACACGGTGAAGACGCCGAGGATGACCGCCGGCAACCCTAGCCCGGCGACCGTCCCCGCGACCTCCCGAGCCGCGTACTCCCCGAGCGCGAACCGCTGGCCGATCGGTGTGGTGGCGAAGGCGATGGCCGCGACGAGTCCCGCGGCACCCACCAGAAACAGCCCCATCCCGACGACCTGCTGACGGCGCGATGCGACGCGTCCGACCTCCCCGTCGTACACGTCAGTTAAACTAGTCATGATGGGCTCTAGCACCGCAACCGGCAAAACACCCCGTCAGACACGCGCATGACGCCCGGGGGAGCGGTCGACACCGAAAACACTAATCGAACCGACTGGCACAGTCCAGTTATGAGCGACGACGAGGAAGACGAGGAACCAGCCGTCGAACTCGGCGAGGGGCCCGATGTCGAGGGGGCACCGCTGGCCCGCGTCTCCGCACGGCTCACCTGGGGTATCGAGCACAGCACGATCGTCGACCGGGAGGGCGAGACGACCATCCGTACCCCCGACGGCCCACAGGAGCTGGCCGACGTGCTCGACGATGTCGACGTGCCGTACTTCTCGGATCGGCGCGAGTTCGAGTCCGCGGTCCGAGACGCCATCGGCACCGGTCCGGTCCCGACCGAGTAACGGTCACTCCCCGTTTTTCGAGTCCGCTGTGCCGGCCGAGCCGGGCTGGTCGTCGGCGTCCGGCGCTCCCAGACGCTCCCGGTCCGCCGAGAGCTCCTTGTCGACGTGGTCTTTGCGGTCGCCCGTCCACTCGTCGCGGGTGATGTAGACGGCGACGCCCAGCACGAGCACCACCGGAATGACCATCGCGACGAGCAACAGCGCGATCACGAGGAGGTCACCCACCCCCGGGCCGGCCTGTGCGAGCAGGAGCATACCGCGGTCTGGTCGGCGCGGCGGGTAAAGTGTTCGGAGAGCTATCGCATGTTGTCAAGCGCACAGACGGTATCCGAGGCCAGCCACTCCGTCTCGTGGTCGCCCTCGATGCTGAGCGCGAAAAAGGAATCGCGACCGTCGTCGACGGTGATCTCGTAGGCGTGGCTGGTCAGTCGCTCGGGCATATCGGGCCCAGTTCGCTCCGGAGACACACCTATCGCTCACAGGTTGGGACCGATAAACGGAACGGTTCGCCGGACAGAGCGTCTGTGATCGCATAATTCGGCTCTCGTCGGGTACTTTTCGAGCCGGCGAGCCCCGAGAGAACTACCGGTCGGGGTCGTCGGCCGCGTCGGCCGGACTACTCCGGCGTTTCCCGATCAAGTACGCACCGAGGAGGAGGACGGCGGGGACGACGAGCATCAGCATCAGCATCACGAAGACGACGAGCAGTTCCACGCCGCCCGGGATACCGGGGAACAGGAGGGAGACCATACCGGCGCTTGCGCGCCCGGGGTCGTATGTGTTCCGCCCTCAGAAGTCCGAGAGCTGTGACTGGAGCCCCGCGACCAGTTCCGACTTCCGGCGCAGCGGCCCGAGCCCGACCGGGAGCTGGTCGGAGACCGCCTCGAGCGTCTCGCGGAACGACTGCCCGATACCCGGTTCGCCCTCGAAGGCGTTGCGCACGCCTTCCCGGACCTGCCAGACGCCGACCGGCGCCCAGTAGTCGTCGGTGATCTCCCGGAGGACCAGACACTTTGCCTGGCGGCCCCGTCGTTCGAGTTCTTCGAGGACGCCCAGGCGGGCCGCGTAGTAGGCGCCGGCGGTCTCCTCGACGTAGCCGGTCCGCCCCTCGGCGCCCTCGTGGGCGCTGGCGAGGTAGTAGCCGGCTCCGGGGCGTGGGTTCCAGACGCTCTCGGGGGCTTTCATCTCGACGAGTTCGAACTCCCACCGGCCCGGTGCCAGCAGCACCCAGTAGCGGTTGCCCATGTACTCGTTGTACCAGACTTCCGGCTTGTCGATCGTGTCGGCGGTCCGCAAGGTCCCACGGAGGTACTGGCCGACGGTGTCGTCGACGGCAGTGATCGACCACCGGGTCGGGACGAGCGAACGCTCGCTGGCCCGGCCCAGCGCCCCCGCCGAGAGGATCGTGTTGATGTCGTACACGTCGAACCCGCGCCGGTAGAGGTAGGTCATCGCGCCCTCCGCGGCCCAGTCGTCGTCCGAGAGGGTCTTCTCGACCGAGCGCGGGACGTGGGGGTTCTCCGTGAGGTCCACGCCGGTCGCGTTGGCCCGTGGCCCGGTCGGCGTCCGCACGTCGTCGAAGCCCACGTCGATCTCCGGGGTCCCGTCCAGCCCGACCTCCACGTCGACGGGATGGTCGGCGATCGCGACCTCGCGCTGAACCCCGACGAACCCGTCCCACACGTCGTGGACGCCGCCGCGGTGCTGGACGGAGTCGACCGAGAGCGACTGTGCGGAGTTGAGCAGCCCCGTCCGTCGCTGGAGGACATCCTCGATGCCCAGCCCCGAGTCGTACCAGTCGCTACTGGTCGCGAACCCCTCGGCTGCCGCGTCGCGCTCGACGGGCGAGAGCAGCCCCGTCGAGACGTTCGGGTAGCCCGACCGGCCGACGAAGATCTCCGGGGCCGTCGAGCCGACGAGCGTGTCGTCCTGGACGACCTGCTGGACCTGGCGTTCGACGGTTTCGAGGTGGTCCGTGATCGCGTACGACTTCTCGGCGGCCAGGCGGCGCCGCTCGGCCGCCTCGTCGCGCTCGAACTCGTCGATGAACTCGTCGAGCCGCATTCATCCCGCGTTGGCGCCTGGCCGGCATGAACCTGTCCCCCCGGAACCGTCAACAACTATTACGTAGGAGGGTCGAGTAACAACAGGTGTAATAAATCATGTCCGAAACGAGAACTACCGCACTCAAGTGGGGGACGATCGTCGCGGCGCTGCTCAGTTTCGCCATAATCGGGCTCGTCGCGGTGTACAGACCGGCCCACGAGCAGGCGCTCATCAACCTGCTCCTGGGAGAGATCGGTGCGCTCGCGATCGGTCACACGGCCTATCGGATCTCCTCGGGGAAGCAGGCGAGCCCGCTCGGTGCCGGGGCCGCCGTGTTCTGTGGGCTCGTCCTGGCGGGCACGCCGTTCGTGTTCGCGAACTTCGATCCCTTCCTGACGATCCAGCTCGTCTGCGGGCTGGTGCTGGCCGTCGCCGGGCTCGGTGCGCTGGCCGAGCGCTACGTGGGCGGCGAGGAGGGACGCCGCACCGGTGCCGAGCGGATCGCGAGCCGCTCCGGGAACTGACGACCGCACGTTTTCGGCCCGACCACAACCGCTATACCGACAGGTCGGCCACCCACAGACGATGCCGGTCATCGAATGTGACGAGGCGGCGGCACGCGAACGGCTCGAAGCCGCGGGCGTCGCCATCGAGTCGGGCAACACCGATCACGAGCGCTGGCGCGCCGACTACGGGGGCGCGACCGCGGTCGCCTACGAGGGGAAAGTCGTCGTCCAGGGCGGTGACACCGCGCGACTCGAAGGGCTGTTGCGCGACGACGGGGGTCGGGTCCACCTCTATTCGGACGGGGCCGCCCGGGGCAACCCCGGCCCGGCCGCTATCGGCTACGTCCTCGTCGACGACAGCGGGATCGTCACCGAGGCCGGCGAGACCATCGGCCGAGCCACCAACAACCAGGCGGAGTACGACGCACTGATCCGCGCGCTGGAGGTCGCCGCCGACTACGGCTTCGAGGAGGTCCGGATCCGCGTCGACGCGGACCTGTTGGTCAAGCAGATCCGCGGTGAGTGGAACACCAACGACCCCGACCTGCGCGAGAAGCGGGTGACGGTGCTTGAACTCCTCCAGCGGTTCGACGACTGGTCGATCGAGCACGTTCCGCGAGAGATAAACGAGCGGGCCGACAAGCTAGCCAACGACGCACTCGACGATGACTGAACTCCCAGCCGACGTGATCGAGGAGGCCGAACGCCTCACCAGACTCGCGCGCGAGGCCGTCGACGAGGACGAGGCGGCGGCCTATCGAGCCGACCGCGACGACCTGCTCGCGGCCCACGACTACACCGCACGGGTCCGCGAGGACGACACGGGCGATGTCCTGGTCTGTCATCCCGAGGAGTGGGTCGCCGACGGCGTCATCCACCCCGACCGTGTCGAGGACATCGACCGCGGCGTCGAACGACAGCTCTCGGGGACCGGCGACCCGGACGAGTGGGACGATGTCGCCGACGCCAACGAGACCATCGCCGAGACCGTCGCCGAGGAACACGGCCCGGTCCACGGGGCGACGGCACGGGCGCTCGCCGACTTCATGAGCAACCACTACGCCAAACGGATCGCCGACGCGACGCCGGCCGAACTCGACGAGTTCGAAACCGAGTACTTCCCGCGGAACGCCTGGCCCAGCGAGGAACAGCGGTCGCTGGTCGGGGAGTCCGTCCAGATAGCTGTCGAAGAATCCGACGGTCGCCGTCCGGAGCCTTAGTTCTGCTGTGCGTCGACCAGGTCGTGGAGTTCGTCCGCGCGGCCGTCGTCGGTGACGAACTTCGAGAACACCCAGCCAAGCTGGTCGAGGACGGCCGCTTTGCCGTCCTCCGTCAGCGAGTACTGGTTGGTCCGCTTGTCGAGTTCGCTCTTCTCGACGAGTCCCATCTCGACCAGATCGTCGAGGTTCGGGTAGAGCCGGCCGTGGTTGACTTCGTCGTCGTAGTAGGATTCGAGCTCCCGTTTGATCGCGAGCCCGTAGCGTGGTTCCTCGGCGAGAATGACGAGGATGTTCTGTTGGAACGCGGTGAGTTCTTTTGCGATACCTGGGCTGCTCGTAACTGTTTGTGCCTCTGACATGGGTATAGACATGTCGTCAAACTATTTAACACTTGTTAACTCAGACATCCTATAAGGATTATTTGCGGGACAGCGCCGTCCCGAGGAGAGTAATGTCTTTGTCGGCAAACAGGCTAATAACAGGTGTTGTAACCGTATCGGCGCGCACCGTCGGGCGCCTCGCTAATATTCCGAGATGGCTGGAGAAATATCTTGTGACACACGATAGGGCGATGACGAAAGTCATTTTTGATGGCGCGGCGCACTCGCGGGTGATGACGAACCTCTGGGAAGACCTCGAAACCGGACCGAACCCGCCCGAAGAGATCTACGCCGTCGTCGAGTGTCTCAAAGGCGAGCGCAACAAGTACGAGTACGACAAGGACATCCCCGGCGTCGTGCTGGACCGGGTGCTCCACAGCAACGTCCACTACCCCAGTGACTACGGCTTCATCCCGCAGAGCTACTACGACGACGAGGACCCCTTCGACGTGCTCGTGCTGGTCGAGGACCAGACGTTCCCCGGTTGTGTCATCGAGGCCCGCCCGGTCGCGCTGATGAAGATGGACGACGACGGCGAGCAGGACGACAAGGTCATCGCCGTCCCCACCGAGGACCCCCGCTACGACCACATCGAGGACCTCGACGACATCCCCCAGCAGCAACTCGACGAGATCGACGAGTTCTTCGCGACCTACAAGAACCTGGAGGAAGGGAAAGAAGTCGAGACGCTCGGCTTCGAGGACAAGCAGGCCGCGAAGGACGCGATCGAACACGCCCAGGACCTCTACGACGAGAAGTTCGACTGACCCCGCGACCGCCGCGCCATGCTCATCGATAATATCGGCGTGTGTTGCCGATGATTTATGAGCATGGGTAATCTTTTGGGCGTGGGAGCGGTACCACCGTGTGTGATGGCGACCGACCAGACAGACGCCGTGCTCGACCACACGACGGTCGTTCCGGAGCGTGCGGACAGTGAACCGCCGGGAATCGACCACCTGACAGTCGTCCCCGAGAACGCCGAGACCGGCGAGTGACGCGGTCGCCGACGGACGGATTGCCGCTTCTCCCGACAGCACTGCGAAAAGAAGCTTCTTGTCCCCGTCACCAGTAGGGACGCCCATGGGACTATTCGACCGTCTGAAGGGTGACGACGGCCCCCGGGTCGCGTTTTTCGGCATCGACGGCGTACCGTACAGCCTCATCGACCAGCATCCGGACGTGTTCCCGAATCTCACTGAACTGGCGGCCGACGGGAGCGCCGGTGCGATCGACAGTATCGTCCCGCCGGAGTCGAGCGCCTGCTGGCCCTCGCTGACGACCGGCGTCAACCCCGGCCAGACAGGCGTCTACGGCTTCCAGGACCGGGAAGTCGGTTCCTACGACACGTACGTGCCGATGGGGCGGGATGTCCAGGCCGACCGCCTCTGGGACCGGATCACCGAGGACGGCCGCGACGCGACGGTGCTGAACGTCCCCGTCACGTTCCCGCCCCAGCGCAACGTCCAGCGGATGGTCTCGGGCTTTCTCTCGCCCGGCGTCGACAAGGCGGCCTACCCCGACGAACTGCGTGACCGCCTCCAGGCGACGGACTACCGGATCGATGTCAACGCGAAACTCGGCCACGACGACGACAAGACCGAGTTCATCGAGGACGCCCACGAGACCGTCGAGAAGCGATTCGAGACGTTCGAACACTACGTGCAGGAAGACGACTGGGACCTCTTTTTCGGCGTGTTCATGACCACCGACCGGGTCAACCACTTCCTGTTCAAGGACTACGTGAACGAGACCGACAACCGCGAGGCGTTCCTGAACTTCTACAGCAAGGTCGACGAGTACCTCGGGAAACTCCGCGAGATGCTCCCCGACGACGTGACGATGGTCGTCGCCTCCGACCACGGCTTCACCGCGCTGGACTACGAGGTCCACTGCAACGAGTGGCTCCGCCAGGAAGGCTGGCTCGACTACGCGGACGACGACCACTCGGAACTGGGCGACATCAGCGACGACACGAAGGCGTACTCGCTGATCCCCGGTCGCTTCTACGTCAATCTCGAAGGCCGCGAGCCAAACGGGAGCGTCCCACAGGACGAGTACGAACGGGTCCGCTCGGAACTCAAATCCGAACTCGAAGCCCTGGAGGGTCCCGACGGGAACCCGGTCGCCGACCGCGTCGTCACGAAAGAGGACGCCTTCCGTGGCGACCACGACGACATCGCGCCGGATCTGGTCGTCGTCCCGAACCACGGGTTCGACCTCAAAGCCGGGTTCAAAGGCTCGGACGATGTCTTCGGAGTCGGCCCGCGCAACGGGATGCACAGCTTCGACAACGCGACCCTGCTCGTCGAGGACGACGACGCCCGCATCGAGGACGCGGACCTCTACGACATCGCGCCGACGATCCTCTCGCTGATGGACCACGACTACGACCGCTCGGCGTTCGACGGCGCGAGCCTGGTCTGAGCCGGCGACCGCTCAGTAGATCAGATCGTCGTCGTTCTCGACCATGTACAGCGTCCGCGCGGCGATGTTGACCGCGTGGTCGCCCACGCGCTCGATATCGCGGATCGTCAACAGCAGGCGTGAGACATCGGCCATCAACTGCTCGATGTCCGTCCCGCTGGAGTCGGCGTCGATCTGGCGTTCGATGAGGTCACGGACGACTGCCTCGGAAGCGTCCTCACACTGTTCGTCGATGAGATCGTCGGTCTGGGCGATCGTGTAACACAGCTCGGGGTCTTCCTCGCTGTAGGCGTCCATCGCGTCCTCGATCATCTCGATGACGGCCGCGCCGATCTCCTGGATGTCGACCTCCGGGAACACGTCGCGTTCGGCCTCCAGTGAGTACTCCCCGAGATTCGTCGCCAGGTCGCCGACCCGTTCGAGGTCGGTGATGATCTTGAACGACGCAGCGATGAAACGCAGGTCCGACGCGACGGGCTGTTGGAGCGCCAGCAGGTCGATACAGTCCTGTTCGAGATCCAGATACAGCTGATTGACCTCGTCGTCGCCGTCGATGACCTCCCAGGCGAACTCCTCGTCTTTCTGTTCGAGCGCGTTGAGACCGAGCCGGAAGCGTTCGAGGACGATTTCCGACATGTAAAGAACGTCCTCGCGAAGGGTTTCGAGCCGCTCCTGATACGATTCGCGTGGCATGGTCGGGAGTGTGCCGGACGCGCGTATCAGCCTTTCCTTTCTCTCAATATCTCCCTATAGTGGACAATAGCCGCGTCGACGGGTCGGCAGCCGGCGCGACTCTGACGGGTTTAATATGCCCGCGTGTGCGAGTGCTCGGTATCACGGCCGGTCGGTAGCGGGCCGACCGACCCCACGACGAGGGAGTCGAAAACCGATGTGTACGATCGAAACGGCCGGGCCTGCCCCGCGCGAACGGAGTCGTCACGCACTATGAGCACTGTCGTCAACTGGCGCACGAGCGTCGCACTGACCGGGACGGTCGTGAAGTTCCTCTCGGTCGCGCTGCTCGTCCCGCTGGTGGCCGCGCTCGTCTACGGCGAGGACATCGCCGTCTTCGGCGTCTCGATCATCTTTGCCGTGGGCCTGGGCGTCGGACTCGAACAGCTCGACGGGGACGAGGACCTCCAGTCCCGGGAGGCACTGCTGTTCGTTGCGCTTGCCTGGTTCGTGGTCGCGGCCGTCGCTGCGGTTCCGTACGTCCTCGCGGGCTACGGAACCGAGTCGACGCTCGCGCGCCCGATCAACGCCTTCTTCGAGTCGATGTCGGGCATCTCGACGACCGGGGCGACGGTCATGGGTTCGATCGGGACCGACCGCCACTCCCACGCGCTCATGCTGTGGCGCCAGCTCACCCAGTGGCTGGGCGGCATGGGGATCATCGTCCTGATGGTCGCGATCCTGCCGGAGCTGTCGGTCAACGGCGCACAGCTCGTCAGCGAGGAGGCGCCGGGGCCGACCCTGGAGAAACTCACCCCGCGGATCGCCGAGACCGCCCGCATCCTCTGGCAAGCGTACTTCGCCTTTACCGTCCTGCTTGCGGTCCTGTTGTACGGCTTGCACGTGCTGGGCTACGCTCCGGAGATGGACCTCTACAACTCCATCGCGCACGCGTTCTCGACGCTGCCGACCGGCGGCTTCTCGACGAAGGCCGACAGCATCGCGGCGTTCTCGGCGGCCGTCCAGTGGGTCATCATCCCGTTCATGGTCGTCGCGGGCACCAACTTCGCGCTGTTCTGGCACCTCTTCGACGGCGATCTGAGCCGGCCCCTGCGTGACCGGGAGTTCCGGGCCTACGCCGGCGCGATCGCGGTCCTGACCGCGGTCCTGACCGGACTGCTGTTCCTGGGAGCCGCACCGACTGTCTCGCCCGGCGGGACCACACAGGGGGTCTTCTGGAACGCGTTGCGACAGGCCGCCTTCCAGGTCGGTTCGCTGATGAACTCGACCGGGTACGCGACGAGTAACTTCGCCGAGTGGACCACCCACGGCCAGCTCGTCCTCGTGGTCACCATGTTCATCGGGGGATCTGCCGGCTCGACCGGCGGGGGAATCAAGGTGATCCGCTGGCTCATCGTCCTCAAGTCGCTCCGTCGGGAGCTGTTCCACGCGACCCATCCCGAGGCGGTCCAGCCGATCCGGCTCGGGCGCCACGTCGTCGACGAGGCGGCGATCCGCGGCGTCGTCGGCTTCACGATCCTCTATTTCCTCCTGTTCGGGCTCGGCGCGGTGTTTATCTCGCTGGACGCCGCCAGGGTGGGGCTCGAACTGACCGCGCTCGAGGCCGTCGGCGCGAGCCTGGCCGCCATCGGGAACATCGGCCCCGCGTTCGGCCGGCTCGGCCCCTTTGGCTCGTATCTCGTGTTGCCCGACACGACAAAGTTCGTTATGATCCTGCTGATGTGGGCGGGTCGGCTGGAGATCATCACCGTCCTGGCGGTGTTCACGCCGACGTTCTGGCGGCGTTAGGACCGCCAGTACGCCCGCGTCAGCAGGACGAAGACCGGGAGGATCTCCAGGCGGCCGGCCCACATCAGCAGGACCATGTACACCTTGCTCGTCGGGGCGAAGTCGATGTAGCTGTTCATCGGCCCGACCGCGCCGAAGCCGGGCCCGACGTTGCCAAGCGTCGCCGCGACGGCCGACATGACCTCGAGGACGGAGACCGCGTAGCCGATCCGCACGGCGTCCAGAAACAGGAGGGCGACGCTGACGAAGAATATCACGACGTACAGCAGCGTGAACGCGTAGATCCCGCGGATCGCCCGCTCGTCGAGCGCCCGCCCGGCGAGCGTGACCGGCGCCACCGCCTCCGGATGGACGGTCGTGAACAGTTCCCGGCGGAGCGACTTGAGGATGACCAGCCACCGGATGACCTTGACCGCGCCGCCGGTCGAGCCGGCCGACCCACCGACGAACATCGCGAACAGCAGGAGGTACTTCGCCGGCTGGCTCCAGGTGTTGAAGTCCATCGAGGCGTAGCCCGTCGTCGTCACGATCGAGACGATCTGGAAGGTGGCGTGTCTGAGCGCCCGTTCGGCGTTGCCGGGGATCGCCGGAACGGTGTCGGGAACCGTCTCCAGCCCGGCGCCGACGCCGGCGAACAGCAGCCCGGCGACGACGGCGGTGAACGCGGCCATGACCCCGGTGTAGAAGCGAAACTCGCTGTCACGCCCGGGCGCCAGCGGGTCCCCCCGGAGCGCGCGCCACAGCAGCGCGAAGTTGGTGCCGGCGACGACCATGAACGGGACGATGATCCACTGCGCGACCGCGGAGAAGGCCTCGATCGAGCGGGCTTCCGGCGAGAAGCCGCCGGTCGGCAGCGTCGTCAGCCCGTGGGCGACCGCGTTGTACACGCCCATGTTCGGCGCGGCGCCGAGCAGGTGCGCGCCGTACAGCAACCCGATCTCAAGCAGCGTGAACCCGAAGTACGCGAACCAGAGGACCCGAGCGGTCTCGGCGATGTGGGGCGTCAGTTTCTCGATCCCCGGCCCCGGCGCCTCGGCGTCCATCAGTTGGGCGCCACCCACGGAGAGTTCCGGGAGGATCGCCACGGCCAGGACGACGATCCCCATACCGCCCAGCCACTGGGTGAGCTGGCGCCACAGCAACAGGGCGTGGGAGTGGCGGTCGAACCCGATCGAGCCCATCACGGTCGCCCCGGTCGTGGTGAACCCGGACATCGACTCGAAGAGGGCATTGATCGGGTGTGCGAGCGTCGACTCGGTGCCGTAGCCCGCGAGCAGATAGGGAAAGGTGCCGACGACGGCGACGGCCAGCCAGGTCAGCGACACCATCAGGAACGCCTCGCGGGCGCCCAGATCGGGGTCTGTGTCGACCTGCTCCAGCGCGACACCCAGGAAGACGGTCGCGACGATGGAGACGCCGAAGGTCGTGATCCCCTCGCCGTAGTACAGCGCGACGAGCAGGGGAAGCACCAGCGGCACCGAGAGGTACTTCACCACGCTCCCGACCAGCGAGACGGACGCCCGCCAGTCGACGCGCAGGTCACGGCGCCCCGCGACCGTACTGAGCGGCGTCACAGTTTCGAACTCGCCTCGTCGAGCGCCTCCGCGTCGACGAACACGACGACGTGGTCGTCGGGCTCGATGATCGTGTCACCCCGGGGGATGACGAGTTCGCCGTCGCGGGTGATCGCCCCGATGACGACCCCGTTCGGGAGGTCCCCGACCGACTCCCGGATCGGCCGATCGGCCAGCACGCTGTCGGCCTCCACCTCGATCTCCAGGACCTCCGCGCGGTCGGACTGGATGATGGCGACGTTCTCGGCGCGGTGTTCGCGGGTGAAGCGAGTGATCTCCTCGGCGGTGACCTCGCGAGGGTTGATCGCCACGTCGATGCCGACGGCTTTGAACAGGTCGACGTACTCGCCGGCGTCGACGACGGCGACGGCCCGGTCGGCACCCAGTCGCTTGGCCAGCAGGCCGGCGAGCAGGTTCTTCTCGTCGCTGTCCAGCGCCGCGACGACGGCGTCGACATCCTCGACGTGTTCCCGTTCGAGAAACTCCCGGTCTGTCGCGTCGCTCTCCAGGACGGTCGTCCCGGAGAGTTCCTCGGCCAGTGCCCGGGCGCGGTCGTGGTCGCGCTCGATGAGCCGGGGTTTGAGGCCCCGTTCCTGGAGGAGGCGAGCGGTGTGGTAGCCGATGTCGCTGCCGCCGACGATGAGCACGTCGCGGGCGCGGTCCAGTTCCGGCGACACGTCGTGGGCGAACGACTGGACGCTGTCACGGCTGCCGATGACGATGACATCGTCGCCCGTCTCGATGACGGTGTCCCCGCTGGGGATGACGACATCGTCGTCCCGGAGGACGGCGGCGAAGGTCAGCGACTCGTAGCGGTCGGCCTGCTCGACGGTCTGCCCGGCGACCGGGCTGCTCTCGATGATCTCGAACTGCGCCATCTGGACGACCCCGCCGGCGAAGGTCTCGACATCGTTCGCCGCAGGGAGCCCGATGACGCGGCTGACCGTCTCGGCAGTCATGAGGTTCGTCGCGACCATGTAATCGACGCCGAGCGCCCCCTCGGCGTGCTCCCAGGTCCGGAGGAACCGGGCGCTCTTGACCCGCGAGATGGTGAACACGTCGGCGACGGTCTTTGCCGTCCCGCAGGTGACGATGTTGGTCTCGTCGTTGTCTGTGCTGGCGATGACCATGTCCGCACGGTCGATCCCGGCCTCCCGGAGCGTCTCCAGGTCGGCCCCGTCGCCCTCGACGCCGAGGACATCGACATCGTACATCAGTCGTTCGACCCGGTCACCGTCGATATCGACGACGGCCACCTCGTGTGAGTCCGCGAGGCTCTCGGCGATGGCGGAGCCGACCTCCCCCGCACCGACGATGATCACGTACACGCGCGACCCTCCCAGTTCATGTCTGCTCGCTTCAGGTGGGGACGTGAAGTGGGTTTCTATCTCACGGGTGCCGCCAGACGTGAACGTTAACTAGCGTCCGTGCTTCGAGAGGGATATGAACCGGTCAGCCGCGGTGTGGTCGCCGAATCGCCACGAGCAACGGCTTCCCAACCGGAGGGGTATCGATGGCTGACCTGCTGGATCGGGTCGTCCTCCCCGTCGACAGCGAGGAGGACGCCGAGAGTTCCGCCCGTGCGCTGGCGGACCAGGAGTACGGCGAGGTCGTCGTCGTCAACGTCATCGAGAAAGCGGGGGGCGCCCCGGACAAGGCGGGCGTCGAACAGCGTGAACTCGCCGCCGAGGAGATGTTCGAGGCCGCGAAATCGGTACTCGGGGACATCGAGACGGAGATCTACTACGGGACAGATGTCGTCGAGACCATCTTCGAGGCGGCCGCGGACCACGACGCGACTGCGGTCGTCGTGACCCCGCGCGGTGGGAGCCGGTTCGTCCAGCTCATCACCGGCGACGTGGCGCTTCGCCTGATCACGGAGAACGACCACCCGGTCGTCGTCCTCCCCGACAGCGAGCCGTCGACGGACGAGGAGGTGACAGACGGCGATGGGTGACGAAGAACTCGCGAAGGACCTGGGGCCGCTCGCCGCCCTGACGATCGGTGTCGGGACGATGATCGGAGCGGGCATCTTCGTCCTGCCCGGCGACGCGATCATGCAGGCGGGCTCGATGGCCGCCGCCGCGTTCGTTCTCGGGGGTGTCATCGCCATGTTCACGGCACTGTCGGCCAGCGAACTCGGGACGGCGATGCCACGCTCGGGCGGCGCGTACTACTACGTCAACCACGCGCTGGGGCCGCTGTTTGGCTCGGTTGCCGGCTGGGCGAACTGGCTCGGCCTGGCCTTCGCCAGCGCCTTCTACATGGTCGGCTTCGGGCGTTACATCGCGCGGATCTTCGGGCTCAGCGGCTCGGTCGGTGCCGGCCCGCTCTCGCTCACCTACATCCAGTTGATCGCGCTGGTCGGCGGGGCCTTCTTCGTCGCGATCAACTACGTCGGCGCCAAGGAGACCGGGAAGCTCCAGAACGTCATCGTCATCGTGCTCGTCGCGATCCTGGCGGCGTTTACCCTGCTGGGGACGCTCCGGGCCGATCCCGCGAACCTCCCGCCGGCCCGGGACGTGGTCACGACACTGGAGACGACGGGACTCATCTTCGTCTCGTATCTCGGGTTCGTCCAGATCACGAGCGTCGCCGAGGAGATCAAAGAGCCGGGGAAGAACCTCCCGCGTGCAGTCATCGGCAGCGTCGTCCTCGTGACGGTCATCTACGCGCTCGTGCTCGTCATCATGAGCGCGGCCGTCCCCGAGGGATTCATCGCCGGCCTGTTCGAGAACGTCGCGCCCAACGAACCGCGGCCCATCGCCGTCGTCGAGGTCGGCCAGTACCTCCAGGGCGCACTGATGGGCGGTGCCTTGCTGTTTGGCGGCCTGCTGGCGACGGCTTCAAGCGCCAACGCCTCGATCCTGGCGTCGTCGCGCATCAACTTCGCGATGGGACGGGACCGGATCGTCACGCCGGCGCTCAACGAGATCCACGACCGCTTCGGGACGCCGTACCGCGCAATCGCCATCACCGGCGGCCTCATCCTGCTGTTCATCGTCGTCGGGAACCTCCAGTTGCTCTCCGGAGCGGCCTCGGGCCTCCACCTCATCATCTACGGCCTGCTCAACCTCGCGCTCATCGTGATGCGCGTCGTCGCGCCCGAGGAGTACAGCCCTGACTTTACCGTCCCGCTGTTCCCGGTGTTGCCGATCCTGGGGGCAGTGCTCTCCTTTGCCCTGCTCGCGTTCGTCCCGGAGGAGGCGCTGTTGCTCACCTTCGGTATCGCCGGCGCCGCGATCCTCTGGTACGTCGGCTACGCCCGGACCCGCACCGAGAAACAGGGGATCCTCTCGGAACACATCCTCTCGCGCTCGGAGGACCTGCCCGACGCCGCGGTCAACGCCGCGGCGAGCGTCCAGCCCGACGGCGGTCAGTACCGCGTGATGGTGCCGCTGGCGAACCCCGAACACGAGAAGGAACTCATCACGCTGGCCAGTGCCATCGCCAAACAGCGCGGCGGGACGGTCGTGGCGACCCACATCGTCACGGTCCCCGACCAGACTGCCCTGGCCGGGGCCGCAGAGCGCGCCGACGAGATCGACGAGACCTCGGCCGGACTGCTAGAAAGCGCCCGCGAGGACGCCGAGACGTTCGGCGTCGACATCGAGACTCACACGATCATCTCGCATCGCTCTTTCGAGGAGATCTTCGACGCCGCGAAGACGCACAACGCTAGCCTGGTCGTGATGGGCTGGGGGCCCGATTCCCACGGCTCGCCCGGCCGCGCGGAGTCCGCGTTCGACGAACTGACCGAGTCGGTCCCGTGTGACTTCCTCGTGTTGCGCGACCGCGGGTTCGACCCCTCCCGGATCCTCCTGCCGACCGCCGGCGGGCCGGACTCCGACCTCTCGGCCGAGATCGCGAAGTTGCTCCAGGAGGAGTACGGCTCCGAGGTGACGCTGTTGAACGTGGCGTCCGGAACTGGAACCGAGGCCGAAGCCGAGGCCCGGGACTTCCTCGACGCCTGGGCTGCCGACCACGGGCTCTCTGATGCGACACTTCGGGTGGAGACCGGCGACGTGGAACTCGCGATCGAGTCGGCCGCCGAGGACGCCTCGCTGGTCCTGATCGGTGCCACCGAGGAGGGGCTGCTCCGGCGGCTGATGTCGGGCTCGCTCGTGCTCGACATCGTCGACGACGTGGAGTGTTCGGTCCTGCTGGCCGAGAAACACCGGAGTCGCAGCCTGCTGGAGCGGCTGTTCGGATAGATGGACGCCACCGCTCGCCTGGAGGCGTACTACGACGCGCTGCGGGCGGGCGAGCCCCTGGCTCCGTTTTTCGCTGCCGACGAATCGGTCGTGAAGTTCGGCGTCTCCGAACGGCTGGTCGGGGGCAGCGAGGTCGCGGCCGGCCTGCGCGACCAGACCGCCTCGACGACCGACTGGACCGTCGAGAGCCACGCGCTCCGGGTGACCGACCGGGACGGGTACGCCTGGTTCAGCGACGCCGTCGACCTGGCCTGGACCGACACCGAGCGCGGGGTGGGACACGACTTCGAGACGCGCTGGAGCGGCACGCTGGAACGCCGGACCGACGGCGACCCCGATCCGGACGGGACGTGGCTGTTCGTCGGGATGCACGTCAGTGTCGCGTCGTCGCTGGACTAGCGGGGAACGAATTATGCCGCGGGCCGCCGTTGGCCCGAACGATGCCGGAGCTATCGATCACCGAGTCCCAGCAGGAGGAACTCGAAGCCGTCCGTGCGGCTGTCGAGGACACCTTCGTCGACACGTACGGTCACACCACAGTCGAAGACGCGCTCGATTATCTCCTCGATACGTACACGCCGCCGGACGAACAGGGCGGCGAGCGCGGCCCGTACGACCGGATCGCGTCGGCCGAGTACCCGGAACTCCAGCAGATCGCCTCGACCGTCGACGACATCCCCGGCAGCGGCATCAACGCCGACGAGATGCGCGGGAAACTGCTGACGACGCTGGGACCGGCGGAACTCGCCCGACGGCTCGACGGTGTGGAGGTCGACGGGGCTCACGACGGGACGACCGCGGCCGACTCCGGCACCGGCGGTGGGACGAACGACGGGACCGCATGTGACGGGGCCGAGGGAAACGCCACCGACGACGCCGGCGAACCCGAGCCGGTCGGCACGGACGGCCCTGGGACGGAGGGCACCGCGGCCGGCGACGGCGAGCGCGCGGCCGACGCGACGGCGGACGCCGATGACGAGAGTCCGAGCGGGGGCGACGACGGCCCCAGCGGCGTCCTCGCGGCGGCCAACCGCCTGCTCCGGGAACACGACGACAAGTGGCGAAAGAGCGAGACCAGCGAGGAACCCTACGAGGTCGACCTCCCCGACGGGACGACCACCGGGGTGCGAACGAAAGACGACGTGCGACAGCTCCTTTTCCGGCACTACTGAGCCGGTCCCCGTTAGCCGATCACTCGATCCGGACGTTACCGTCGGGCTGGAGCGTGACGTGGTGGCCTTCGATCTCGAACGAAAAGGAGACTGCACCCTCCGAGCGCAGCGCCGCCTCGACGACGGTCGCGTCGACGTAGTCCCGGAGCGTGCCGACATCCTCGACCGAGAGTTCGGTCGCGCTCGTGACGGCGTTCAGAACGGCGTCCTCGACGGTGAGCCGCCACTCCCAGCCGTTCTGGTCTTCGGCGATGACGTAGACGGACGCCAGGTCGTCGGCCGTGTCGAGATCACCGGTCAGAGTCGTGTTCGACGGTGTCGAGTACTCCACGACGGTCTCGGTCGACTTCGGCCGATCGATCTGCTGGCCGGTGGTGCCGTCTCCCGCGTCCTCGACGGTCCCGGCCGCCTCCTCGGTGGTGTCGGCGGGAGCCTCTGTCGGTCCACCCAGGTTCTCGGGGAGGACGACCTCCGCTTCGAACTCGGTCGCCGCCGACCGGAGCCGTTGTTCCGCGGGCGCGCCGAGCACCGAGACGTAGCTGTCGACCAGCCGCTCCACGACCGCCCGACGGTCGCCGGTCATCGACGCGACGGTGCCGTCGTCGGTGACGGTGAGCCCCTCGATCGACTGCGCGATGTCGATTGCACGCTGTCCGAGCAGCGAGCGCTGGGTCTCGACGAGCCGCCCGACGAGGTGTTCGTAACTCATCGCTGTCAGGCGAAGTGGCCGCTGGTCGTCTCGTACAGCATGTAGAAGCCGGCGAGCAGCAGGATCGTCACGACCAGATTGACGACGCTGCCCGCGCTCGCGGGCGGTTGCTGGAGCCGAAGCAGTTCGGTGGCCCCCGCCAGCAGTTGCCAACTGGCGAAGACGATGACGCCGCCGCCCACGACGAACAGCGCCTTCCCGATCTCACCGCCGTACGCACGCGCCGCCAGGACGACGAACGAGACGGCGGCGATAGAGAGCAACACCTGTGCGATCTCGCTCGTCGCGAAGAACAGTCCCGGCCCCTCGTTGGCGGCGGTCTGTGCGGCGGCCGGACCGGTGGCCGCCAGCGCACCCGCGACGAGCGCGAACACGCCCAGCGCGTACCGTCGAACTGACCCCTTGAGTATCATCTGTGATAACTACCGAGCACCTCGGTATAAAGATTTCTTCAGTGCGATGGAGAGATACCGATCCGGTACGTCGCAGTCGAACAGTTCTATCGGGTTTCGAAGCGCGCAAACCGGGGCGGTAGCGAGCATCCCGTAGTTTTTATCGACGATAGCTGCCGACGCCGAGCGGGGGCGCGACGCCGCCTGCCGGTGGGTGTCTATCGACTGTCGCGGGGTACCGACGTTTGAACCGCCAACAAAATGTTTAAATTAAATCGCGCGGCAAGCCCCGGTAATGGGTGGCGCAGCGAACGACAGTGGGTGGATGGAGCGATCAGTCCCGTCGCCGGTCCCGCCGGACGATACCGACGCCTGGTACGCGCCGTCGGTCCGGGAACAAGACGAGCTCTACCCCGGCGTCGTGGTCACTATCCGGTCGGTGGGCGACGACTTCGGCTACGAAGTCCGTGAACCGGTCCTGGGTGTCGAGGAGGCCGAGGCGCTGTCGACGGTGGAAGCGTACTTCGAGACGGCCACTCGCCAGCGGCCACGGACCAGAGAGGGCGCCATCGAGCGGATGCAACAGGGGTTCGACCCGAAACACCGCCGGGTACTCGACCGACTCGTCGACTGCTCGCCGGCCGGTCGGCGCCGGATCGAGTACCACGCGCTCTGTTCGCTGGCGTGTCTCGGCGACCTGACGCCGTACGCGCTCGACGACCGGATCAATGTCGCCGATATCGACGCCGACGGTGTCGTCGTCCACACGGCCGACTACGCCCCCGCCGAGACAGAGCTCGATCCCGACCCGACGTACATCGACCGGTTCACCAGCGAGCGCGTCGAGCGCCACACCGTCGAGTTCCACGAGTTCGAGATTCCGGTCGTCGTCTACCGGGAGCACCTGCTGGGCTCGGACCCGTTCACGACCAAGTACGCCGTCAGGGAGCCGTCGCTGCTCCCCGGGGACGAGGCACTGATCGAGGAGTGCAAAGAACGGATCTGGGAGACCAGCGTCGACGGGCTCGTCGAGGACCGCGTCGAGTTCGTCCGGGACCGCGCCCGGTCGCTGCTGGCACGCCAGTTGACGGTCCGGAACACGACCGAGTGGCTCGACGCGGCCCGCTACAGGCTCCGGGCCGCCCTGGCCGAGTTCGATCTGGCGGTCCCGCCCGTCGACCGCCGGTTCTCGGACGGCCGACTGGACGACCTGTTGTACTACGTGCTCCGTGATCTGGTCGGCTACGGGCAGTTGACCGTCCCGATCCGGGACCCGACTCTCGAAGACATCGAGGCGAACCGGGTCGGCGAGCGCGTCAAAGTCCTCCCCCGCGCGGACCTGGGCCACGACGGGCGGGTCCCGACGAACCTGACCTTCGACTCCGAACAGGGCTTCGTCAACGTGGTCACGCAACTGGCTGCGGACGACGGAACCGAACTCAACGCCTCGAACCCCAGCGCGAAGATCAACGTCGACCCCGACAGCGAGACGGTCCACGACGCCGACGAGACGGTCCGCTGTGCGGTCGCGCTCCCGACGATCAGCGAGAGCGGCCCACACATCTCGATCCGCAAGCAGTCGGCCGACGCGATGACGCCGGTCGACCTGGTCGAGCGGGACGCCCTGCCGACGGAGCTCGTGGCGCTGCTGTGGCTGTTCTACGAGTCCCACGGTGTCGTCCTGTTCTCGGGCGCGACCGGTGTCGGGAAGACGACGCTGATGAACGCCCACATGCCGTTTATCCCCTACCGCGACCGGCCGATCAGCATCGACGAGGGGTCACGGGAGGTCCGGATTCCACACGAAACGGGGGTGTCGCTGACCACACGCGAGCACGAGCGCGACCACCGTCGGGTGACGATGGCGGACCTGATGACGCAGTGTAATTACTTGAACCCCGACGTGGAGGTCATCGCCGAGATCAACACCCCGGCATCCTTCGAGACGTTCGCCGAGACGCTCAACACCGGCCACGGCGTCATCGGGACGACCCACGCCGACGACATCGAGACGCTCGTCAACCGCGTCATCGAGAAGGGCGTCCCGACGTATCTGCTCGAAGAGATCGATCTGGTCGTGTTCCCGCGCCACGTCGACGGGGAACGGTACGTCGGCCGAGTGGTCGAGTTCGTCGACGATGCACAGCCCGGCGACTGGGCCGGGACGATCCGCAAGAACGGTGCCGTCATCCACTACAACACCGTCTGCTGGCGACGGCCGGACGGGAGCTACGCCTTCGGCTACGACCACCCGTCGCTCGGCGACGAGAACCGGCAGGTCGAGACCGCCGCGTTCGAACGGCTCGGGCGACTGAGAGACGAGTCAGTCGAGACCGTCGAGGACGAGTTCCACCGGCGCCACCGCTACGTCAAGTACCTCGTCCGGGAAGGGTGTCGTGAGTTCGACGAGTTGTTCTCCGTCCTGGCGGACCTCCAGACCAACGAGGCCGCGACCGTCGAGCGACTGCGCCGGCGGGCCGACGCCGACAACGCCGGACCCGAGGCAGGGGCGAGCGATGACGACTGAGGCCCGGCACCTCGGACTGCTCGATCGGGGGCTCTACGCCCTGTTTGCCCACCACGCGGACGACGCTCGTCACTCCCGGACCCGGGAGCGGTATCGGGAGGCGAACCCCGATGTCGGCTTCGGACTGTACGTGGCACGGCTCTACGCGCTCTCCTGGGCCGTCTGTCTGGCGAGTGGGGCGCTGACCGCGTCGGCCGCAGTAGTGCTTCCGACAGCCGTCGTCGACGCGGTCGTCACGGTCGGGACCAACAGCCTCCCGGTTCTGGATCGGATCGAGACACCGCCGGTCCCGCGCCTCCTGACTGCCGTCGTCGCGGGGGTCGTCAGCGGTGGACTGGCCCGCTGGGCCGTCTTCCTGCTCGGGAGCCGCTATCTCGCCTGGGTCGCCACGGCGCGCCGGGCCGACATCGAGGCGACGCTCCCCGGCGCGGTCCGCTACCTCCGGGTCCTCGCCGCGGGCTCGCACGACCAGCGCGCCGTGTTGCGGGCCGTAGCCGAACAGGACGCCTACGGGGAGACCGCCGTGGCGTTCCGCCGAGCGCTCAACCGGGCCGCACTGACCGGGAGCCTCGACGAGGGGTTAGAGCGGGTCGCCAGCGAGACCCCGTCGCGTGATCTCCTGGCGCCGTTCCTGTTGAAGTTCCGCGAACACGCGAACCAGAGCGCCGAGGCGCTGGAGGGATACCTGAAGATGGAAGGGCGGCTGCTCTCACACCAGCAGAGCCGCCGCCACGAGCGGGCGACTGGGTATCTCGAACTGCTGGCGGAACTGTTCGTCGTCTTGCTCATCCTCCCCGCGCTCGTCGTCCTCATCGTGACGGTGATGAGCGTCCTCGCACCGGGGCTGTCTCGGCCGGTGTCGACACCGGTGGGATCGCTGTCGACACAGGCTGTCGTCGTCGCGGGAAGCGCCGCGTTCGTCCTCGCCGCGGGCGCGCTCTCGGCGGCCGTCGTCGTCACGCTTCGACCGCACAACGCGGGGACACCGTCGTACAGCCGCCCGGACGATCTCGTCTCGATCCTGGCGACGGCGCCGTCGAACCCCGCTAGTGCGACGGTCGTCTGTGTGCCACTCGGCGGGCTGATCGCGGCCGGGTTGTGGGCGCTCGGCTACGGGCCGCTGAACGTCGCGTTGCTCACGTACGCGGCCGTCGGGCTTCCGGTCGGAGTGGTCTCGATCCGGCGTGCGAGGCGGGACGACGCGAAAGACCGCGAGATCCAGGACTTCGTCCACGCGGTCGCGGGCCACGTGGCACTGGGGCGTCCGTTTCCGGACGCCGTCAGGCGTGTCGCACGGGATGTCGAGCTCGGTGCGCTGGCCGACGACGTACGGGCGCTCGCGTTCACGCTCGAACTCGGCGATAGCCCCTCCGACGCGTCCGCGGACCGGCGGGCTGCGGCGCTGGATCAGTTCGTCGACCGGGTCGGCACACCGCTGGCCGAACAGACCGTCGGCCTCGTCGTCGGCGCCCTAGACGCCGGCAGTGACGCGGAGGAGATCTTCGAGACGCTCCAGACGGAGATCGGCAAGCTCTACCACCAGCGGAAAGCCCTCCGGTCGGCACTGCTCGTGTACGTCGCCGTCGGCTGGACGACGGCAGTGCTCGTCGTCTGTATCACCGTCGCCGTGAACGTCTACGTCCTGGAGCGGTTCGCACAGCTATCCGCGGTGACGAGCGGACAGAGTATCGCGTTAGACCCCGACGCGATCGATCCGTCCCGTGCACGCCGGCGGTTCTATCTCGTCACACAGGCAACGATGCTCTCCTGTGGCTGGTTCGCCGGGACGGCCAGCCGGGGCGTCTACGAGGCGGTGCTCCACTCCAGCCTGCTGGTCGTGCTCGGCTACGTCGTCTACGCCGGGGTGGGACTGCTGTGAGGCGCGCCCAGTCACACGTCGTCGGTGTCGTCCTCCTGCTGGGGTTGACCGTCCTCGCACTGGGCGGGCTTACGGCCACGGTCGGGACCGTTATCGATGGCCAGACGGCCACGGCAGACGCGACCCGTGTCGCGGACACGTTCCGGAACGGGCTGGAGCCCGTCGCACAGACCGGCCCGGGAACGACACGGGTCCAGTTCACCGACGGACGGCTGACGACTGCACAGCGGGACCTCCGGGTGTTGAACGGGAGCGGCGTCGTCCGTGTCGTCCGGATCGACGCGCTCATCTACACCGCCGGCGGCGCCCGGGCCGCCTTCGTCGCCGGGGCCGTCACCCGAGGGCAACCCGGGGAGGGGTGGCTCGTCAGCGATCCGCCGGTGACCGTCACCCGGACCAACGACACGCTGGTCGTCGGCGCGCCACGGGTCAACGCCAGCGGCGGTGCAGTCGCCGGCGACGCTGTCACCGCGCGGGTTCGGACGAACGTCACGCACACCCGGGAGCGGCTTCCCAGCGACGACTACCGGGTCGCGATCGAGACCCGGACACCGGAGGCCTTCGGGCGATACTTCCGGCGGATCGGGCTATCGACGACGATCCGCGACATCGACGGCGACGGGACGCCGAGTGTCGTCGCCAGTGTGGGCGGACGGGAGACGGTCTATCTGATCGGCCACGACATGCGCACGGAGGTGGCACATGGATAGCCGCGGGCTCAGTACCGTCGTCGAGCGGCTGCTGGGACTCGGTGTCGTCGTCCTCTACATCGGGCTCCTGACGACCACGTTGTACGGCGGCGTGGTCCCCGAGTACCGGTCCGCAGTTGGGACGGAGCTGGGCGAACGAACGCTGGTGCAGTCCGCGGCGCGGGTCGAGGGGGCGGTTCCGCCACGGGCGCGACACGTCACCGCTGGGGTCCGGGTCGATCTGCCGGCGACCATCGACGGCACGGCGTACACGATCCGGACGGACGGCGGCGCGCTCGTCCTGGACCACCCGGACCCGTCGATCGGCGGGCGCGTTCGTCCGGTCCTCCCGCCACGGGTTAGTTCCTTCGACGGAACCTGGGAGAGCGGCGAGCGGACGGTCGTCACCGTCGACGGTGGGCGAGGGAACGTGACAGTGACCCTGGAGGGGAGTTGATGGGAGTCACAGGCGACCGCCGGAACGGGACCCGTGCACAGACATCGCTCCCGTCGCTCGCCGTCGCGTTGGTCCTGCTGACGGTTGTCACCGGGCTGGCGCTTTCGGTCGCGGACGGGACGCTGGCGCGTCACGACCGGACGCCCGACGAACAGCGGGTTGCCGCGGCCACCGCTGAACGGCTGGTCGATCCGACCGGACCGCTGGCAGCGCGTGCCAACGTCCTCAACGCGACACAGGTCGACGCGTTCGACCGGTCCCGACTCGTCCGGGCGGTCCCGCCGGCACGGAACGCAACAGTGACGGTGTCGCTGAACGGGTCGAGGCTCGCCTCGACCGGAACACCGGACGGTGGGGCGACGGTCCGGCGGATCGTCCTCGTCGAACGCCGGACGACCAGAAGTGTCACGCCGAACGTGACCGGGACCGGGTCGGTGACGCTGCCGCGCCGGACGACGACGGCGACGATCTCGATCTCGACGCCGCCCGGCACGGAACTGTGGACGGTCAGGGCCGGCGATCGAATCCTGTTGCACAACCGAAGCGGGTTAGCGGGGACGTTCACCGTGTCGCTGGTGCCCTACGAGACGACGGAGCTACGGTTCGAGGGGGCCGGGACCGTCCCCACGGGATCGGTGACGGTGGCCTACGCGCCCCCGCGGACGACGAAAGCGACACTCGAGGTGACCGTCGATGGGTAGGGGTCAGCTCCCGCTGTCGGTGCTGGAAGTAGCGATCGGTGTCGTGGTGATCCTGAGCGTCACGCTGGGCTTTGCGTTGGGGCCGCCGGCGGCGGACACCCGCGGCCCACAGCTGGACGCGTACGCCAGCGACGTGGCGACGGTGCTGGCCAACGAACAGCCGCGCCACGGCGGTTCGACGCGGCTCCGGGAGGTTCTCGCCAGCGAGGCGACGTTCGATCGGGAACGGGGTGCGCTCGAACGGCGCGTCGAGCGGATCCTCCCCGAGAACGTCCTGTTCCGGGTCGAGACGCCACACGGAACGGTCGGGCTCGCCCGGCCGCGACAGACGACGACGGGAACGGCCGTTATCCCCACCGGGATCGGACGGGTCAGGATCGAGGTGTGGTACGCGTGAGACAGCGCGGACAGCTCGTCTTGGTCGCGGCGATACTGGTCGCGGTCGCGGTCGCACCGCTGGTACTCGCAGCCTTGCAGCTCGGGTACCACGAGGATGTCCGCGCGACCGCCGACCACGACGAACCGACAGCCGCGACACTGCGCGTCCTCGACCGCGCGGTACCGGTCGCCAGTGCGAACGTCCCCGGGGAGTACGGGTGGGCCCGGCGCCGTGGTGCTGTCAGTGCTGTCCGTGGGGACCTCGCGCCGACGCTCGACAGGCTCCGGACGGGGCGTGTTCGGGACGGAACGGTCCGGAACGTCAGCTACAACACGACGGCCGCGGCGGCCTGGCAGCGCGCGCTGCCCGGGCGGTCCGAACCGTGCGTTCGGCCCCTGTGAGACGGATCGGGCCGTCGTCGTCCAGGAGCGCGCTGGCCGGACCCACGTGCTCGCGGTCGGGTTCGACGTGGCCGTCACGACACGCCGTGGGACCACTCGTGTCACGGTGGTCGTCACCGTCGCCGGCTGAAGTCGATCTCGATCGAGTCACTCATTACCGTACGACCGTATGTCGTGGTAATGACGCGGGATTCAGTCCACGGGGACGTTCAGTTCCTGACTGGCTCACCGGCGCGGTTCGCCGTGTTGTCCGCACTGGCCGAGTCCCCGGCCCGCCCCTGTGAGCTCTGTGACCGGATCGACGCGACGCGGACGACGATCCAGCGGATCCTGGCCGGCTACAGCGACCGACAGTGGGTCCGGAAGGTCGACGGTGACTACCGACTGACACTGACCGGTCGGCGGGTGTACGAACGCTACGAGTCGCTGCTTGCCGAAACCGAACGAGCCAAACAGTTCGGCCCGCTCGCGGAACACCTCGGACCGATCGGCGACGAGCTCCCGGATGTCGTTCTGGACACCGGAACGATCACGGTCGGCAGTGAACAGACCCCGTTGGCGCCTGTCAACCGACTCACCGAGTGGTTCGCGGCCGCCGAAGGCGATGTCAAGACGGTCTCACCGATCGTGGCCGCGATATTCAACAACACCGCGACGACCCTGCTGGAGCAGGGAACCAGAATCGAATCCATCATCGACCACAGCGTGTTAGAGCGGTCCGAACGGGAGTTCGACGACGCACTGGCGCGGGGGGTCGACGACGAGTCGATCGAGTTCTACGTCTACGAAACGTCGCTCGATTTCGGTCTCGTCGTCGACGACCGCGGCTGCTGTCTCGGTGCGTACGACGACAGCAACAACCTCCGGGTGACACTGGTCGTCGAGGACCCGGCCGCGCGAGAGTGGGCCCTCGACCGGTTCCACCGCTACCGCGAGGACGCGACACCGCTGGAGACCGTGCTGTCGGCACCGGAGTGACGGCAGTAGGAGAACTGGTGGCGGCGGTCTCCCGGGTGGAGGTAGGGCCGAAGCGTCACGGGACACCTGCCGCACCGGAAGGGCAGTAGACGTTAGTCGCCGTACCATCCTATACCTACGGCCCACACTATGTTACGGGACTCGGGACATGTTACAGCACCAGTAACAGTCGTTGTTGTCGACCCACGGCGCCACGCCAGCACTGGTCGAGCGGAGCCCAACACGTTCCGCCGTGCATATCGTATAAGTACCACCGGAGCGTCGGTGTAGATATGTCACCACCCGGACGGGAAGTCCAGTACACTGAGTCGGATGTCATCGAGGTGTTCAAACAGCGCGAGGATTACGCCGAGCCGTTGACTGCGTCCGAGATCGCCGATCGACTGGGCTGTTCGCGCCGGACGGCACTGAACAAGTTACACGCGCTGGAAGACGAGACGGACATCACGAGCAAGAAGGTGGGCGGGCGCTCGCGGGTCTGGTGGATCCCGGTCCGGACCGACTAGAGGTCCCACTCCTCGGCTCGTTCCTGTGCCTCCGTACGGGCCTGTTCGCGGATCGCTTCGATCTTCGCTTCGTTCTCTAAGAACGCTTCGACTGCCCCCTGTGGTGATGCCGCCGTGGAGTCGTCCTCACCGTGTGTCGCGGGTGCTGACTGGTCGGCGGGGGACGCCCGACGCGTGCTCCGGGCCAGCGCGGGATCACCGGCGAGTCGCTCCGCGGCCATGCCGGGGGGGATCTCGTCGGCCGTCGCGTTCGGGAGTGCCGACTGCGCCGTCGCGTGCATCGCGACGTGGTAGGGACCGGGGACCGCGAGGTCCGCGAGCGCCGGCGGGCCGCCCCGTTCGGTCCCAGTGTGATACGCCCGCGTCGGGACACCCTCCTCGAAGACGACGACTCCCTGCCCCTCGGCGTCGAGTAGCAGCGCGTCCTGGGATTCGAAGACCGCGTAGCCGGTGAACGCCCGGTCGAGCGCCTCGGCCAGCGTGTCCCGCGGATCGGCGACGACACGTGACTTCTCCAGACGACCCGCCGGCAGGTTCATGGCGGTTCCGGGATGACGGCGCTTCGAACGCGGTCGGCGACTGTCTCCGAGGGGACCTGACGGGGAGAGATCGCGTCCGCCGTGCGGCGGAAGGCCTCGGCCGCGTCACACGCCGGTGCGTGTGCGAGCAGCGGCCGTCCCGCCCGACGGGCCTCGCGAACCTGTTCGCTCTCGGGGACGGTCGCCAGGGTCGGTCCGTCGAAGTATCGCTCGGTCTTCCGGGCGATGCCCTCGATATCCGCGTCGGATCGGACCTTGTTGAACAGGACGCCCGCGACATCGGTTCCGTAGGAACTCCCGTACTCCTGGACCTTCAGCCCGTCCGAGATCGCGGGGATCGTGGGCTGGAGGACGACGACGATCCGGTCGGCCATCACGATGGGGAGGACCGACGCACGGCTGTCCAGTGCCGGCGGGGAGTCCAGCAGAAGGACATCGGTGTCGGCCGCAAGCGTCGCGACGGCCTCACGGAGCCGCTGCGGGTCGGCGTCGCGGAAGCCGTCGAGGCTCGTCCCGCAGGGGACGACCGTCATCCCGAAGCGGTCGTAGGCCGCCGCACGGACCGACCGATCGCCGGCGAGCACGTCGTGGAGTGTCGTCTCCGCGTCCGAGAGGCCGGCGTGAAAGAGGAGGTTCGCCATCCCGGTGTCGGCGTCGACGACGGTCACGTCGTAGCGCTCGGCCAGTGCCATCCCCAGGGCGACCGTGCTGGTGGTCTTCCCGGTCCCACCCTTCCCGCTGGCGACGGCGAAGACTTCGACCATGCCAGTTCTCCTTCCGCCCTCGCATAAAAAAGTTCGCAGATAATTCGGTCGAAAAAACTCACCGCAGCCCCAGCGACTCCAGGTCGACGTGATCGGTCACGAGGGCCTCAGCACGGTCGTACGGGTCGTCTCGACCGCGACCGCGATCGACTCGAACGTCGCTGCCGGCCGCATCGAGCGTGTTTTTCACGAAGGCAGTTCGCGCCTCGTCGTTCGCAAAGAGGTCGTGGAGGTAGGTCCCGAGAACGTCGTCGGTCGCGGCACCGCTGGAGGGAAACGGCCGGTCGATGTCGTCGAGTGGCTCCGTCTCGCCCATGTGGATCTCGTATCCCTCGACGACGCCGGTCGCGCCGGCCAGCGGACCGACTCCGTCGAGCCGGCGGCTGACGCGTTCGACCGTCTTGTCCGGCGAGAACGCCGTCTCGACCGGCAACAGCCCCAGTCCCGCGACCGTCTCGCTGTCGCCGGTGCCCTCGATATCGGCGTTCGTGATCCGCTCGCCGAGCATCTGGTAGCCACCACAGAGGCCCACTATCGGGCCGTCGAACGCCGACAGCGCCGCGTCGAAGCCCGCCTCCCGGAGCGCCAGGAGATCGTCGACGGTGTTCTTACTCCCCGGAAGCACGACGGCGTCGGCGTCGGCGAGCGATGCGGAGAGGGGAACGTAGGCGACACGGACACCCGGCGTCGCGGCGAGAGGCTGGAGGTCGGTGAAGTTCGAGATGTGTGGCACCCGCGGGACCGCGACCGTGATCGCGTCCGCGTCGGCGACGCCGTCGTCTGCTCCCTCGACCGCTCGGCCGCCGACCGGTGGGAGCGCGACGCTGTCTTCTTCGGGAAGTCCCGGGTCGTCGTAGGGGACGACGCCCAGGACCGGGACGCCGGTGCGGTCCTCGAACTCGTCGACCCCTGGCGCGAGCAACGACCGGTCGCCCCGGAACTTCGTGATCACCGCACCGGCGACCCGCTCCCGGAGGTCGGCGGGCAGCAACGCCAGTGTTCCGACCAGCGACGCGAACACGCCCCCGCGCTCGATGTCGGCCACGAGGAGAACGTCGGCGTCGGCAAACCGGGCCGTCTCGACGTTGGCCAGGTCCCGGTCGTGGAGGTTGATCTCCGCGATCGAGCCCGCGCCCTCGGCGACGATCACGTCGTGTGCGGCGGCGAGTCGGCGGTGTGCCTCGCGAGCGGCCGTCAGCGCGTCGTCCCAGTGCTCGTCGTAGTACTGGCCCGCCGACAGGTCCGCGACTGCCTGCCCGTCGACGATCAGTTGTGACTCGCCGTCGCCGCGGGGCTTCAGCAGGACGGGGTTGTGATCCGTCGTCGGCGGGACGCGAGCGGCCCGCGCCTGGACGTACTGGGAGACGCCGATCTCGCCGCCCGGCGTCGCGCGGGCGTTGGTGCTCATGTTCTGGGCCTTGTAGGGAGCGACCGAGACGCTCCGGTCGGCGAGATAGCGACAGATACCGGCCGCTATCGTGCTCTTTCCCACGTGGGAGGCCGTCCCGGCGACCAGGACCGTCCGTGCGTCCGGCATCGCTGGAGGTCGGGGCGGGGCGGACAAGAGTGATTCGGCGGCGGGCTTTTCGCTCCGAGAGACCAACGGGGAGTGTGAACGACCGGGACCGCCTCTACGAACACCTCGCCGCGACGGCCGAGCGCCCCGTCGAGCGGACGGCGAGCCACTGGCTCGGCGAGGCGGAGGCCATCGCCCGCGATCTAGCCAGGAGCGACCTCGGCCGCGAAGTGCGGAGAGAGCGCCTCGCAACCGTCGCGAGCCTCCTCTCGGAAGTCGAGGAGACGGGCGATCCGGTCGCTGACGACCACCTCGATCGAGCCCAGTCGCTCGTTACGGCACTGCTCGCGGAGTGAGTCAGTACTCGGTTCCCTTGCGCGCGGAGTGGCCGGCCTCCAGCGGGTGTTTGACCTTGGCGACCTCGCTGACGAGATCCGCGTGGTCGAGGACGTAGTCGGGCCGGTCGTGCCCGCCCGTGAGGACAAGTTCGAGCGAGTCGGGTTTGCTCTCGATCAGGTCGAGGAGCGCCTCGGGGTCGATCAGGCCGCGGTTGGCGGCGTACAGCACCTCGTCGAGGACGAGCATGTCGACGCCCGCGTCGGCCGGCCCGTCGGCGGGAAACGGGTCGGCTGTGGCTGCCTCGGCCGTCGCGTCGACGATCGCTTGGGCCCGGTCGAGCGCCCCCTTCGCCCGGGCGGCGTGTTCGTCGTCGTCGCTGCCGTCGAGGAAGCCGTGCCAGCCGTAGTGACCCGCGTTCTCGTAGGAGAAGCCCGGCAGCGCCGCGATGGCGTTGTACTCGCCACGCACGTCCTCGACGGTGCCGGTGCCGCCTTTCATGAACTGGAGGAAGTGGACCCGGTAGCCGTGGCCGACGGCTCTGGTCGCCATCCCGAGTGCGGCGGTGGTCTTTCCCTTCCCGTCGCCCCACCAGACCTGGACGAGGCCGAACTCCTCCGGGCTGGCCGGTTCGATCGGTTCGGCGGTCGGGCCGGCGTCGTTGGCGTCCATACCGGGGGGTTACGGCCTGTCGACATCTGTCTGACGGTCAGTGACGACGCCGTAATCGGTGGTCGCCGGCGCGGGCGGCCCGTCGTCGTAGTGGCTGTCGATGCTCGCCGCGACGGCGTCCCGGACACACGCCCGGGTCGCGGCGCCGACCGGGGTCGCGCTCCCGGCGAACGCGGCCCGCTCGCAGTCAGGGGCGGTCCCGACGAGCACTGCGTCGGAGGTGGTCCCCGGGACGCCGGCGAGCGCCCGGAGTGTCGCGGCCTTGGCTTCGACGGCCGTCGCCAGCAGCGTCGCGAGCGCGCCGTCGCCCAGCGCCCGCTCGACGCCGACGAGGAGGTTGACCGTCCCGGGGCGCCACGCCGCCGTATCGGCACCGTCGCCGGTCCCGCTCGTCGCCCCGTCGCCGTCGACCGGAAGCACCGCCGGATTGGAGAGTCCGGCCGTCGCGACCACCGTCACCGGTCCGTCCCGAGCGCGGCGGGCGTTGTCCATCCGGACGCCGGTCAGTAACGTCGGCCCGACCGGAACGCCCGCGGCACCGAGCCGTTCGGCCCGATAGCTGTCGAGGTCGGTCCGGTCGAACCCCGTCGGAACGGTGACGTTGTAGCCGGCGTCGGCCCGCTCGTAGCCGCCGTCCCAGGCCGTCGACAGCCAGCGCGTGTCCGGCCGACGGAGCTGACAGATCCCCTCGCGGACGGTCGTCTCGAAGGTCACACGCCCAGTGCCTCCAGCAGCGTGTCGTTGTCCGTCGGTGTGCGAACCGCCACGCGGACGTGGCTGTCCAGTCCGCGGAACGTGCGCGCGTCCCGCACCGCGATCCCCGCCTCGCCCGCCTCGGTCAGGAGGGCGTCGACATCGGTGTCCGACACCGACAGCAGGAGGAAGGGAGCGTCCGACGGGAAGACATCGAAGCGGCTCCGCAGGCGCTCGCGCATCCGTTCGCGTTCGCTGTCGACCCGCTCGCGCGTGCGGTCGACGAACGCCGACTGCCGGTAGCAGTGCGCCCCGACGACGGCCGCGGCGGTGCTCATCGACCACGCGCGCCGGGCCGTCCGGAGCCGTGCCAGGTGGTCGCCGGTCCCGACGGCGTAGCCCATCCGGACGCCGGGGAGCCCGAACAGTTTCGTCAGCGAGCGGGCGACGACGACGCCCGGTCGGCCGGCCAGCGACGGCTCGTCGGTAAAACCCAGAAAGGCCTCGTCGGCCAGCAGCGTCGTCCCGGCGGCCCGACAGCGGTCGGCGAAGGCCCGCAGTGCGTCGGGGTCGGCGGTCTCGCCGGTCGGGTTGTTCGGGGTACAGACCACCGCGAGCGCGTGGGGGCCGGGCTCCGCATCGAGCAGGTCGTCGTGAGCGACGAAGGCGGGCTCGGCACCCTGGAGACGGACCTCCCGTGCGTACTCGCCGAAACTCGGTCGCGGGAGGAGGACGGAGTCGCCGGCCCGGACCGTCGTCTGGATCGCCAGCCGGATCGCCTCCAGTCCGCCGGCGGTCGGGACGACCTGGCCGGGCTCGCAGTCGACGAACGCGGCAGCGGCCGCGCGAAAGTCGGGGTAGCCGTCGTTCGGGTACGTCCGCGCACGGTCGAGCGCGTCCGCGAAGACAGCCGCCACGTCCGGCGGCGTCTCCGGATTGGTGTTGGCGCTGAAATCCAGCACCGCGGGGTCGTCGCTGCTGCCGTGGGGCACCCGGCCGTCAGCGTCGATAGCGCCGTCGGCCCCGCCCCGTGCCCGCAGCCCTCGGACCGTCTCGGGATCCATGTCGCTCCGGACGGCCGGCAGCGTGGAGAACCTTTCGAGCCTACAGCCGGCGCTTTGCGACTCGGGCGTCGGCCAGCGTGTTGACGTTGACCGCCAGCCGCGGCTCGCGGAACAGGACCGCGTCGTCGCCCTCGTCGCCGACGACGTTGACGCCGGTCGGGGCGACCTCGCGGCCCTCACGGAGAAACGTCGTGTCGTCGCTGACACCCAACTCGCGTTTCAGTTCCGCCGGGACCAGGGCCGTCAGCGATCCGGCGTCGTAGCGGTCGAGGACTCGATCGACGGTCGGGCCGTCAAGCAGCGGCAGGTCCGCGGCGACGGTCAGCACCGGTGTCGACACCCGCTCGTCCGCCAGCGCCGCGTCTAGGTCCGTGACGTACCCCTCACCCGGCGTCTCGATGATCGGCGCGCCGAGGTGGGCGCGGGTCTCCGGGGCGTGTGGCGAGGTCACAGCATAGACGCGGTCGACGCCGCTCTCGCGGAGCGCCCGTCGCACCCGATCGACCATCGGGACGCCGTCGACCCGAAACAGGGGCTTCTCCCCGTCGGTGGCCAGTCGGGTCCCGCGGCCGCCACACATCACCAGCGCGTCCACAGCGCCACCTCCCCGAACAGCGCCGTCGCCGCGACCCCGGCGTGGAGCGCGCCGACGCGGGCGAGTTCGTTGGTCGCACCGAGGACATCGCCGCCGACGCCGTCGAGACGGGCGTGTGCCCACCGGCGGGCCAGCACCGCGACGCCCAGTCCCGCGACGACTGCGACCGCGGTCGCGGGGACCACGAGGACGGCGACCGGGACGACCACCGCCAGCGGACCGAGCAGGTCGGCCGGTCGCTTGTCGCCGGCCACGGTCGCGCCGAACCCCTCGTGGCTCGGTCGGCCCAGACACGCGACCGCCGCCATCGCGAGTTTCGCGCTCACCTCGGCGGCGACGACGAGTGCGACGGCGACGAACGCCGGGAGCGCGGCTGCCGCGAGCGCCCCGAGCGCAAGCGCGGCGAGAGCGGCCCCCAGCGCCAGCACCGCGCCGACGCCGACGGTCGTGTCCCGCATCACCTCGCGTCGCTCGCTCGGATCGCCGTGGACCGCGGCGGCGTCCCCGAGGTCGGCGAGGCCGTCGGCGTGGTTGACCCCGACGACGAGGACGACCGCAGCCAGGTAGCCCGCCGCCACGACCGGCGCCGGAAGCGTCCCGGCGGCCAGGAACGGGACGGCGACGAGCGCCCCGACGACGTAGCCCGCCAGCGGAAACGCCGTCGGACTCGCGGTGAAGGCCTCCCACGCCGCCTCGCTGTGGCCGACCGGGAGCCGCGAAAGGAAGCCGAGTGCACCCCGGAGCGCGCTCAGAGCCACGCGACCACCCCGACCAGGAGATACGCCAGCACGCCCGCCGCACCGACCCGGCGGACGGCCCGGCGTGCACCGGCGACCGACGGGAGGTCGCGGTCGGCGTTGAGGACGTAGACGCCTGGCTTCTCCAGCCGAGCGCCCAGGGCTGCCGCGGCGACGCCCATCGGCCACCCGGAGTTGGGCGAGGGGACCCGGTCGAGCCACCGGGAGGCTCGCCAGAGACTCCCCAGTCCTGGAAGCCCACGGCCAGCAACAGTGCGCTGAGCCGGGCCGGGAGCCACATCACCGCGTCGTCGAGTCGGGCCGCGGGCGTCCCGACCAGTTTCGAGCGGTAGCCAAGCATCGAGTCCATCGTGTTGACGGCCTTGACCCAGGCGCCGGCCGCGGCGGCCGCCGGGAGCGGTGGGAGCCCGACCAGCGGGGCGAGGACGAGCGCGACCGCGAACGCGCCGAGGGGCCCGACCAGCCCGTCCGCGAGGTTCTCGGCAGCGCTCTCGACGGCCGCGCTTCGCAGGTGCCCGGGCGAGAGGTCGGCAGCGTCGCGGCCGGCGAGTGCCAGGAGTCCCGCGCGGGCCGCGTCGACAGCACGGTCGCTGTCGCGGATCACGTCGTTCGCTGCCGACAGGAGCCGTCGGAGACTCGCCGAGAGGAACAGCGCCACGCCAGCGACGGCGATACCGAGGGGCGCCGCGAGCGCGGCCGCCGCGGCGACGAGCGATCCGACGGCGAGTGCGGTCCCGAGCGGGAGCACCACAGCGGCGAGCGCGCCCGCGACCAGCGGCCGGTTCCACTCCCGGTCGACGACGCCGACGAGCGCACCCAGCCAGGCGACCGGGTGCCAGCGCGTCGGGGGCTCGCCGACGGCACCCTCCAGGATAACAGCGACGAGGACAGCCAGGACCGCGGCTCGACTCACAGCGATCCCTCCCGACAGCGGCTCGCAACGGTCGCGAGCGGTGTCTCGTCGAGCAGGACCGACCGCGCACCGGCCCGCCCCGCACCGCCGTCGGTCCGGGCGTCGTCACCGACGTGGACGAGGTCGGCCAGCGCGACGCCGAGGGCGTCGGCCGTCGCCACGAAGCTCTCGCGGTGGGGTTTCCGCCAGCCACAGTCCACGCTCGTGACGACGGCGTCGAACGGACCGAGCGAAGTCCGATCGAGTGTCCGGCCGACCAGGCCCGGGACGCTACAGTTCGAACAGACCGCGACCGGCCCCCGCTCGCGTGCCGCGGCGACCGCCGCCTCGGCGTCCGGCCGGACGCGCACTGGTGTATCGAAAGCGTCGAGAACTGCCGCTCGCGCGACCCGGTCGGATGCGTCGACGCCGCGACTCGCGAGCGCGAGTCGGACGTGCTCTGGGAGTGGTGCCTCCCGGCCCCGCTCGTACTCGCGGTGGGAACACCGATAGGCGTCCTCCCAGTCGTCCGGGACCGTGACCCCGCGATCGGCCAGGGCGTCGGCGACGGCGTCCCAGGGGGCGTCGGGCCTGTCGGCCGTCACCAGTGTCCCGAACAGGTCGAACGAGAGTGCCACGTTCGCGTAGTTACTGCAATCGTACTTGAACGGTGCGGTGAGAGCGGCGTCGGTGCCGGTCGGCAGATATCAAGGGGTTCTGATAGTTCGGCGTCAGACAAGTGTCAGTCTTCGATTACTGTGGATCGGAGAAGCTACCATATTTTGTATGTTTCTTCGGCCGTATACAGTCAGATCGAGTACCTAAACCGCAAGACAATGCTCGGGTGAGTTCCACTCTGTCGACCGGGCGATCGGCGTGGCTGGGATCAGTATACGGATCGAAAAGTGATACGTAAACCGAGAGGAGTTCGTTACCAGCGGTGGTGGACACCGTCGTAAACAGTGTCCTCGTAGATGTCACGCACCGCGCCGTGGGTCTGGTTCGACAGCGGTTCCATCCCGCTGACCGCCGCGTTGGCCTGGACGTGTTCCGGGGTCGTCGACCCCGGGATGACCGTCGACACCGCGTCGTGGTCGAGGATCCAGCGCAGCGCCATCTGTGCCATGGTCATCCGCTCGGGCACGTGCTCCCGGAGCGCGTCGACGGCGTCGAAGCCGTCCTCGACGGGGAGACCCGCGAAGGTCTCTCCGCGGTCGAAGGCCTCCCCGTCGACGTTGAAGTTCCGGTGATCGTTCTCGGGGAACTCCATGTCCCGCGAGAGCGTCCCGGTCAGCAGTCCGGAGGCGAGTGGCACCCGTGCGATGACACCGATATCACGCCGGGCGGCCTCCTCGAAGAACAGCTCCGCCGGGCGCTGGCGGAACATGTTGAAGATGATCTGGACGGTCTCGACCCCGGGGTACTCGATAGCTTTCAGGGCCTGCTCGACTTTCTCGACGCTGACGCCGTAGTGGTCGACCTTCCCTTCCTCCTGCAGGCGTTCCAGGGCCTCGAAGGTCTCCGGCTGGTAGTACGCCTCCGTCGGCGGGCAGTGCAACTGCACCAGTTCGAGGGTATCGGTCCCGAGGTACTCCCGAGAACGGTCGACGAACCGCGAGAGGTTCTCGTAGTTGTAGCGGTCGGCGGTGTGGGGGTCCAGGCGCCGTCCGGCCTTCGTCGCGACGGTGACCTCGTCGCGGACCCCTCGCTCGTCAAGTACCTCGGCGATCCGTTGTTCGCTGAAGCCGTCGCCGTAGACATCGGCGGTGTCGATGAAGTCGATGCCGGCGTCGAGTGCGGCCCGAACCGCCTCGCGCCCCTCCTCGGCGTCGACATCTCCCCAATCACCGCCGATGTTCCAAGTTCCAAAGCCAACGTCTGTCACTTCGTAACCGGTCGAACCGAGTGGTCGGTGGTTCACACCTCGCGATAGCGGCGGTCGGCACTAATGCCTTCCTCCGAGCGCGTGGAAAAACGGGCGTGAGCCCGCGTGCGGGTCGCGGCGGACGTGCCATGTGGACGCCGACAGCTACTCGACCCACTTCGCCCGGCGGATGTCGTACCCACCGCAGACCGGACAGGAGTGGTATTGGATCTCGAAGGCGCTCCGGCAGGACAGACAGACGTACGGCTGTCGGTCCGCTGTGCCCAACCCGGAGACGACTTTCGCCTTGTCAAAGACACCCATCGACGACCACGTCAACCGTACTCGCCACGGCGGTATAAAAACCGGAGATCGTTCACGCCATTTTACGCGGCTGGAGTCTCCCGATTTGTTCGCCGAGACGGGGCCGGTCGACGGGACCGTCCGCAGCCGTATCCGCGTCGGCATCGGGAAGCAGATGCAAACTGTTTTGCGAAACCGATGTCGTCTCGTAGTATGAGCGACTACGCGAATCTGTTCGGTCGGGGCGGACTGAACGATCAGGTCGACGCGGACGCCTTGCTGTCCGACATCGGCCTCGACGAATCGGAGATCGCATGGCGCAAGTCGTTCGTCGGGTTCGACGACGCCGACGTAGATCGGTTGCTGACGCTGCAGGAGACGTTCGAGGACCACGCCGAAACGATCGGCGAGCAGTTCTACGAGAACCTCCTCGAACACGACCAGACTGTCGAAGTCATCGAGCGGTCGCCGAAAGCGATCGACGCGCTCAAACAGACTCAGGAAGCGTACTTCACGACCCTCGCGGGCGGGGACTACGGGGAGGAGTACTTCCGGAACCGTGCCCGGATCGGCAAACTCCACGACGTTCTGGAGATGCCGATGAAACACTACATCGGCCAGTACGGGGTGTACTACGACCTGATCCTGCCACTGCTCGCCGACCGACTCGAATCGCGTGTCAGCGACCGCCTGGCCTCGGAGTGGCCCGGGACGGCGGCCGACGGCGGCACCGCGGCGGCGTCGGGCGACGAGTCGACCGACCTCCCCGACTCGGTCGAGTCGGCTCTCGACGAGGAGATCACGGCGTTCGGACGGGAGTTGCTGTCGGTGCTGCGCATCATCAACCTCGATATGCAGGTCGTCGCGGACACGTACATCCACTCGTACAACGAGAAAGTCCAGGCGGAGGCCGCCCGCCGCGAGCGCCTGGCGACGGAGGTGGAGGAAGACCTAGAGGAACCACTGGCCGAGCTCCGTCGCTCGGCGGACGATATCGCCCAGCGAACACAACAGATCTCGGGGTTGACCGACGACCAGGCGGCGCACGTCGACACCATCGCCAGGGAGGTCTCCGGGATGAGTGCGACCATCGAGGAGGTCGCCGCCAGCGCGTCACAGGTCGAGACCAGTAGTACACGCGCCCGCGACCTCGCCGAAGAGGGCCAGACCGCTGCTGACGAGGCCGTGGACGTGATGGACGGTGTCAGTTCGGCCGTGGACGAGGTCGCCGACGATGTCGACGATCTCCGGGACCGCGTCAGTGAGATCGACGAAGTCGTCGAGGTCATCAACGACATCGCCGAGCAGACCAACATCCTCGCGCTCAACGCCTCGATCGAGGCGGCGCGTGCCGGGGAGGCCGGGTCGGGGTTCGCCGTCGTCGCCGACGAGGTGAAGTCCCTGGCCGGCGACTCGCAGGCCCGTGCCAGCGAGATCGAGACGTTGGTCGCCGACATCCAGGCCGACACCACCGAGACGGTCGAGAGTCTCGACACCACGACCGAGCAGATCGAACGCGGGATCGAACGGGTCGGGGAGGCGATGGACCTGCTCGCTGACATCACCGATGCGGTCCGCGAGACGGCCGACGGTATCAAAGAGGTCTCGGCGGCGACAGACGACCAGGCCGCGACGACCGAAGCGATCGCGAGTATGCTCGACGAACTCGTCGAACAGAGCGACACCGTCGTCGCGGAGGTCGAGCAGATCGCCGCCGCGACCGAACAACAGGCCGCGACCGTCGACGAGATCTCACGGACTGCGAGTCGACTGAGCGAGTGACCACGGAACAGTCGGACTGCCTGGCACCGTCGGGGAGCGAGTGTCGGTCCACGGGTCGACCGGAATTAGTATTGTGACACTCTGGGAAACTGGACCTTATAGCCCACAAACGACCGTTTGCGGAGATTTTACTGCTCACGTCGTTCGCTGGAGAAGTCCGCCCTCCCCGATTTGAACGGGGGACAAGTCGATCTACAGTCGACTGCTCTACCAGTCTGAGCTAAGGGCGGTTACGTGAGAAACGACCCGCTGTCAAGACTTAAGGGTTATTATTCGACAGGGGTGCGGCTGACCGTCACACGGGCGAATCGCACGAAAGAATATTACTGACGGTGGGCGTAGACAGTGGTACGGTGCTCGGGGACTGCCCATACTGCAACGACCGCTTGACCAACGCCAAGAAGTCCGTCACGTGCGATCACTGCGGAGAGGGGTTCCACGTCGAGTGCGCGCGTGACATCGAGGGCTTCGAGGTGACCGTCGAGTCGCATCTCCTCAGATCAGACACCTACTCGGTTACATGTCCGAACTGCGGGGACGACTGGGAAGTCGGGTTCGACCCCCGAGACGACTGACGACAGACAGCCGTCAGACAGCGCGGGAAGATTTAATTACTCGGGCGCCATCGTGTCTGACGAGTCGGATGAGCAAGATCACGTTCCGCGCCGACGACGACCTCGTCGCACGGCTCGAGGAGTTCGACGCCTCCAAGAGCGAGGTCATGCGGGAAGCCCTCCGGGAGTACCTGGGAGAGGGCACGCCTTCGACGGCCGACGGTGCCGTGTCTCCCACGTCGACGGACATGGACAGCATCGACGAGTTCATCGCGGAGCGTGTCGACACGATCATCGCCGACAGACTCGACGACGCCCCCAGCCGTCAGCGCGCACAGGACGTGAACGTAAACATCACGCTTGACGGCGACTCGCGGTCTGTGACGCCGGATTCGGAGTCCGAGTCCGACGGCGCCGACGGCGTGTCACACGACCCGTCGGCGGATGTGTCACACGACGCTGAGTCACGTAAGACGGACTCGGCCGCCGACGAAACCGCCGAGTCGAGCGTGGCACGTGACTGTGCCCAGTGTGGTGAGACGGTGTCGTCGTCCCACGTTTACTGCCCGAACTGTGGGGAAAAAGCGTCCCGCCGCGTGTTCTGTGAGTGCGGTGACGAGCTCCGGTCGGACTGGGGATTCTGCCCGAGTTGTGGCCGCCGGACGCCAGCAGCCGACGTTCTCGATAATTCGTAAACGCCGTGTACGCCACAGACAGCCCCGTTTGCGTCGGAAACGTCCCGATGTCATACGACCGGGGAAAGTTTTAATACATAACGGTCTGTGGTACAGGTTGCGTAAGACGGCTTGTCTTACGCGGCGGTCGCCGGGGCGGCATGGACGCCGCAGTCCGGCGGTTTCGCCGTGTAAACAGTCGGCCCGGGCCGCGTACGGCACCGGACCGAGTCGTCTTACCCAAAGGGGAAATACGAACATGGAGCGTGTGACACTACGGATTCCGAAACAGCAGATCGAAGAGGTCGAACAGATGGTCGCGACGGGGGAGTACCCCAACCGGAGCGAGGCGATCCGGGCCGCTGTTCGTGAGATGCTCGCCGAGCAGGAGAACTCCGAGCGGACCGGGAACCGCAAGCGGAGCTGGGCGAGGGCATAACGATGCAGGATATCGTCAACGAAGCCCTCGAACGCGACGAGCAAGAACAGAAGCAGCTGTCGGACGAAGATGTCGACGGGTTCGGTGACCCCCGTATCGTCATCGTCGGCTGCGGTGGCGCCGGGAACAACACGGTCAACCGCCTGTACAACATCGGCGTCGAAGGTGCCGACACCGTGGCGATCAACACGGACAAGCAGCACCTCAAGATGATCGAGGCCGACACGAAGATCCTCGTCGGGAAGTCCCTGACCAACGGCCTCGGTGCCGGTGGCGACCCCTCGATGGGCGAGCGGGCGACCGAGATGGCCCAGGGCACGATCAAGGAAGTCCTGGGCGACGCCGACCTGGTCTTCGTCACCGCCGGTATGGGTGGCGGGACCGGGACGGGTGCCGCCCCCGTGGTCTCGAAGATCGCCAAAGAGCAGGGCGCGATCGTCGTCGGCATGGTGTCGACGCCGTTCAACGTCGAGCGTGCCCGCACCGTCAAGGCAGAAGAAGGGCTGGAGAAGCTCCGCCAGGAAGCCGACTCGATCATCGTCCTGGACAACAACCGCCTGCTCGACTACGTCCCGAACCTGCCGATCGGGAAGGCCTTCTCGGTGATGGACCAGATCATCGCCGAAACCGTCAAGGGGATCTCCGAGACGATCACCCAACCGAGCCTGATCAACCTGGACTACGCCGACATGACATCGATCATGAACCAGGGCGGCGTCGCCGTCATGCTGGTCGGCGAGACCCAGGACAAGAACAAGACACAGGAGGTCGTCAAGGACGCGATGAACCACCCGCTGCTGGACGTGGACTACCGCGGCGCCAGCGGCGGCCTGGTCCACATCACCGGCGGCCCGGACCTCACGCTGAAGGAGGCCGAGGGCATCGCCCAGAACATCACCGAGCGCCTGGAGGCCTCGGCGAACGTCATCTGGGGCGCCCGCATCCAGGAAGAGTACAAGGGCAAGGTCCGCGTCATGGCGATCATGACCGGCGTCCAGTCCGCACAGGTCCTGGGGCCGACGACCCAGAAGCAGGCCAACAAGTCCCGTGAGGCCATCCAGGAGGTCGGCGACGACACCTCCTTCGACGCCAGCGAGAACGTCGAAACCGGTGGCGCGAGCGCCGGCGGCCAGAGCGGTGGTCGGAGCAGCAGCGGCCACTCCGCGGGCTACGGCGAGACCGACGGCGGGCGCAGCGAGGTCGAGACCAACAACGGTCTCGACGTGATCCGGACCAACGAGTAACCCGTCGACTCCCGACCCCCACTTCTCCCGTTTTTTCGCCCGACCAGCGACGCCGTCAGGCCACGCCCGTCTGTGCGTAGCCGTCGATCCGGTCGCCGTCCGCGTCGTTCAGGAACTCGATGTCGATCGTCCCGCTGCCGATGTCGTCGAGATACTTCACGTCGCCGGTGCTCTCTTCCAGGTAGACCAGTTCGGGAGTGCTGTCGCCGTCGACATCGGCAGCCGCCGTGGTCGCTTTCTGTGCGGTGGGTGCCGACCCGCCCGTCACGTCGCCGCTCGTCACCGTGTCCCCGCCGGTGTCGTCCGTGAGGACGATATCGTTGCCGCCGTCGACACTGGCGACTCGGACCGCGCCGTCGCCGTCGAAGTCGGCCATCGTCCCGGCACCGATGCCGGTACTGGAGCCGAGACTGACCGACGTATCCTGGACGCTGCCGCCGGGTTCGAGATACTGGACCGTCTGGCTCGCGTCGACGAAGACGAGTTCGTCCGTGCCGTCGCCGTCGATGTCGCCCGGTCCGACGACCGCGTTCGCCCCGTCGCCCGGCGCCGCGACGACGGTCCCGCCGCCGGCGGGCGTCGCTCGGTAGATGGCCGACGGGCTCGTGTCGTTGACGAAAAACACCGACGGCGGGCTCCCGTTCCAGGAGCCGGTGGCCAGGCGCGTCTTGTCTTCGGTGACATCGGGGACGGTCGCGCTGGTCGTGACGGTGGTCACGTCCCCGGTCGCGTCGACGAGTTTGACGGCCCCGCTCCCGTTGACGTACGGGACACCCGGTGCGCCGTCGCCGGTGACATCGGCGTTTGGCGGGCCGATGGCTTCGATCCCGCTGGCGTTCGGGACCACGCTGACGGTGCCGCCGTCGCCGGCGATGGTGGTGATCTCGGTGGCGTTGCCGGTGAAGATCGTCCCGCCGGGGAACCGACCGGAGGCGACCGTCGCCCCGATGTCGAACCGCGAGAGGATGTAGGAGGACGGTTCCCCCTCGGATTCGATCCAGACGATCCGGACGGTCTCGTCCTGGGGGAAGACGACGACCGACTGGCCGGCCGAAAGCGTCCGACCGCGGAGGACATCAGGATCGGCGACGCCACGGAGCGTGACGCGGTCGCCGTCGAGTTCCGGCCCGGCCTCGTGGACGAGTT